>DATJWZ010000449.1:0-1144 GCA_035500795.1 Candidatus Eiseniibacteriota bacterium | reverse complement strand
CGTTGACCGTGGAACGCCCAGGTTCGACGCCGGCGGGAAGTTTCTTGGCTATATCGGTTCGTGCATTGACGTAACTGACCAGCAACTTTCAAGACAGGCTGTAGAGGAGCAGTTGAAGTTTGAAACCATGCTGGCCGAAATTTCGGCGACATTTATCAGCCTCTCCGCGGATCAATTGGACGCCCAGATTAAAGAAGGCCAGAAACGTATTTGTGAAGCGCTCGGTTTGGACCGCAGTGCACTGGCCCAGATATCTCCCGAGAATCAGAAGTTGATCATCACGCACTCATGGGCGGCGGATGGATTTGAGGCTCTTCCGATTTTGACGCAGGACGATTTCCCGTGGATGACACGCATATTGCTGAGGGGGCAACGGGTGAGTTTCGCACGGATTGACGACTTGCCCGAAGAAGCAGCAAAGGACAAAGAGACTTTTCACTTGCGAGGGCCCGAATCAAATGCGACGTTTCCACTCTCGGCAGGCGGAAAGAACATAGGAGTGCTGGGTTTCGGATCATTGCGACATGAGCGCGAATGGCCCACATCCCTCTTGGATCGACTTGGATTAGCGGCCCAGATTTTCGCTAACGCTCTCTCCCGGGCGCAGGCCGAGCGTGAGTTGAATGAGGCCTACCAGGAGATCGAAGAACTCAAGCAACGACTCGAGAAAGAGAACGTTTATCTTCGCGAAGAAGTAAAGCTGGAGCACCATCACCACGAAGTCATCGGCGACAGCGAGGGCATTCGGCGGGTGCTGCAGGAGGCCGAACAAGTAGCACCCACCGATTCGACGGTACTGCTGCTCGGTGAGACCGGAACCGGCAAGGAGTTGATTGCACGCACCATCCACGAACACAGTCGCCGCAAGAGTCGTGTCATGGTGAAAGTGAACTGCGCCGCTTTGCCCGCTACCCTGATCGAGAGCGAGTTATTTGGGCGCGAAAAGGGTGCATTCACTGGAGCGCTGACCCGGGAAATGGGTCGGTTTGAACTCGCCTCGGGCTCAACCATTCTTTTGGATGAAGTTGGAGAGTTGCCCATCGAACTGCAATCCAAACTGCTGCGAGTTCTCCAGGAGGGGGAGTTCGAGCGACTGGGGAGTTCCAAGACGATCAAGGTGGATACGCGGGTGATCGCGGCTACC
>DATJWZ010000448.1:0-6147 GCA_035500795.1 Candidatus Eiseniibacteriota bacterium | reverse complement strand
CAAGGGCAACTGCAAGGGCAACTGCAAGGGCAACTGGGGACAGGGGGCAGTCCGGTGTACATAAAATTTTCACACAGCACGTAGATTTCGGTAGCTTGCAACAACAAGACAACCCCCAGAACCCAATCGCCGCGTCCGCGCCCAAACCCACATTCTGACAGTTTGCAAGCTCATAAGGGTGCCTACCACGGCCGATTGGACAGGACAAACCAGACTAGACCAGACCAGAAAACGGAGCCCCGAGAAGACACGAAAATGAGCGAACCCATGAACCACCTGGGACACGGATCCAGGGACGTAGAGATGAGGCCCACACCTCCACCCCCACCAGCAGTGGATTTCAACATGCTCCATGAACAAGTCACCTGGCTAACAAAGGAGATCGAAGCTCACCGACACGAAAACGAATGGATACGAACAGAAGTTCAAAATGCACGCATCGACATCCAACAAGCCCACAGGGAGGCCCTGCAGGGGGCAGCGGCCCTTGGCCAGGATGAGATCAAGGCAGCAGACCCTCCCCGTTTTGCAGGATCCCACAAGGAGCTGGAAGGATGGGTGGTGGCATGCAGGTTGGGAATTGCCAGCCAACCCTCCAAGTTTACCACCGAAGGCAAAAAGATTATTTGGGCAGCGTCCTTTTTGGATGGACCCCCACGTAGCTGGATGCAACCATTGATTAATGCGTACCTCCTCGACCCCGAAGATCCTCCCCCACGAGAACTAACCTCCTTCGACACGTTGGTTGATGCACTACGGGCCTTGTTTGGAGATCTGAACCTCGAAAGAAACTCCGTTGCGGCCCTCAGCAACATCCACCAAACCACATCGGTGGCGGAGTACCGCGTACGATTCGTTGGCCATAGCCAACACACGAAGATGGATGGCAATGCCCTGGCCCCCTACTTTTACAGAGGGCTGAAGGACACGATCAAGGACCTCCTGGCCGGACAAGAGGAATGGAGAACCTTTGAAGAGTTACAAGACAGGGCATCCAGATTGGACGCTCACCTCCAGGCAAGAAGGATTGAGAGAGAGTGAGAGATGAGGCCCCGTACTGCACCCCCTTTGAAACCAGAGACGAAACCCACCTTCAACCCAAAGCCCACATTCGTTCCAGCCACACGGGGAATCCCGCCAGCCGCAGTCCGCCCTCCCCCTGTCCCAGTCCATGTGGGACCAACGCCGATGGAGTTGGACAGCCAACACCGCAAGATGTCCCAGGAAGAACATGACCGATGCATCAGAGGAGCACTGTGCTTTACATGCAAGGAATATGGGCACGTGAGTAGGGAATGTCCCAAGAGAAGGGTAAGAATCACAGAGATTGGGAGGGAGCTCGGAAAAGTAGAGGGGCCGTCGGGAAACGACGATGCCCAAGAGTGACCCCGGGGCCCTCTTCGGCAGCCACCAAGCTCCCCGAAACTGAACCCGAACCAGAATATGCGGACCTACACTTCGTGGATGTAGAGATCACGGATGGAAGGCAGAGAGACTGGACGGTGATGAGGGGATTGCTGGATAGTGGTAGCCAGGGCAGCTGCATCAATAAAGCACTTTCAACTGACGCCCTGACTGACCACCGTGAGAAGACAACCCCAACGACCATGATCATGGCAGATGGACACGACTCGCCAGCGGGACCTATCACCCAGTATAACCCTGTCAAGATTCGCATTGCAGGCCACGAAGAACCACTCGCCTTAGACACTGCCTCGCTCTCCCACCCGATCATCCTGGGAATGCCCTGGCACAAGAGACACAACCCGAAGATCGATTATCCTAGAAACACCATGACTTTTGACTCCGACTACTGTCGTACGAACTGCAGACACTACGGCACCACTGTTCCCTTGCACCCTAGAGACCGACCCAAACCAGAGACCCGACACCCAGAGACACCAGACCCAGAGACCCGATATTCAAGGACCCAGACAGAGACCCGACACCCAGAGATCCGACACCCAGAGACCCGACACCCAGAAACCCGACACCCAGAGACCCAGAAACCCGAAGGAAAGAAACCCCCGAAGGTGTCCCTGATAGGTGCGAATGCCTTCGCCTTCGTGTGCAACCAGCCGGAAACGGAGTTGTACTTTATGACAATGGAGGAAGCCAACGCGGCGCACCTTGCTAGCCAGGAGATGGGGGCCGCAGGGCCGGACCCTGACCTATCCTCGATACCCCCAGAATACCACGAGTTCGCAGACCTGTTCAGTAAGAAGGAAGCCGATAAGCTCCCTGCGCACCGCCCCTATGACCACGCAATTCCCCTGGAACCCAAAAGGGCCCCGCCGTTCGGCCCGATCTATAAGTTGTCACCTGCGGAACTCGAGGCGGTAAGGACTTACATCGCAGAGAACCTGAGGAAGGGATTTATTCGCCACTCGCAGTCTCCATGCGGAGCCCCCATCGTGTTTGCCAAGAAGGCGGATGGGACACTACGGCTCTGTGTAGATTACCGAGGCCTGAACAAAATCACCATCAAGAACAGATACCCGCTGCCCCTGATCGGAGAACTATTGGAAAGGATCAGCAAGGCGAAGTATTTCACAAAGTTCGACGTGCGAGACGGATACAACCGGCTGAGGATCGCATCGGGAGAGGAGTGGAAGACCGCGTTCCGATGTCGCTATGGGTTGTTTGAATACACGGTGATGCCCTTCGGGCTGTGCAATGCCCCTGGGACATTCCAACACTACATGAATGACACGTTTCGAGACTTCCTAGACGAGTTCCTGGTGGTATACCTGGACGACATGTTGATTTACTCAGACAACCTGAAGGAACACCGCAAACATGTGCGGAAGGTCCTAGAACGACTGAGAGAGGCGGGCCTATTTCTGAAACCCAGCAAGTGTGAATTTCACGTGCAAGAGGTGGAGTTCCTGGGTTTCGTGATCGGGATAAATGGGGTACGGATGGACCCAAAGAAGGTGGAATCCGTGACGGCATGGCCAACGCCGAGATCGCCCCACGACATCCGGATGTTCTTGGGACTGGCCAACTTCTACCGGCGGTTCATCAAGGATTTCAGTCAGCTGGCAGCCCCACTCACGCGACTGCTGAAGAAAGAGAGCATGGCAAGGAAGTTCAGTTGGAGCAAGGAAGCCCAAACAGCCTTTGAACAACTGAAGACGGCGTTTACGACGGCCCCCATCCTGACGCACTTCGACCCAGAACAGCCGACTATCTTGGAAGCAGATGCCTCGACACACGCCCTGGGCGCGGTGGTCTCCCAATTAGACTCAGAAGGAAAGTTGCACCCGATTGCGTTCCACAGCAGAAAATTCAACCCAGCCGAACTGAACTACGACATCTACGACAAGGAAATGCTAGCCATTGTGGACTCGCTGGAGCACTACCGCCATTTGTTTGAAGGCCTGGGACAACAGATCACGATTTACTCAGATCACCACAACCTGCTGTGGTTCACGGAAACGAAAGTATACAACCGGCGGCAGGCCAGATGGGCTGAAAAACTGGCAAAGTACGACTTCGTTATCCATTTCCGTCCTGGAACGCAGGGGGGCAAGCCCGACGCGCTATCCCGACGACCAGACTACGTAGCAGAAAACAAGGCGAGGCAGCCAACGCCTTTCCTCCGTCCGGAGCAAGTGGACACAACAGGGTTAGACGCGGCGAGGCTGGAAGTCGGGGCCCGGGAGCAGTTACGAGACGAAGACCTGGAACAAGCAATTCGCGAGGCCCAAGAAAGAGACACAACGACAGACCGGAGGACCATGGAACAGGCTGATGGGTTATGGATAAAGGAGGGGCGAGTCTATGTGCCGGCAGACACCGAGATCAAACTGAGGATTCTGGAAGCCCACCATGACAGAAAGACGGCAGGTCACCTGGGGCAAGAAAAGACGCTGGAGCTAATCACGCGGGACTACACCTGGCCAGGGATAAGGGAGTTCGTAAACGAGTACATTAGGACTTGCGATACCTGTGCAAGGAACAAGGCGCCACGCCGCCGCCGCCACGGTCAGCTTCACCCCCTCCCCATCCCAGAGGGCCCGTGGAAATCGGTATCGATGGACTTCGTGGTACAGCTGCCACCGTCACAGGGATATGACGCAATATACGTATGCGTGGACCGGTTCACGAAGATGGCGCATTTCGTTGCAACAAACTCGAACATCACGGCGGAAGGAACGGCCGACCTGTACCTGAAGAACATTTTCAAGAACCACGGACTCCCAGAAGACATTGTCTCGGACCGGGGTAGCCAGTTCGTGGCGAAATTCACCCGACGGCTGCTGGAAATAGTGGAAGTAAAAGGAAACCGAAGCACGGCATACCACCCGCAATCTGATGGACAAACAGAGCGAACAAATCAGACGATGGAACAGTATCTGAGGATTTACTGCGACTATCACCAGGATGACTGGAGCCAATTGCTTCCCCTGGCCGAATTCGTGTACAACAATGCCAAAAGCTCCTCGACAGGCATGTCCCCATTCTACGCCAATTATGGATACCACCCCCGAGCGACCTTGAAGATTATCCCAGACGGACATCACGGAAACCCAGCCGCTGAAGCCTACGTTGACCGCATCCGACGAGCGCACGAGGAACTGCGAAGGACCTTAGAACGGGCACAAAAGAGATACAAACGGGAATTTGACAAGAAGAGAGCACCAGCACCGGGATTCGAGGTAGGGGACTACGTATGGTTGAATCGGCAGAACATCGAGACGACACGCCCATCGCAAAAGCTGGACCAGAAACGGCTAGGACCCTTCGAAATTGTGGACGTGGTGGGAGAAAGTAAAATGGCATTCAAGCTGAAGTTCCCGCCCCACTGGCGTATTCATCCCGTCTTCCACGCGTCGCTACTGGACCCATACCGGCCGAACAAGATCGAGGGAAGGGAACAACTGGTTATGCCACCGCCGGAGATAGTGAACGGGGAACTGGAATATGAAGTAGAGGCAGTACTGGACTCGAGGGTACGGAGGAACAAGCTACAGTACTTGGTGGGATGGAAAGGATATGGCCCAGAGGAAAGGACGTGGGAACCGGTGGAGAACCTGGAGAATGCCAAAGAGGCTGTTGCTACCTTCCACCTTCGCCACCCAAACCGGCTGTCGACGAAGGATCTCAGGGACCCAGCGCCTCGCAGGAGCTCGGCACATAGGAGGGGGGGTACTGTCATGAATGACAGAGAGCCTCGCAAGCCCCGGGTCCCGAGCCCCGAGCCCCGAGCCCCGAGGACAGGGGGCCATCCGGTGTAGATAAAATTCTCACAGCGCGTAGATTTTCCTTAGCTTGCAACAACTTAATTCAACGAGATCCCGAGTCGCTGCAGCCCATGCCTGAGACCCCCGTGACACTCTTACACTGACAGCCACCCCTGTGTCTCTGCCCCCAGCATCTCGAAAATCATGGGCACACAAAGCAATCTGCAAACCACGGGCTCAAGTGGTCAAGAAAAATGTCTGGAAGGCACACCACGGCGGTATCTATGAGCTGCCTGGGGCCAACGCTCCACCAATCTCTCCCAACGCCAGCCATGCCAAGAGAAGATGACTCCAGCTAGAGGCCCAGCGAAAAAGGCCCACGCCCACAAGTACAACCAATTCTGTGGATGATACTGACGACGGTAGTTGTCGCTCTTCGTGAAATCAAATATTATCAGAACAAGGTTGTAGATGGAACCTTCACAGTAATGTCCGCCGGTCGAGTCGGATCCCGGTTCGGAGACGTATCCGATTCGACCGGTAGATCGTACCAGTCCGTTGTAACCCGACTGATTTCAGATCGATCGGGTTACAACATCAGCCCGATCCGACCGGTTTAGGATCAGATGTTAAACCCGACTCGACCGATACATTACAATACGTGACATCGTAATATATAAATCATCGTTTGTGATCTGGATTTATAACATTTGTACGTTACAATGTAACGGGAACATTGATCGCCACACGATTTATGATTAATTGCCCGTTACATAACTTCGGATCGCCACGATGCCCCAACCGGACTCGATCGGTATGCTGGATTCTGAAAACCGGGCCCGATCTATGTTTAAATTAACTGGAGCGATGCAAGGGCAGCGTGGAACTTTCGAATTCACGAGCAAGGCGAGTCAACAAGACTGAAGATTTATTTCTACGTGACCGCTATATAATTCCA
>DATJWZ010000447.1:0-2997 GCA_035500795.1 Candidatus Eiseniibacteriota bacterium | reverse complement strand
ACGCCATGACGCGTCAAACGAACGCGCTCGGCCTACGGCACCCGTTTCACCACGCGATATGATGCCGTTGGTTCTCGCGTAGCGGCTTCGCGTTATGAGCACGAAGCGATGTCAGCAAAGCATCACAGATATGGATTGTCCCCACTGCTGAATGGGGGTGCGAGGTTTTCCGGCGCAGCACTGTTCTCCGCGGCGTCAGCTGCCTTTTCCATACCTCATCATTCCGGTCTGTGATGCTTTGTTAACGCCGCAGATAACGCGCTGCGGCACCCGCGTTGGAGGCCGTTATGCGGTTGTTTCCTGCGCCGCACCAGCGAAGCTGGCCAGCACTGCGTTGATCTCGTCGTCCGTCGGAGCGTCCGCGCCTGGATGCATCTTGGACCACAAAGCCTTCAACGCACGCCGCGAAGCGCTCAGCGGGTCTGCGACGCGCTTCTCGCGCGGTTCCTGAACATCTGCGAGCAGGTCGTAGACCCCTTCCACTGGCGCCCAGTCGCTGTCTTTCATGAGCTCACGTTTGACGTTGTGCTGCGCCAGCGTCAGCCCGTAGTTGTAATACCCCAGGGCCACGTCCTGGTTGGGTGTGACCTGAAGGATTTCATCGAACGAGCTTGCACTGGTGACAGCGAAGGTCTGTGCTTTGGTTTCTTCGCACGTAGTGCCCACTTTCGTGGCCTCGGCCTTCAGCTCCGCTGCTTGTTTCTCGCTGACGTATTCCTTGGTGCTGATTTGCCCGTCAGCCGTGGTGAACCGTAGGTTGTAAAACGTCTGGTTGTCTTTCGTTGGCATTTGAGTAACTCCTCTATGGACAGCCGCGTGAGCGTTTGGATTTAGTGTTGCTCTACACAACACAACGTCAGCGGTTTTGTAACTGTACTTCTAAAACCTCCTAAATTATAGCCGTGCGAAGCACTGGAGTCAAATATGATAATTGGTAGAGCCTTGTAATTTGTTGATTACAAAGCACTTTTGCGTGCGCTGTGGACGTAATATTTAGGTCCAGTTTTAGGCACGTTGTTGTTAGCGCCAACTAACGTCGCTAACGATGCTTCTGTCATTTCGCGCCCGAGGTTGATGTAGAACTTTTGTTCTTCTGTGTAATTCTTCATCATTCGAGCCCATTCAGCATTGACCTCGCGATGGACTGCAAAGACAAATCGATTAGCCAACTTCGCTTTCATTGAATTGTTCTCCTTTAGTACGGTTAAAGCTAACGCCAAAAACAATACGGATACGCTGTACGGTAGTGTGCGCAGTGCGCTGTCAGCGATCAATCGAATGTTGTGGCGTCAGCCTTAGCCGCGCTACCCGCGACGCGAGTCTTCAGCGCGCAGGTCGGCTAAACTCGTGTTCATCTCGTTCGAACTCAGGTGTTAGGTCTACGACAAACTGCAACGTCGGTGTAGCGGCCCGGCATGTTGCGCACCGGAGTTCGATGTATGTGCGTGTGTCATTGCCGCTGCCACTGAGCAACGTTGTTACGAACAGTGCCTTATGGCATCGCGGACACGTTAGTGTCTGTGGGGTCATGGTTAATCTCCTTTTTGATACGAAAATGAAGCTTGTTGCCGACATAAAAACGCTCGATGAGTCTACCAGCTTCGAGCGTTGCCAAACAAACATCAATTTCATAGTTGATCTCATCGCGTGTAATGAGTCTTCTACCTTCGATGAGCTTGATAATCTGATCGAGTAAAACTGCCATGTCAAAAGCTTCTGTGTCCATTATTCATTCTCCTTGAGCAACGAGTTAACGGTTTTCATCAAATCGTCCAACGACGGCTTTTTGGCGTCTAGCTTCTGTTGAAGCTTCGCCTCCTGAGCCTTCTTCATCGCTAGATAATCCTGCAAACCCTTGCTCGCTACCTCAGGATGTTCTGTGAGTGGCAGTGTCGCTACTCTCACAACGTCTTTAGGCGCAACTAATGCCTCTGATGTCTGACGCGTGAGCGCCGCTCGGCCCTCGAACACTTGATTCTGTCGTGGCCTTGGCGCTTGACAATTCAACTTCCAATCATCATCATCAAAGACCCTGCCACAGCGACGACACTGATAAGTCTGTAATTCGACCTCAGTGCCATCCCCACGCGTCTTGATCGTATTCTTTTTGTGTGAACGAGCATAAACACCGTAGACTCCACAGTTCGGGCAATGCACCCGGTTCGTGAGTCGTCCACAGCGACACTCGTCGTTTGGATCAAGCGTTTCGTATTGTGTAAACATCTGCCGCTGACTCCTTTGTTAGCGAAGCAGACGTATTGTGGCATATAGCGCAATAAAAAGTCAAGCCTGTAAGCTATTGCAAACAAAGCACTTACAAATATATTATACCTACCTAAATTTTACAGGGGTACACCCCCGACAACAGCAAACACAACAAACACCAAACAATACGATACAATAATTCAAGAATTATAGAAAAAAAAATATTTTTATCTATAATAAATTAAATTACTGTCGTTTGGTCCTTTGGCTGTTGCTGCCGTGGTACCCCTCGGAAAATCAGGTAGCTACAACATATTGTTGCGCGTTGCAAACAAACCACTTACATGCAAATATGTTTATGGCGCTACATCCCCCAACACGTCATTCCTATGACCTGTTAGCTGGCACTACTTCGCCATATACAGCAACGTCTCAAAATACGCCTTCCAGAAATTCGGGCGTAGCCCGGTAAACCAATGTAACTGGACAGGTTGCGGCTTCCGCCGTGCTTCGCGACAGCCACGTTGTTCCGGACACGGCAGTCCGTTGACACCTGTTGACGCAACGTCTTTTGCCAATTGTTGCTTCTGGTATTTGACGTGAGTCTGATGCATGAGGTTATCCACGAAGTGCTGTGCACGTTGTTCGTGCGTCATGTATCCTCCTTTTTTTCACGCAGTGACCTGCTAACGCAGCGTTCTCCCAACGTAGTTGTGTGGATTGCTACTTCGTGGCAGTGATTCCCAGTTCTTTCAGCATTGACGCAATCAAATCCTGATTTTGTATCAGCGA
>DATJWZ010000446.1:0-7455 GCA_035500795.1 Candidatus Eiseniibacteriota bacterium | reverse complement strand
GTAGCTGCTGGCGAAGATCCTCACCACAGAGGGCACAGAGGAACACAGGGAAGTCAAAAGCAGCGGGCGGGGCGCCCGCTCCACATAACCACGAATGCATCGAAAAGTGAAGTTGACCATCCAATCTACGTACATACATTCATGAGCGAAACTCGGAACGTTGTGATTATTGGGTCCGGATGCTCCGGACATACTGCGGCACTGTATGCTGCGCGCGCGAACCTGAAACCGCTGGTCATCGAAGGGCATGAGCCGGGCGGGCAGCTTTCCATGACCACGCTGGTGGAGAATTTTCCGGGATTTCCAGAAGGGATCATGGGGCCGCAATTGGTCGAGAACATGCGGAAGCAGGCGGAACGGTTTGGCGCGGAATATCGCATGGCGCATTTGACCAGTGCGGATTTGAGTCAGCGGCCATTCCTTCTTCACTTTGGGCATCAACAAGTCCACACGCGAACCCTAATCATTGCCAGCGGGGCCTCAGCGCGGTGGCTGGGACTGCCGCATGAGCAGCAATTGATCGGGCATGGAGTTTCATCGTGCGCGACCTGCGATGGGTTCTTCTTTTCGGGCAAAGAGATTGTTGTTGTGGGCGGCGGCGATTCGGCCATGGAAGAGGCACTGTTCCTGACGCGGTTTGCGACGAAGGTGACAGTCATTCACCGGCGGGATAGTTTTCGCGCGTCGAAGATCATGCTGGAGAGGGCGCAGAAGCACGAGAAAATCAAGTTCCTGCTCGACACGGTTGTAGAAGATGTGTACGACACGCGCAAGCAGGAAGTGACCGGGCTCAAACTGAAGAACCTAAAGACGAACGAAGTCTATGATTTCCCGACCAGCGCGCTGTTCCTCGGGATTGGGCACGAGCCGAACGCGAAGATGTTTACGGGACAGCTTGACGCGGACGCGGACGGATACTTGAAGACGCACAATTACGTGTTCACGAAGGTTCACGGCGTGTATGCGTGCGGGGACGTGCAGGACCGGCGGTATCGGCAGGCGATCACCGCCGCCGGAAGCGGATGCATGGCGGCGATTGAAGTGGAAAAATTTCTGGAAGAGCAAGGCAGGTGAAGCGCTTAGGTAGCTCCTCGGCTATCTGCTTGAAAATGCGGGAGTAAGCGAAGGTGCAATTACTTCCGTGATCTACGGGAAGGGGTAACGGCCCCGTTAGAATCCTCTCACTATGAGATCCCTGATGCGGCAGGGCATTGGCAAGTTTGCACTTCTTGCTGCCATTTTTACTTTCACTTTTAACCTAAACGCGCAGGATGCTGGCCCGGGTGCACGCAAGGTACTGATCAAGACTGCGGCGGTGTATCCAACATTGGCTCGGTCGATGAATATTCACGGTGTGGTGAAGCTTGAGGCGTTGGTAGAGCCGAACGGCACGGTGAAAAGCATTGATGTGAAGGGCGGGCATCCGCTGCTCACGCAGAGTGCAGTGACGGCTGTAGGGCATTGGAAGTTCGAGGCGGCGCCGAAGGAATCGCGGGAAGTTATCGAGATCAAGTTCGAGGATTGATTTAACACGTCGTCGGTCGATGGTCGTCGGTCGTTTGCCAACAATTGCTAGCGCCCGCGTAAGGAACTAGACTGGCAAAAGTCAAAAGCCGCGGGCGTGGCGCCCGCTCCACACATCCCATTTTGGATTGCGGTCTAGCCCTGAGGGCACAGGGGTCGGTAAGCGCAATCACAACCTCATTATTCTGAGTTGTGATACAAAATTCTGTGGTCTTCCACGTTCGTTCTGACATTCCTTTTATATCGCTCCAAACTAAATTCATATTGGGGGTGGCAGGGACTCCATGTTGAGAGCCTTCTTCGTCCATCTTTCTGAAAACCGTTCCTTACGCAGTTTTTCTGAGCGCTCGGCGATTGGGCAGCGCATTTCCGGTCGTTTTGTTGCAGGGACGGAAATTGCCGACGCGGTGCGCGTAACCCAGGCGGTGAATCGCTCGGGGATGAGTGTGAGCATCGACAACCTCGGCGAGAACGTTACGAATCGCGATGAGGCACAGCATTCGGCGCAGCTCTATCACGAGATTCTGGATGCGATCACTGCGAATCAGCTGAATGCGAACATTAGCTTAAAGCTCACGCACATGGGGCTGGATGTGGATGAGGCGATGGCGCGAGATATCGTCAGCGGGTTGGTGGCCAAGGCGGCCGCGACGAATCCTCCGGGCTTTGTTCGGGTGGATATGGAAGGATCCCCGTATACACAGCGGACGCTGGATTTTGTGCATGAGCTCCATCGTCGGCCGGGACATGGGAATTGTGTGGGGACGGTGATTCAGTCTTATTTGAAGCGGTCGGAAGCCGATGTGGAGAAGCTGCTTTCGGAACGGATTCGGATTCGGCTATGCAAGGGGGCTTACAAGGAGCCTGCGAACATCGCGTTCGAAGAGAAGGCGGACGTCGATGCGAATTATGTGAAGCTGATGAAGATCCTGATGAAGAGCGGTGTGTATCACGGGCTAGCGACGCACGATGAGAAGATCATCCGCGAGGCGCAGGCATTTGCTACGCGCGAGAAGATTGCGCGGGATTCGTTTGAATTTCAGATGTTGTATGGGATCCGGCGGGATCTGCAGTCGCAGCTGGTGAAGGATGGCTGGAGAATGCGGGTGTACGTGCCGTTTGGGACGGAATGGTATCCGTATTTCATGCGACGGCTGGGGGAACGGCCGGCGAATGTGTTTTTTATTGCGCGGAATATGTTGAGAAGCTAGATAGTCCCGAGTCGCGAGATGAGGCGACCTCAGGGGCTAAAGCCCCGACGTCATTTGATCGCTTTGACGCGGCCCTTAAAGGGCCGCTCTTCCACGGCACTTTTGGGCTGTTCCTTACAAATCAAGGCTATTCTTGCGGGGCTTCGGCACCCTCGGGTGGGGCCAGGGGGAGTTTGCTGGCGCCACGGATCATGTCGCGTTCCTGATCGGAGAACATGCTTTTGAAGCGCGGGGAATCGATGACCTGATCGCGTTGTTCAGGGGGCATAGCGCGTAGGTCGCGGACGGCGGTGCCGACCTGACGTTGGCGATCAGGTGGAAGCTGGCGATATTCTCCGTAGAGCTGGCGGGCTTGGCCTTTCTGCTCGGGAGTCAGGTGCTCCCAGGTTTCCATGCGGTTGAGCATCCGAAGCTGCTGCTGCGGGGGCAGGTTCGAAAAGTGCTGCAGGCGCTGGCGCAGGACTTGCTGTTGTCCGGGCGGAAGGCGGCGGAATGCAGGATCGTTTTGGAGCGCACGCTCCTGCTCCGCGGGAGCAACATCTTTATATTTACGAAGCCAGTCGCCCGCGTGTCCTTGCTGATGGGGGAATGACTGTGCCGGGCGTCCAGCATGCTGCTCCGGCATTGCCCGCGGTTGCGGAGCAGACATACGTGGTTGGGGCGCAGGTGCCTGACGGTGTTGCTGCCGGCCGCCATTCCGCGCAAGACACGGATGGGGAAAGGCTGTGAGCGCGGCGAAAACCGCCAAGCTTAACAATGCCGGGATGTGCCTCGCGCTTCTCATGCTGCCTTCAATGCGATTAAGTCATTGGGTGATCCGGCCATTGAGCGATTGAAAACCCCCGACGGCGGCAGGGCCTTTCAATCGCGCAATCACCCACTCAGTCAATCACTCAATAATCTCAGTCGGCGTTCTGCGGATTTGCCGGAACGTTTTTCTGTACATCGAGATCGTCGAGCAATTCAAAATCCGCATACATGTCGTGATTCTTATCGAGAGTCTCCAAGTCGCTGACTGCACTGCCCGGTCCGATATCGGCAACCGGGCTATTGGCCGGATGACCTCGGTCTCCACGCATGAAAATAACGCCGACGCCAACTCCCATGATGACGGTCAAAGCGGCTGCCAGCACCGGCCGGCGGAACCAGTGCACCCAGCGCGTCTGCGGTTTGTCGATTTCCTCGCGCAAACGGGCCTGAAGACGCACGTCGAAGTAAGGCGAGGGTTCAGGCATTTGCCACTCATCGAGCAAGCTCATGGTCGCACGCATTGCCTTGAACTGCTCGGCGCATACGCTGCAATTGGCCAGATGATTTGTTTCACCGGACGTGAGTTCGCTGAAACCAGCGGCCACATCGGGCATCCGTTCACGAATTTCTTCGCATTTCATAACCACTTCCCCTTCACGCTTCGCCACTGCCACATCACCCAAGTCGTCTAGACAAATTCTTTTAACTGCTCCCGCAAAGTCTCATAAGCCCGGAAGAGCAGAGATTTGGTTGCGGACTCGCTCTTCTTCAGCACCTCGGCAATCTGTTTGTAATCCATTTGCTGATACTTGTGCATGATCACGGCGAGCCGCTGCTGCTCGGGCAACAACTCAACCTTTTTACGAATGGCCAGCATGCGTTCCCGGCGCACGATCACTTGCTCGGCGTTGGGCGTCGCGTCGGGCAATTCCATCTTGGTACCGGTTTCCTCGTCGGGCTCGTCGAGGCTGACCTGAACCTCGGGACGTTCGTGACGCGTGTCGCGCGCATGGTTGACTGCGAGGTTCGTTGCAATCCGGTAAAGCCACGTTGTGAATTTCGCGCTAGGCTCGTAAGTTTCCCGCGAGCGATAGACGCGGAGGAAAACTTCTTGAGCCAAGTCCTCGGCCGCGGACGAGTTGCGCGCCATCCGGTACATGAAACTCACCATCGCGCGGCGATACTTGTGGACCAGATAATCAAACGCAGACTGATCGCCGGCCTTGACCCGGAGCATGACGTCGGCATCGGTCTGATCCGGACCGGATTCCGCAGCAAAGACCGCGGATACCGGCGTGGAAGCAGCCATCAACATGCCTCGATCGAATGCAGCGGTGCTCACATCTGATTCAACCCCGTCAGGGCCTGAAAGTTGCGCGCCCGAAGAGTCTAAATATGGCTCGGAAGTGTCTGATACTGAGGAACTTACAACGTCAGGTTTCGGCTTGGACTGCGGGGTCATGAAATCTGGGAAATCTGTGGAAAGGCAGGACGTTTTCCCTGCAGCGCATAGCGTACCACGAGCCGGAACCAAGTGCTATTTAGGCTTTTGTTTTGAGCCGCATACCAAGACATGGAGGGTCCTACACAATTTACCTGATCGCAAGGAAGATGCTAGACGCCTAAATTGGCCGGACCCTCCGTTTTGGTGAATGTTCGCGTGACCGATGAAATCCCAGCATTGGTTCGCCGCCTGATTGAAAGCGACGACATCGACGAAGTCCGGCGACTGCGGCAGCAGTTGAACGCGGTGATCCGTGAGCGGATGGACGAACTCCGGCGTAAGGCGGCGAAGCTTAGCGAGGAAGTCAGGAGGCGCGAGGGCGCAGCTAAGAAACAGCGAACCTAACCTTAAGAAAATCACCGTATTGGCCGGTATTTGTCGGGATTGCTACAGTCTGCTTCAGTGAGCAGCCATGCAGGACCGCATTACCAATCTGTGCCGAAAACTTCTGAGGGCTAAGGAGCCTGGGGAAGTTCATCCAGTTGCCGAAGAGCTGCGATCTGCAATTGCAGAACGAGTGAGTCAGATCCGGGCCAACGCACAAGATGTAGCCCTGAACTGCTGCACGAACCCGAAAAAGCCCAGCCCCGCAATCAGCGTGCGACTATGGAGGCGGAGCATGTCCACCGACCGCAAGATGAATACTCCACCGAAGCCAGCGTGGCATGAACTAGCGGAACAAGCGACCCGCGAGGACGATGGCGACAGGCTATGCCGACTCGTAGAGGAAATCTGCGACAGCATTGATGCCGCGGAGGCGAAGAAGAAGCTGCCGCAAACCGAGAGCTGAGATACCCGTAGGGATCCTTCGACTACGTGGGTGCTCGCTTCCGCCCACTTCGCTCAGGAGGACGTGGTGCGCTATCGGCTTGTTGACTAGCAAAGAAGAAACACCAAATCTTTCACTACAGGGACGACAGAGGGACACAGGGAAATCCTCAGGTGCGGTGGCGGAGGCGCAGGGATTCCCAGCTTCCGTCGGAGGTCCAGCCTCCGTCGACGACCAGTGTGTGGCCATTTACGAAGCCGCTGCGGCGGTCGTCGGCGAGAAACAGGATTGCCTCCGCAATGTCAGGGGGAGAAGCGAAGCGAGACATTGGTACGCGATGGATGATGTCTTCGTCGGTGTAGCCGCCGGAGGACTGGTCGGCGACATCCATTTCGGTCTTTACCCAGCCCGGACACACAGCATTTACACGCACGCCTCGGCCACCCCATTCCGCGGCGAGCGTACGAGTGAGGCCAATCAATCCGTGCTTGGAAGCGTTGTAAGCAGTGCGGTCGGCGATGCCCACCAATCCGGCAATGGACGCCACATTCACGATCGATCCCGTGCCGCGGGCGATCATCCTGGGGCCAAACGTTCTGGCGAGGATGAATGGCGCGGTGAGATTGATTTCAAGCACGCGGCGAAATTGCTGGACTGAAGTTTCCTCGGCGGGCGCAATGCAGCTGATGCCGGCATTATTGACGAGAAGATCGATGTGACCCCACTCGTGTTCGAGTTTTGCCGCGAAGACTGCGATAGCGGCTTCATCGGAGATGTCGGCTTGGAAATCGAGGACGGTTACGCCGTTTTTGCGGAGCGCAGCGCTGATTGTCGTTGCCGGGCGCAAATCGATGAGGGCCAGAGCGTATCCATTTTCGGCGAGCAGTTCGGCAGTGCGGCGACCGATGCCCTGAGCGGCTCCGGTCACAATGGCAGTGCGATTCGGATGGTGCATGGGTCCTCTCGGGGTGATCGAGAGAGTATAAGGGGTCGCATTCTGCGTCGGCGTGATGAAGTTGTTGGAACCAGCTGTCAGCTATCAGCCTTCAGCTTTCAGCCAAGACGTCAGCGACCGTGTGACCAATAGGGATGCTTCAACTGCGCCGCACGTCGCAGCGCTCTGGCTTCGCTCAGCGTGACAGAATCGTTGCTGGAACCAAGGGTCAAACTCTGGCGGCAAAAATGAAAAAGGGGTCACCTGGTGCGCGAGCGCCAAATTGCATGATGCGTTCCCAACCCTTCGAGTTCGAGGAGCAACTAAGTTGCTGGAATTGAATTGCCGGTGCGCCTCGTCGCGCACTCAGGAGGAATTCATGGCAGACGATATGGAAAAGAAGGGTCAGCAGGGTGGTCAACAGTCAAGCCAGCAAGGCGGCCAGTCCGGCCAGCAAGACCAACAGCGCAACCAGACGGGACAAACTGGTCAGCAAGGCAATCAAAGCGGACAGAAAAAAGGCGGCCAAGCGGACGAGAACGAGAACCTCGATCAGCAGCGTCGTGCATCCTAGTTCGCTTTCGTGTTTGAAGATTCAATCCCGGCTTTGCGGCCGGGATTTTTTTGTGTCGGCTAAAGGCCCCCGTGTTGGTGGAAGCAGTCTGGCCGGAAGGCGCTTGAGGGTGCAGCGTCCTCAGGTGTGATCGACGGGGCGACTACGAAACGACAACACTGTTTCCGGCTGAGCGGGCTTGCAGAGAAC
>DATJWZ010000445.1:0-4925 GCA_035500795.1 Candidatus Eiseniibacteriota bacterium | reverse complement strand
GGAATGTATAAAGGACTTTAGTCGCGAGTCCAGAGTCCTGAGTTGCGAGCTAACAGCGCGGCGTTTTTCGGTTTGCTCGGGACTCAGGACCTGCGACTCCGGATTACTAGGAGCTTCATGCGATCGATAGCATCACGAATGTCAGTCATGAGCGGAGAAGGCGCGCTCTCGGTCTTTGCGCGCGCCAAGGAATTGGAAGCGCAAGGGCACTCGATCATTCATCTGGAACTCGGCGAGCCCGATTTCCATCCCGGACAATCGGTCATCGACTCTGCCGTGCAGGCGTTGCGCGATGGGAAAGATCGCTACTGCAACGTCATTGGCGTTGCCGCGCTGCGGCAGGAAATCGTCGCATACCTGAAGCGCACACGCAGTATTGATGTCGAAGCCGAGAACATCGTTATCGCTCCAGGATGCAAGATTGCACTCTTTCAATCGATGATGGCGCTGCTGAATCCCGAAGATGAAGTTCTGTATCCGGATCCTGGATTTCCTGGATACGCTTCGATCAGTCTTGGCCTCGGCGCGGTTCCCGTGCCCTTCACGTTGTCCGCAAAGAACAAGCTGCAGCCAGATCCTGATGAAGTTGCCCGCAAAATTACGTCGCGCACGCGAATGCTGCTGACGAATTCACCCGGGAATCCTACGGGAACGGTTTATACCGACGAAGTGCAACGCGCGCTGGCGGAGCTCGCCGTAAAGCATGATCTGTGGGTTCTCTCGGATGAGATCTACGCGCGAATCATTTACGGCGGAGAGTACATGTCGATACTGCGCTATCCGGGGATGAAGGAGCGCACGCTGATCATTGATGGCTTCTCGAAGAGCTTTGCCATGACTGGCTGGAGATTGGGATACACGATCGCCCCGCCGGAAGTCGTACCGGCGCTCAATTTGATGGTGGTGAATACATACACGTGCGTAGCGGAGTTCACGCAATATGGTGCAATCGATGCGTTGCGCGATCGCGAGGGCAACACACCGCGGATGGTGGCGGAATTTGCCCGACGCCGCGAACAGTTTGCGCGAGATCTGAATCGTGTGCCCGGCTTCCGCATTATGCTGCCGGAAGGCGCGTTTTATGCCTGGGTCGATATCACAGGCACGGGCATCAGCGCGGAAGAGTTGTGCCGCATTCTGCTCGAGGACGCCGGAGTTGCGGCGATTCCAGGAGCAGCCTTCGGACCGGCAGGCAAAGATTTCATCCGCTTCTCATTTGCGTCGTCGACGGCGACATTGAAAGAGGCTGTCGAGCGGATTCAGAAAGTGTCATCGGCTTGGCAGGCAACACCCGTTCGCTAGTGCTGCTACCCAGGCCAGCAGTCCCAGATGTGACGTGGTATCGAGGGATACGCATGCGAAATGTAACTTTTTTGTTCACGGCTGTTTTTCTTGGTACTTTTTGCTTGGCGCAGGCACGTCCGTTTCCGGGCGGAGACATGCAGCAGATTTATCAGCGGCTGTTGCCGCAGATCCAGAAGATTCAGGCATTTGATCATCACGCGCATCCCGGATATGCGGACGATCCCGATGTAGACGCGATGGCTGCACCTCCAAATGCCAGTGAAGGACTACGGACCCGCGACGACAATCCGGAGCTGGTTGTCGCAGCCAAGGCACTGTTCGGATATCCATACAGTGATCTTTCTCCGGAGCACTCGAAGTGGTTGCTCGATAAGAAGACTGAGCTAAAGAAGCAGCTGACAGGGACAGCTTATTTCAATTCGATTCTCGACAAGATCAACATCGAGAGCTCGGTGGCGAACCGGGCGATGATGCCCGACTACCTCGATGCGAAGCGGTTTCCGTGGGTCTTTTTTGCCGACTCGTTCATGTGGCCTTTTAACAATGAGCGAGAAACTGGACGCAATCCCGATGAGGGCGTTTACATCCCTCTGCAGGAGAAAATGCTCCACCGGTGGATGCAACAGGAGAATGTCAGCAAGCTGCCTTCGTCCTTTGCCGACTACCTGAACTTCATCAATCGCGTGCTGGAAGACAATTCGAAAAAGGGCGGGATCGCGATGAAGTTCGAGGTTGCGTACTTCCGGCCGACAACATTCAGCGATCCAAGCTCTGCGCAGGCTGAGGATATTTATCAGCGCTTCATCACCGGTGGGATTCCCAGCGAGAAGGAATACCGAACGTTCCAGGATTACATTTTCCGCTATTTGATCCAGGAAGGTGGAAGACTGCATCTGCCGGTGCATATTCACACGGCCGTGGGAATCGGCGACTACTTCAATTTGTCGCAGAGCAATATCATGAATCTGGAGAGCGTGCTGCGCGATCCGCGCTATTCGCAGACGACGTTCGTGATGATTCACGGTGGATATCCGCTGGAGCGCGAGGCAATCTGGCTGGCCGCGATGAAGAATGTTTATCTCGATTCGTCTTTCGGTGAGCTGGTGCAGTATCCTTCGGCGTTCAAAGAGACACTAAAGATGTGGCTGGAAACGTTCCCCGACAAAATCACCTTTGGAACGGACTGCTTCCCGTACAATCAGGTATTGGGTGCGGAAGAGAGCGATTGGCTGGGGAATTACTCTGCGCGTGTGGCCTTGGCGGCGGCGCTGGCCGAGATGATCTCGGAAGGTGAAATCACCGAGTCGCGAGCCATGGAACTCGCCCATGCTTACCTGCACGACACGGCCGTGAAGCTGTACAACGGCAGAGTGCATTGATTCATCTTTTCATCGGAATGCGGTTCAGGAGTCGTCATGGCTAAGGGATATTGGGTAACCTTTTATCATTCTGTAAAGAATCCGACGGTACTGACGGAATACGCAAAACTCGCCACGCCGGTTGTGCAGGCGCACGGCGGGCGATTTCTCTCTCGCGGAACAGCGGTGAAGGTTTATGAAGCTGGGATCAAAGAGCGTTCGGTAATCGTGGAGTTCGCGAGTGTACAGGATGCGATCGCTGCATATGAGAGCCCCGAATATAAGAAAGCGATCGAAGTCTTAGGAGAAGCCAAGCGAGATGTCCGCATTCTGGAAGGCCTTTCCTGATTAAGCATTAATTTCTGAGCTGAGAATATGCCAAAGTCAAAAACCTCAAAAAAGAAAGTGAAATCCAGCGCACGGCGATCGAAGCCAAAGTCCCACAGCCTCAAAGGGACAATCACGGCGAAAAAGTCCGCGACGAAAACGGCTTTGCAATATATCCCGTGGCATATGGTTCAACTCGAAGATTTGAATCCGCTATTGCAGCGGCAATTCGTGGTTGGCCAGGAGATCATGCTGGCGCGCGTGCTCTTGAAGAAGGGATGTATTGTACCGCTGCATAGCCATCATAATGAGCAATTGACCTACATCGTCGAGGGCGCGCTCAAGTTTTATATCGATGGCCAGGAGATCGTGGTGAATGCCGGTGAAGTGCTCTGTATCCCGGCTAACATGCCGCATAAGGCGGAGGCTTTGGCTGACACCGTAGATTTGGATGTGTTCACGCCCCCGCGTGCGGACTGGATCAACAAGACCGACGAATATCTGCGGAGAGAGAAGTAGTCGGGCGCATGTCTTCACTTTCTCCATCCGCGCCCCCAGTGCGCTACTCGAACTATCAATTTCGCTGTATCGCTTGCGGACACACGACCGAATCGGCCGGTGAGGACTTCCGCTGCCGCGACTGCGGAGACCTGCTTGAGATTACCTACCCATATTGGAAAGAGGCCAATCTTGATGGGGCGCAGGTGAAGTTTATCTGGCAGGATCGCCTGATCTCTTCCCACCCGGTCGATCTCAGTGGCGTATGGCGTTTTCGCGATGTGCTTCCCGTCATTCAGAAAGAAGACCAGGCGATCACGCTGCGCGAAGGCAACACTCCAGTTTACGATTTGCCGCGATGCGCGCGCATTACCGGGGTGGCGCGGCTCTTCGCGAAGCATCAAGGAATGAATCCGACCGGGTCTTTCAAAGATACCGGCATGACTGTCGCGGCAACGTTCGCAAAGATGGCTGGATTCCGTTGGGTCGCATGTGCATCCACAGGGAACACATCGGCTTCGATGGCGGCCTACGCCGCTCGCGGAGGCATGCGTAGCCTTGTGCTGGTGCCGGAAGGAAAGATTTCGTGGAGCAAGTTATCGCAGGCCCTGGATTATGGCGCGGTCACGTGCCAGCTTCGCACTGATTTTGATGGCTGTCTGAAATTGCTGCAGGACCTCGTGAAGAAGGCCCCCGTCTATCAATTGAATTCGATTAATCCTTTTCGGCTTGAGGGACAGAAGACACTGGCGATCGAGTTGATGGAGCAGTTGGAGTGGCAGCCGCCGGATCACATTATTGTTCCCGGAGGAAATTTGGGGAACAGCTCAGCCATTGGCAAGGCTCTCATTGAGATGAAGCAGCTCGGGCTGATTTCACGATTGCCAAAGCTTTCAGTCATTCAAGCAGAAGGAGCGAACGCGCTGGTACGCACGTTGCGAGAAACGGGTGGCAAGCAGTTGGTCATCGTTCCGGCGGAAACGCGGGCGACGGCGATACGTATTGGCAATCCAGCTTCATGGAAGAAAGCGGCGCGCGTGCTAGAGGCGACTGGCGGAGCGTGCGAGCAAGTGAGCGAAGTTGAGATCGCGCAGGCAAAGGCGGAAATTGGCGCGGAAGGAATTGGTTGCGAGCCGGCATCGGCAGTGACACTTGCGGGATTGAAGAAGCTGGTGCAGCAGGGGTTCGTGACGCCGGAGGAGACGGTCGTCCTGGTGTTGACTGGGAATCTGTTGAAGGATCCGGATTACACGATTGAATTCCATCGCGGCGATTTGTTTGCGGACCAACGCAGCAGGGAATTGAATGCACTACGGCGTCCGCCAATCGTGCTGGATGCCTCGCTGGATGCAGTGATGCGCACGCTGGAAGATGCAGAGCGCTCCTAAGACTCATGCCAAAGAAAGCCACTTCAAGTTTTCGTGTACGCCTGCCGGC
>DATJWZ010000444.1:0-6253 GCA_035500795.1 Candidatus Eiseniibacteriota bacterium | reverse complement strand
GGACTCTTCCTCGCCTTTCCCGCGATCTTTCCTGCTAGTGCGACTCTCATTGAAAAGCATGAACGAGAAAGAAAGCAGAAAACTGGTCTCCATGGAACTGTCCGTGCACGCAAAGCTGTGGCAATCGACGCTGCCGGCGCGTCTATTGGGTCCATCGGCCTTCTTGCGTTTGCTCTCGTAGTCCAAAAACTAATCGTCAGTCATCGCCCGTCGCTGGTCATCGTCGCGGCGACGGCTGCCTGGATGCTCGTCTCCTACTTCCTTTGGATAATCCGCAAACGCTTGTAGCAGAATGAGCTACCAATCCCTGAAAAATTCCCAATAGCTGTAATAATCCGGCTCCCCTCCCGTCTTTAGTGGTGTAAGCAGTACCGGGAGGTAGTAACCTGCGAAGCGTACTGATAGAGGAACCGGCAATCGCCATCCCTGACGAACTCGAGAGGGCTTTCCGGGCGAACCACGGGCTGGTATTCCGCACAGCCTATCGCATCACCGGGAACGCCTCCGACGCGGAAGACGTCCTGCAGACCGTCTTTCTGCGTTTGCTGAATCGCAAAGACTCCTCTGGCGCCGTGCACAGCGAACAGAGCTATCTTCGCCGCGCCGCGATCAATGCATCGCTCGATCTGCTGCGCTCACGACAGGCCGATCGCACCACAGAACTGACGGATTACCCCGACGGCCATGTCCACAGTGAGAGTACCGACCTAAGGCGAGCCTTGGCCCGCGCTCTCAGCACTCTGGAACCACGGTCGGCGGAAGTATTCACCCTGCGCTTTCTCGAGGGTTTTACGAACCCGCAGATCGGCGCAATGCTCGGCTTATCACAAGTACTCGTAGCCGTGATCGTGCACCGTGCCCGGCGGCAGCTTCGCAGAGAACTCGGCGCATACCTAGGAGAGAGATCATGAACGATAAACAGTTTGACCAGCTATTGTCTGCAATTCGTAGTGAAGAGGTTCCCGAGACCGTCGTGGACCAGGCAAGCGACCGCGTATGGAAATCCATCACCGGCGATGCGCATCCCAGCGCTCAACCACTCCGTTCTTGCGCCGACTTTCAGTCGCTCATCCCCGTCTATTTGGCGAAACAACTGACGGGACCTCGAGCCCTGCTGTTTGAAGATCACGTGCACTCCTGCGTCAGCTGCCGTCATGCCATCGAACGTAGAAGGGGCGATGAAGTCCAGACGATCGTGCGGCTGGAGCCAAAGCGCGCCCTCTGGTCCGGCTGGCGATGGGCCATGAGTGCGGTCGCGGTAGCAGCGGTCGCGCTCGTAACCTTCGCCTTCTTGAATGGATCGCTTCCGGGACAACACGCCGTGCGCGCAGAAGTCGAATCTGTCGGCGGCTCGCTCTACGCCGCAGACGGCGATACCGCCCGTCTGATTCCCGCCGGATACGAGATCCACAACGGTGAGGAAGTCCGCACGGCAAAAGGCTCCACGGCAGTTGTTCGCTTGCTTGATGGCTCCCTCGTCGAGATGGGCGCACGCTCGTCCCTTTCTGTCTCCAGGCGCTGGAAGGGAACCACGATTGACCTGCAGGGCGGCCAAGTGATCGTGCAGGCCGCTAAGCAGCGCACCGGGCATCTCTACGTCGCCACGGATGACGGCCTTGTTTCCGTGAAAGGAACCGTCTTTTCAGTGAATCACGGTCTTAAAGGATCCCGAGTTGCGGTAATTGAGGGCGTCGTTCACGTCGACTTCGCCGGTAACGAGACCGATCTGCATCCCGGTGAGCAGGCCACCTCGGGTCCGAGCGTCTCGAAAGTTCCCATCCAGAATGAAATTGCCTGGAGCCGTAACTCCGCGAAGTACCTCGCGCTGCTGGGCGAGTTCTCCATGCTTCAGAAGCAGTTCGCCGCGATTCCCGGACCTGGATTGCGCTATTCCTCCGACCTGCTGCCGCTCATTCCGGAGAACGCTGTCGTCTATGCCGCCATCCCGAATCTGACCAACACGATCGGGGAAGCCACGCGCCTCTTCGACGATCGGCTGCAGCAGAGCCCAGAGTTGCGCACCTGGTGGCGTCAGCAACAGAAGGGAAATGGCCCGAAGCTCGAAGACGTCCTGAACGAATTCAAGACCTTCAGCAGCTATTTGGGGGATGAAATCGTACTCGCGGTCGCCAAGCAGGGCACGAACTATACGGCTCCGATCGTTCTCGCGCGCGTCAAGCAGCCCGGGCTCGAGGACTTCATCCAAAACGAAAACAGCAGATTCAATACCAATGGCGCGCAGAATTCGCTACTGATTGTTCACGATCCAGCGAGCGCGGTTGCCGGCACAGGACGCCCGATGCTTGTCTATATCGAAAACGGCCTGCTGATCGCCAGTCCGGAGCCTCTTGAATTGCGGCGCGTCGCTCAGCGGTCCGCATCGGGCAATTCCGCCCAGGAAACTCCATTCACCCAACACATTGCCCATTCCTACCAGCAAGGCGTGGAGTGGCTTTTCTGCGCAGACATGGAACAAATTGTGCAGCAGAACGTACAAGCTAATAGCAACCGGCATGATCTGCCGCCGGGAATGGGAGATGTTCGCTACTTGACGCTGGAACATCGTGAACTCGACGGCAAGCCTGAGAGCCGTGCAGATCTTATGTTCGCTTCGCAGCGTCAGGGAATCGCGTCATGGCTAGCGGCACCAGCATCCATGGGGTCGCTCGGATTCGTTTCTCCCGACGCTCACATGGTCACTTCCGCGGTCATCAAGAACCCGAGAAGCATCATGGAAGAAATCTTCAAGATGATCGGAACCAGCGATGCGAACTTCACGCAGAATATCGCGGAATTCGAATCGAAGACCGGCGTCAACGTACTCGACGATATCGCCGCTCCCCTGGGTGGCGAGGTGACCATGGCCTTTGATGGCCCAGTCCTTCCAACTCCGCGCTGGAAGCTGATCTTCGAGGTCTACGACCCGACGACCCTGCAGTCCACCATCGAGAAGATGGTCGATGCCTTCAATCGTGAGGGCGCAGTAAATGGGCACACTCTGCGACTCACGACAAAGCAGATCAACTCGCGCACGTACTACGTAGTCACCAACCCTGGCAACAAGTTGAATGCGGAAGTTGATTACACGTTCGTCGACAGCTATCTGATCGCGGCTCCCGACGCAGCGACGATTACAAGGGCCATCCAATCCCGCGAGGCTGGGTACACTCTTCCGAACTCCTCGACTTTCAAGGCTCTGCTCCCAGCGGATAGCTACACGAACTTCTCCGCGATCTTCTATCACAACCTCGGCCCAGTGGTCGGCCCTCTAGCGGATCAAGTTAAGAGCTCAGGAGCCGTGACTCCGCAACAGCGGCAGTCCATCGACTTCTTGACGGCGAACACTGCACCCGGACTCATCTATGCCTATGGCGAGCCCAACAGCATTATCGTAGCCAGCAACACAGGGTTCATGGGATTTGATCTGGGAACTCTATTGACAATAAGCCATAATGGCCCCTTCATGCCTCAAATGTTGTTAGGCGGCATGGCGAATCGCACCACGGCACCCATACAGTGAGCACGCTCGTTCAACCAGGAGCACCAGCCGGCACAGTTGCATCGTCGCGAGCTGGTGCTCCGCCGTTGATCGAACTCCAGAATCTCTCCGTCCGCTTCGGCAAGCGCGATATCTTACGAAATCTCACCGCCTCCCTCCAGGGACAAGCTATCGGATTGCTAGGCCCGAATGGCGCGGGCAAGTCAACACTCATTAACACTCTTCTCGGTTTCTACAAACCACACTCTGGTTCCGCGCGCGTCTTCACGCACGACATCGCAACCGGGATGCGCCAGATTCGTTCGCTCGTCGGATACATGCCCGAAAACGATGCCTTCATTTCGAAAATGAGTGCCGTTTCGTTCGTCCAGATGATGGGCGAACTCGCCGGCCTTCCCTCAGAAATGGCGTTGGAACGCGCCCACGAAGCTCTTTTCTATGTCGGACTGGCCGAAGCGCGATACCGGAATTTGGGAACCTACTCACTCGGCATGAAGCAACTGGCAAAGCTTGCGCAGGCGATCGTCCACGGCCCGAAGCTGCTGATCCTTGATGAACCGACCAATGGTCTCGATCCTTCGGCCCGTCAGCGCATGATTCGCATGATTCGCGAAATCCGCGACACGCGCGAGATGCGCATCGTGCTCTGCTCTCATCTTCTGCGCGATGTTGAGGACACATGTGACGAAGTTCTGATCCTCAAGGGCGGGCAGATCGCCCACTACTGCAACATCGAGGAAGAGCGCCGTGCGAACAAACGCTTCCTCGAACTGGAGACCTACGGCGCAAATGGCGATTTCACCGCGGCTATCGAAAAACTCGGCTGCGAGTGTGCCATCTCGACAAATCGTCTGAAGCTGGTCCTGGCAGACGGAATTAACAGCGGCGACATCTTCCGGCTCGCCGCCGAGCAGAACGTTCGCATTCGTCGCCTCAATTTCCGCCGGGATACGCTGGAAGACATTTTCCTGAAAGCAATGGAGAGTTAACGGCTCACATGACCGAGAGTACCAATGGCAATCTATAGGCGCAGCTACAAACCGTACACCGGCTCGCTGACTCCGGCATGGTCACGCTTCCTCGTGCTCTTCCGTTATTCGCGCAAAACGCTCTTCCGTTCGAAGTTTCAGACTGGACTCTTTGTCATCTGCTTCTTCTTCCCGCTCCTATGTCTCGGCGCGATCTACCTGGCTCACAATGCGAGCTTCCTCGCGCAGATGGGCGTTCCACCTGAAATCCTCACGATCGATAATCGCTTTTTCTTTCATTTCCTCGGCGTTCAAGGGGTGCTCGCGTTCCTCATGACGGCCTTCGCCGGACCAGGCTTGATCTCACCCGATCTCGCCAATGGAGCGCTACCACTCTACTTCTGCCGCCCATTCTCACGAGCCGAATATGTCCTAGGCAAATCTTCGGTCCTCGGAATCCTGCTTTCTGAAATCACCTGGATCCCCGGCCTCGTACTCTTCACCGTCCAGGCAAGTCTCGCCGGAGCAAGCTGGACCTGGCACAATCTCTGGATCGCTGGCAGCCTCATCCTCTCTTCATTAATTTGGATCGCGATCCTCTCGCTGCTCGCAATGGCGCTTTCCGCCTGGGTGAAATGGAGAATTGTTGCCGGAGCTCTGCTGCTTGCAATGATGTTCTTTGGCGCTGGATTCGGACAGGCCATCAACGCGGTTCTAAGAACCAATGTCGGGTACTTCCTCAATGTCGCTTATCTGATGACGACAGTCTGGAAGAGCCTGTTTCAAATGCCCGACGAGGCAATAGCATCCTCTCAGGCATGGATTGCGCTGCTCCTTTATTGCGCCGTTTGCCTCTGGCTTCTTCTTCGCAAGGTGCGTGCTTACGAGGTGGTCCGGTGAGCGATCGCATCATCTTCGAAGAGGTTTCGAAGTTCTACGGCGAGATTCTCGGCGTTAACCGCGTCAACCTCTCGATCCCTCCGGGAATCACGAGCCTCGTTGGCCCCAACGGTTCCGGGAAAACCACGCTCATGAACCTGATGACCGGACTAGTCCGGCCATCACGCGGCCAGATTCATGTGCTCGGATACAAAACCGACGACCCGGAAAATCTCTTCAAGATTGTTGGCTACTCGACCCAGTTCGATGCCTTTCCGAAAGGGCTGACCGGTTTTGAATTCCTCTATTCCTACCTGCGCCTGTCGGGACAGGAAGCGTCGATGTGCGAACGCCTAGCCTGGCGCGCCATTGAACGTGTGAACCTGACGGAAGCTGCTAACCGAAAAGTCGCCAGCTACAGCAAAGGCATGCGTCAGCGCATCCGCCTGTCCCAAGCCCTCGCACACGACCCCAAAGTCCTGGTTCTTGATGAACCACTCAACGGCCTCGATCCTCTCGCGCGCGCCGAAATGATCGCTTTGTTCCGCGCCGCAGCCGCGGAAGGTTGTTACGTGATCATCTCCAGCCACATTCTGCATGAGGTCGACATCATCTCCGACCAGGTAGTCATGCTCAGCAACGGCTACGTTGTTGCCGAGGGCAACATTCAAAGCGTTCGCGGAGAAATTCAGGAACATCCCACGCAGATCATGATCCGCTGCAATCGGCCGCGGGAGCTTGCGGCCAAAATGCTTAATAGTAACCATGCGATCGAAATCTCCATACACAAAGATGAGCACGGCCTGCTGCTGAAGACACGTGATACCGACCGCTTCTATCTCGCAATGAACGGAATGGCGATGAATGGAATCGAAATCGAATCCATCGCGCCTGCCGACGACGACGC
>DATJWZ010000443.1:0-26211 GCA_035500795.1 Candidatus Eiseniibacteriota bacterium | reverse complement strand
TGCTGCGGCACCCAGTCGTGGCTGATGTCGTGGGTACACGCGGCATTCACCTGGGTGGTGTCGAGATGGAAGGGGAGGAGCGTTCCAACCGGTGGGATCGTCGCATTTGAGGAGTCGGGTTGTTGGAATGCAGGGCTGTTGTCGGAGAATCCACGAACACCGCGATAGCTGCCGAAGTAATGATCGAAAGAACGGTTCTCCTGCGTGAGGATCACTACGTGTTCAATATCGCTGATCTTGGCGCAACCAGATAGGGTGGAGGAAATGGTTTTGGAGACGCCGCATCCATGCAAGCCGAGGCCTGCGAGTTGTGCCATGGCTGCAGCGCTTCCGAGTTTGAAGATCTCCCGTCGAGTGAGCTTGTGCATAGGTGCCAAGCTCTTCGATGCCATTGCTGCGATAAAGGTAGGGCGAATGCGTGCTTCCTCTGTCTTCCCATATTTCATTTGCGAACGGCGGTCGTAATTGAAATGAGAACCTCCGCCCGCTCTGAGGCGTGGTGAAAACTGTCACTCTTATCAGTAGGACACACTGAGTGAGGCAGCTATTCTCCGGAACTGAGCAGGCGGTTTACTGTCATCCGCACTGTAGTGATGGTGTGCTCTCCGCACTGAAGAGGCACTGGTGAAATTTAATCAACGATATCTCTGGCCAATTTTTGTTTTCTTTCCCATTCTCTTTTGGTCCAGCGCGTTTCCGCAGACCCTTGCGGCTTCCAATCACGAAAAGAATGAGTCCGATGAGGTCCGTTGGTTCTCGACGGAACACGGAACAATGGGCGCGTTGCCCGCAGAGAGTGGCGGGCAACCGTTCCCTCAGCCTTCGCGAGCGCCAGAGAATACTTCACAGAAGCCTTATGGATGGGACATCGCAATTTACCCGGCGATGGTGTGGGCTCCCATATTTGGCACGAGCGTTACGGTTCCTTCGCTCCCGAGCCAACCGATAGCTGGCGTGTCCGGTAACACGGACACTTCCTTCAACGCTGCATATTTTGGAGGCGCGCGCATCGAGAAGGGTAAGTGGTCTGCCGACCTGCTGTTCATGTGGGCAGCGCTTTCCGCTCAGCGCGAAACTCCATTGACGAAGGTCGGCCTCGACCTGGTTTTTGGAGACATTATGGCAGGGCGCGAACTGCTTCCCGGGCTTTATCTCGAAGGGGGAGTGCGGCGATTGGCGCTGGATATTCATGCCACAGTGGAGTCAACGAGTGCCAGCCGCTCCCCCGGTTTTTGGGATCCGCTCGTCGGACTCACATATCGCCGGCAGCTTGGACGGAAGTGGCGCATTCTGCTCCACGGTGACGGTGGAGGATTCGGTGTCGGGTCCGACGTGGACGTGGCGGCAACGGCACGAGCCGAATGGCAGTTCGCGCGTCATTTCGGACTCTCGATGGGTTACGGCGGCCTGCATTTGAGCGAGAGTAACACCGTGGCGCGGAGAACGTTGGAAATCAGTCCGACTCTCCATGGCCCAATCCTGGGATTCGGAATCTTCTTCTAACCACTCCACTCCTCTTCGGAGCATCGATTGAAAGCCGCGCAGAATTCGGTGATCCACCGAAGCTGGGCATTGTTTGGCATCCGAATCGGCAGGGAAGAGCGGCATGTCTGTCGTTCGGCTAGCGCGGTATACTGACTGCATGTGTGGGGATTCGCCGAAAACCTTCTACCTTGAGACCTTTGGCTGTCAAATGAATGTCCACGACTCGGAAAAGGTCGTGGGGACGCTCATTCAGGAAGGGTACCGGCAGGTAGAAAGCGTTGAGCAGGCCGATCTGATTCTCTACAACACCTGTTCGATCCGCGACAAGGCGGAGCAGAAAGTATTTCATCGGCTGGCGGATTACAAGAAACTGCAGGCCGCGGGCAAAAAGTTTGGGGTGCTCGGCTGCGTCGCCCAACAGGAAGGCGAAAAGATTTTTGAGCGCGCGCCGCATGTGTCGCTGGTGTGCGGGTCGGCGTCTTATACGAAGCTGCCGCAAATGCTAGCGGAACTGGAAGGGAAGCCGCCCGTGGAGCATTCGGCAGACAGCAATTTCCCCGCTCCGCTCAGAATGACAACCATCGATGAGATTCCTCGGGACTCAGGACTCAGAACTCGGGACTTGATCCGCATTACTGGACTCGACGACCGTCAGACCGACAAGTGCTTCGAGACGGAGTTTACTTCCCGGCTGAACCCTCATCGCGGGTACATCACCATCATTGAAGGCTGCGACAAGTTTTGCGCGTACTGCGTCGTGCCGTTTACGCGTGGGAAGGAGCGTAGCCGCACTTCGCAGTCAGTGCTGATGGAAGCTCGGCAGATGGCGGATCTAGGCTATACCGAGATCCAACTCCTCGGGCAGAACGTGAATTCCTACCGGGATCCTGATGGAAAGAAGACGTTTGCGGAGCTGCTAGCTGCGGTCGGGGAAGTTCCCGGCATTCGGCGCGTGCGCTTTACTACCTCGCATCCGCGAGATTTTGGGCGGGACATCGTGGACGCAATCGACGACACGTCCACGCTTTGCGACCACGTGCATCTGCCCGTCCAAAGCGGATCTACGCGGGTACTTGATGCCATGCAGCGGCTCTACAACCGAGAACAGTATCTTGAGCGGATCAGTTGGATGAAGTCCGCCAAACGCCAAATCAGCATCACAACGGATGTGATCGTTGGGTTCCCAGGCGAGACTGAAGCCGAGTTCGAGCAAACCCTTAACTTGCTCGATGAAGTTGGCTACGACGGAGTGTTTACATTCAAATATTCAGCACGTCCGAATACACCTGCATTGAATCTAGAAGATGCGATCCCGGAAGAAGAGAAGTCGCGGCGACTAGAAGTGTTGATGGCGAGACAGAAGCAAATCCAGACGGCGCGCTACAAAAAATACGTCGGGGCTAAACTTGAAGTAATGGTTGAAGGATATAACGAGTCGCGAAACCAGTGGATCGGCCGAACTTCGCAGAACAAGACCCTGAATTTTACCGCGAACGACGCCCCGAAGATCGGGGCGTACGTGGATGCGAAGGTCACTAGCAGCTTTCCCAACAGCCTATTGGGCGAGTTGGTGGTATAAGGAGCAGAAAGTCCCCGGAGGCAGCATGGAAGTAGAAATGACAATTCGCGGCCTGATGGTCGACCCCGTCAGCAATATGCCGATCATTATCCTGAAAGACGTTGGGGGCGACACGGTGTTGCCGATCTGGGTGGGAGTGTACGAGGCGAATGCGATAGCGCTGGAGATGGAGAAAGTGGCGACGCCGCGTCCGATGACGCACGACCTGATCAAGAACGTCCTGATGGGCTTGGAGACCCAGGTCCACAAAGTTGTCGTAACCGAGCTGAAAGAAGATACGTTTTATGCGGTGATCTGGCTGGAACGCGGCGGCGAAGTGATTTCCATCGATTCGCGCCCGTCAGATGCGTTGGCGCTGGCGCTGCGTGTGGATTGTCCGATCTTTGTCGATGAAACGGTGCTGAAGACCTCGAAGCTCGCGGCGAATATGTCGGATCGCGTGACCAGTGAAGAACTCCGCAAATGGCTGGAAGGGCTGAACGACGAGGATTTGGGGAAGTACAAGATGTGAAGAAGGGGGCTCCGCCTTTAGCCATTTAGACCTCAGACGTTGGGCTGGGATCTCTTAAGCATTTGACTTAACATAATACCTGTTATCGGACATTGCATGTGGGGCGAGCCGTTCCGTCGAGCGTGGCTGTGTGTTTGTCTTCTGGCGGCGTTATCCTCCCTCGCTAATAGCCAGTCGGATAGCCCCAACCCCGCGCAGCAAACTTCGGTTGCGAGTGATGCTTCCAAAGGCTCTTCGATTCCTTCGTCTCAGAGCGATTTTTCTCTCAATTGGAACGATTTCGATCGGAGGGTCTGGGCCAACGCAAGAACGTACGTCGACGTACCCATTCCAGACGTCATCGAGGCCGTACCGGAGTTGAGGGGTCTGAACCAGGACTCGGGAGGAGCGGATCTTAATTCCCTGTTGGTTCGCGTCGGCAAGAGCTGCCTTGAGCTGCTACAGCACACACCCAACGTTGCATCGCACGAGGAGCAAATCACTCACCAGCGGGTAGCCAGCCGGATTTCGCAAGGAGCGCTGGTCACAGCCATTCCGGAAGCCACGCAGGAGAAGCAAACGTTCGGCTATCTGCTGTTGAACCATGTGGGGGAGGAAGGGATCGAGCTCCAGGAGTATCGGACGGATAAGAACGGGCGTCCGATCACGTATTCGGGCTCGAAAACTGGACAGGTGACGGAAGGCTTTGCTTCGGAGTGGTTGCGCCTGTTTCCGGGAAACCAGAATCAGTCTCGCTTTCGTTTTCTCGGCCGACAAGAGGTGGACGGACGCAAGACGGTAGTGATTGCCTTTGCGGAGATTCCGGACAAGGTTCGATTCCCCACAGCCTTCTCGTTCGAAGGAAATCGCTTAACGCTCTTATTCCAAGGAATTGCGTGGGTGGACGCTGCCGACTACCGGATTGTGCGACTTCGGGAGGATCTGCTGGCACCACGACCCGACGTTCACCTCAAAGAGATGTCGATCAGCATTCGATTTGGAGAAGCGAACATCTCGAAGGCTGACGCAACATTGTGGCTTCCGCAGGAGGCTGACATCGCGTGGGAATTTAAGGGCGTTGCCGTGGAGCAGCGACATGTGTATTCCGATTTCAAGTTATATGCGGTGCATTCGAAGATTGTGCCGCAGTAAACCCAGGGCGAGACCCTTGATCTGAAATAGACCCTTCCACGCGGCCCTAGACGGCCGTCCTTTCCCCGTGAGATTACCGGATCAGTCAGCTACAGAGGACGATTTTCGCGTGGAAGAGTGTTCCGGCTACCCGCGTTGCGATGGCGATGAGGTCGCGTTGACCGGCGAAGACTTTGACCTGGCGGGAGCGGGAAAGTTCGGGCAGATTGACGGTGCGTCCGGCACGGATACGGGCAGCGGTCGACTCGTCAGCGGTCACGCAGGGCATTTGCAGGAGTAGTTTGCGGGGGTGGACGAATAGTTCAAGTAATGGCTGAAGGTTGAGGTCCTCATTTCCAGTTGCAATGCGGCCCTGAAAGGGGCGCTCTTCTACGGCGGTGGTCAGGACCGATGATGCGTCTGGGTTCGTGTTTCTGGCCAGAAGCGGGCGGGGCGCCCGCTCCACAACACCGGACTTCCCTGCTGCTTTGCCTAGTTCGTCGAGTGTCTGGGCTTCGGCGATTGTGAATTCCGCGACTGCCGTGCGGCGCAAGGTTTCCAGATGAGCGCCGCAGCCCAGCGCTTTGCCTAGATCGTGCGCTACGGAGCGCATATACGTGCCGGAGCTGACACGAGCGCGGAACCTCATGCGGTCCACGTCGACTCCAAGGACTTCCAGTTCTTTGATTTCGACCTGAACCGGGTTGAGGTGCACGTCTTTCTGCTTGCGGGCAAGCTTGTAGGCCGGAACTCCTTTGACCTTTTTGGCTGAGAAAGGCGGGGGCTCTTGCTCGATCACGCCGCGGAATTTCGCGACCGCGGATTCCAGTTCAACGGGGTCGAGATTAACTTCCTTTACGTCAGTCGTAGGATCTCCTTCGGCGTCGTAGGTGTCGGTGCAGAAGCCGAAGCGGACAGTGCCTTCGTACGTTTTCTCGGAACTCACGTAGAACTGTGCGAGGCGGGTGAAATTTCCGATGACGATTGGAAGAACTCCGGTGGCCATGGGGTCGAGGGTACCCAGATGTCCGACAGAGCGTTGATTTAGAATGCGGCGGACGCGGTTGACCACATCGTGGGAGGTCAGGCCGGCGGGTTTATCGATGATCAAGACGGCATTCATTAAATTTGGTAATTTTGTAATTCAGCAAAAGCAATTGAGTAATTTTGTAATTTGGTAATTTCGTAATTTGGAAAACCGAAGGCCACTGCGTTTCGCGAGTTCGGCTGCGTGGGTTCGATTGTCCCATTACTCAATTACAAAGTTACCAAATTACTAAATTCCTGACATGCTTCCGATCAAAGACGATCAGCCACGCTACAGCACGCCGTTTGTAAACACGTTTTTGATTGTGCTGAATATTCTCATTTTCTTTTACCAGTGGACGCTGGGGCCGCGGGCCGGAGTGGCCTTTGTGAAAATCTATGGCGAGATTCCGTCTCACCTGGCCGCATTTCTGGCGGGATCTTCGCGATACACGCTGCCTGACGTGGTAATCCCCTTCTTCACGTCGATGTTTCTGCACGGAAGCTGGATGCATGTGCTGGGGAATATGTGGTTCCTCTACATTTTTGGCGATAACGTGGAGGATTACCTGGGACATTTTAAATATCTGATGTTCTACCTGATTGCTGGATTGCTTGCGATGGGGACGCAGGTGTCGATTTATCCACACTCGAATGTGCCGACGGTGGGTGCGAGCGGCGCGATTGCGGGCGTGCTAGGAGCTTATTTCCTGCTGTATCCGAGGGCACGAGTGCTGACGTGGTTCTTCATCTTTGTGATTTATCTTCCTGCGTGGATCGTGCTTGGGGAGTGGTTTTTCTTGCAGTTTGCGGCGGGAGCTGCATCATTATCGATGGCTGATGCCGGACGGGATGTGGGAGGCGTTGCGGTCTGGGCGCACGTGGGCGGATTTGTGGCCGGGATGGCGATGATCAAGTTGTTCCCGGAACGAGCGCAGAGATCGCCTTACGCGTACCGGTAGCGGAACGCTCTGTTTCGAGTTTCATGTTTCAAGGTGCGCGGGGTCCAAAGGCCCGGAGATCCCCGAGACTTCCTCAACAACCCAGGGATCCTTCGACTATGGTTGAGCCTCGCTTTTTGCGAAGCTCAACCTACGGTCAGGATGACACCGAAAAATGTTACTTCTTGGGCCGAGATTCTGGTGGGACCAAGCCCGCTAAGCGATAGTAGACCACCAGTTGGCCGTAGTGTTCGCCGCAGTGTTCAATGAAACCGTAGGCGTAGTCATAGGCGCGGACCTGCTGATTGCCGAACGGGTCGACGAGGAGGTCATTCATTCCCTTGTCGCCTTTGGCTTTCAGCGCGGCGGCCCCGTCTGCAAAAGACTTCTTCACCATGGCGACTACGTCCGCTTTGGTCTTGTATTTGTCGCGCTTCAAATCCTCTTCTGCCGGCGGCTTCTGACCCATCATTGGATTGATGAAGTAATAGTTTGCGCCGGCGGCGTGCAGGAGTTGCTCGGCGAAACTACGCTGTGCGGGTGTGGGCTTGAAGTCGTATTTGTCCTCGGGGAAGTCTTCGGCCATGGCGATCAGCTTACGGCCGATGTCGTTCCAGCTATCGATGACCACCTTCGACGGCGGATCGGGAGGTTTGGGCGGGGCATCTTTCTTGGCCTCTTGTGTTAGCGCAGGAAGCGCAAGCATGACTGTAAGCAGGGCGAGAAACGGCAATCTTTTCATGAGAGTTCTCCTGGGAGGATTTCGGCGGTGGACATTGTACTCGGACGGGGTTGAGCTGGGAAGGAGAGCGATACCGAAGCGATCCATACGCGTGATTTTTATGCCCGCAACAGATACAGGGGCATTACAGAGTGCCAACGGTTGGAAGGATTTCGAGGTTTTCAATCGTGGCGCTTGCCGGGAGCAGGATCGCTTCGAGTACCGCCCTTGCAACCGTGTCGGGAGACATCATTTTTTTACGTGGGGCTTGGGGCCAGAGAGTCTTCCAAATATCAGTATTGGTGGCGCCTGGGAGGAGGCCAATGACGCGGATTCCTTTGGAACGGAGCTCTTCGCGCAGAGTATTGGTGAAACCCAAAGCTGCATGCTTCGAGGCGTTGTAAGCGGCCGATCCGGCGAAGACGCGGGTGGCAGCGATGGAGAGATTGTTGACGATTGTGCCGCCTCGCTTCATCAGACCGAGGGCGGCTTGCGTGATCAGGAACGTACCGTCGAGGTTTGTCGCGAAGACATCGTTCCAGACCGGATACGGAAGCTGGTCGACAGGCAGGTTGGCGTGAGCGATGCCGGCATTATTGATGAGGATATCGATGCGGAGCCGTTCCCGCCGGATTGCTCGAAAAAGATCGTCGACAGAATGGGGGTTGCGGACGTCACAAGGATGGATCAGGATTTTGGGAGAGTTCAGTTCCCTGCCGAGTTTCTTGAGTGTATTTTCATCGCGCGCGGTGAGGATGAGATTGCAGCTTTCATCGGCCAAGACTTTCGCAATCGCTAACCCGATGCCACGGGTGGCGCCCGTGATCAGGGCGGTTTGGCTGGCTAAGCGCTGAGGAGTTCGCTGGGTCCTGCGTGCGATGGGCATTCGGGACTGATGTTACATCAGCCGAAATCAAAATCCCCACTTCTGCCGCAAAAAACGAGGCAGAAATAGGGCACCCATCGATTGAAGACTCCCAGATAGCTACGAAATCCGGATTCCCTGGTTACACGCCGTTGGAGCGCTGGCGTATCAATGACAGGAACTCGCTACGGGTTTCTTCTTCGTTGCGGAAGCAGCCGAGCATCGAACTAGTGACGGCCGCGGAGTGCTGCTTCTCGACGCCGCGCATCATCATGCAGAGGTGGCGGGCTTCGATGACTACGCCGACGCCTTGAGGCTCGATCACTTTCTGGATCGTTTCCGCGATCTGCGTAGTAAGGCGTTCCTGGATCTGCAAACGGCGCGAGAAAAGTTCTACCAGCCTTGGGATTTTGCTCAGGCCGATGACGCGTCCGTTTGGGATGTAAGCGACGTGGACTTTGCCGAAGAAAGGCAGCATGTGGTGCTCGCAGAGGCTGAACATCTCGATGTCTTTGACGATGACCATCTCGTCGTATTGAACGGTAAAGAGAGCGCCTTTGAGCAGGGCTTCAGGATCTTCGTCGTAACCCTTGGTGAGAAACTGCATCGCCTTTTGGACGCGGTCGGGAGTGTCAACCAGGCCTTCGCGAGTGGGATCCTCGCCGAGGCGGACCAGCATTTCGCGGACGAGGTCCGGGTAGGTGGCGCTGGTGAGTGTCGGACTCTCTTTGGTCTTGTCAGTGCTGTCCATCGAAGGTGACTTCATTTCGTGATCGGCCCTCCATCCATTGGGCGCTGCCCGCTACAACAGATTCCTCGGCGCTAAAATCGCGCCTTCGGAATGACAACTGTAAACTTAGCTTCAATATCTGAGTTCCTGTGCGCCCGCGTACTCGAAAGAATTCATCATCGTTTCTTCAAGTCTTACTTTATCCAGATGAGCGTGGGGGAAGCCGCGCTGCAATATTTCGAAGATCTGCATACATAGATTTTCGGTGGTGGGAACGGTTACAGCAAATTCCTGCAAAGTGTTCAGATTTTCGAGGTTATAGCGGGAGAGGACTTCCCTTTCGACGGCCTGATCGAGATCAACCAGATTGCAGACCATCCCGGTGCTCTGGTTAACAGGGCCGCTTACCGTGACTTCCAGCATGTAGTTGTGGCCGTGTCCGTGGGGGTTGTCGCATTTGCCGTAGGTGGACTGGTTTTCCGCGGCTGACATTTCCGCATTGTGCAGGCGGTGAGATGCAGAGAACAGGTAGCGGCGGGTGAGGTGGGCCTTCATCAAGGCACCTGCTCGAAGGCAGACTTGATGAACGCGAGATCGTTCGCTGCGCCTAAAAAACGGCTGCGCTCGGGAGGACGCCGATCTTCCGGAAATTTGCGATTCATTCTTCTCCGTAGAAATCCACAAAAAGGTCTGGAGTTTCGTAAACGCGCACTCGGTGCAGGCTGGCATTCTGGAGTTTTGGCTTGAGGCGCTGCCAGACTGCAATCGCTATGTTTTCCGTTGTCGGAATCTGGGTAAGGAATTCGGGAACTTCTTTGTTTAGGAAACGGTGGTCCATGGCGTCGAGAACCTCGTGGTTCATGACTTCCTTGAGTTGCTTGAGGTCGACGACGAATCCGGAGCGCGGGTCGACTTCGCCTTTGACGGTGACTTCGAGCGTGTAGTTGTGGCCGTGGCCGTTGGGGTTGTTGCATTTGCCGAAGATGCGCTGGTTCTCTTCGGAGGAGAATGCCGGGTTGTGGTAGTAGTGCGAGGCGGCGAATTCGGCTTTACGCGTTAGGTAGACCATTTGTTCTAAGAAAAACTTTTTCCGCGAATTCACGCGGATATTGCGAACTCAATTCTATTTGATTATTGCTCGGGGCTCAGGTCGCGAGATGGCTCCTGCGCGTATGGGTCAATATTCTGCCAGCGGTTGGAGTTGATTGTTTCCTGCTCGGGACAGAAGTTCTTGCCCGGTTCGAAGACGATGATTTTATAGACATAGCGCTTGTGGTGAGGACGGTCGTAGGCAAGCGCGAAAGCGATCCCTCTCTTTTTGTCGAACCAGAAGACCAAGGGGCGCGATCCGAGAGCGGGAGAAAGATCGCCGAGTAGCACTCCGGCGCGCAGGTCTCTGTAGACGCTGTGAACTTTTTCGGGGGGGTCGAAAATTGTGATCCCTTCGGCTGTCACGAAACGTGTGGTGGAAGACTCAATCTGAAAAATCTTGTCCTTCTTTATCCGGATGAAAACGTCGCCGTGGCCGATCGGGTTGGTATTGTCGACCCAATCAAAGGTGGTTCCGCAGGGGTCTTCCCACTCCTGATCAATATCTTTCTTGGGGAAAAGTTGCAGGGCTTTGTCGCGGGAGTCATTGAGCTTCAGAGGACCGATGCTCTGTCCGGGTTCGATGACTGTGTTCGCGAAGTGAGGCTCGTCGTCTGCGGATTGTGCGTGCAAGGCAGTCAGGGATAAAGCGAACGTCAGAAGGAGCAGAGCTTGTGGCGTCTTCATGAATGAGTTTTCCGGCGGGGTCGTGTTGCGTGGTGCTGATGAATTCGAGGTACGGTTCGTTGGTTCGTAGGTGCGACCTTTCCAGCCGACAGTTCCTTTCGCATGGGCGCGTTTGGAGCGGAGGAGGAGGTAGGCGAACATGGGCATGCCAAAGAGGGCACCGAGAAACGTCATGACTGAGTCAAAGTTCGCCCGCTTCAGTCGGCCTGTTAAAAAGAGAAAACTGCTGACGAAAACTGGTCCCCACCACCAGAGTCCCCAAGGCAAGACGGCCCAAGAAATCGCAATTGCCCACGGAACAGCCCAAAGCCCCAAACACTCTGCTGCAAGCCATCCGGGCTTTGGAAATAGAAGGGCCAGGTTCTTGGTCCAGCCTTCGCGGAGTTGGGAGAAGCTGTGGTACATGCGAGTGCGGACAGATTCGGAGTAGCGGAATCGCAGCCTGTAGCCTGCCGCCTTTACGCGGCGGGCCAGGGCAACGTCTTCGAGGATTTCTGAGGCGACTGAGACGTGGCCGCCGATTGCGTGGTAGACGTCCCGGCGGATCAGGATGAATTGCCCGTTGGCGGCGGCCTCCGGCGAGTTGGGATCGCTTACTTTTGATGGCGGGAAGTGGCGCGCGAGTTCGGCGAAGACCACTGGGAGAATCGCCATTTCCCAGAACGTGACTGCGATCTGCTCTGGAGAGTACGAAAGAACATCGGCGTTGTTGTCTTTCGCTTCTTTCAGTGCGCGAGCGAGAGATCCCGGAGTGTGGATCGTATCGGCGTCGGTGAACAGCAACCATTGGCCGAGGGCTTCTCTGGCCCCCATGGCGACGGCGTTGTTTTTTCCGGTCCAGCCTTCGGGTAGAGAAGTTGCATCGATCACGCGGACCTTGTTGAACGATTCGGCGATTTCGCGGGTGCGGTCGGTCGAGTGATCATTGACGACGATAATTTCGAAATCGACGCCACTTTGAGAGATGAGGGATTCGAGGCACGTGCCAAGGGAGGTTTCTTCATTCCGTGCGGGGATGATGACGGAAAGTTGAGGCGTCGTCAGCGGCAATGGTTCGAGCATCGATAATCCAAATCTCGGTTGACCTGAAACAACTCACATGGAAGGCGACACCGCTACGCCCTTCAGTCGTGCTTTATGCGAGGCCTCTTTCACCCTTCGGAGCTTAACCCCTTGGAGTTTGGCACCCACAGCTTACGCCGTGGGCTGCAAGCTGTCGCCGCTTCGCGGCGACAAGCGGGCGAGGCGCGCGCTCCACATACTCCGGAATCCTTTATTATATCTGCGTGCGTGCCTTCTCTCATTTCTGCCTTCTCTTCGTTGCGTGCCTGGCGCTGATATCTCTTTCGGCTTGCTATAGCGGGTCGCGTCCGCCGCGGATAGGATCGGCAGCGCCGGAAATTACGATTCAGGATTCGGACCACTCCGTCAAACTCAGCGACTACCGGGGACAGGTGGTGGTGCTGAATTTCTGGGCGACGTGGTGTCCTCCGTGCGTGGAAGAGATGCCGTCGCTGGTAGAGATGCAACGCCGGATGAAGGCGAAGGGCATCACGGTGATTGGTGTGAGCGTAGACGTCGACCAGAGTGCCTACAATCGCTTCCTCAAGGATCACAATGTCAATTTGCTGACCGTGCGCGACCCCGGGCAGAAGAGCAGCAATCTTTACGGCACGTTCAAGTTTCCCGAGACGTACATCATCGACCGCAATGGCGTGATGCGAAGGAAGTTCATCGGGGCCGTGGATTGGACCGAGCCGGAGATCACGGATTTTCTGGGGAAGTTGTAGGCCGGCCTTTTACCACGGAGTCACAGAGTCACGGAGTTAACCTAATTTCCTCCTATTCGTCTATAACAGCGTGGGTGTGTTTCAAACGTTTCCCTGACATTACTGTGAAGATCCGGAGCTTCAAAATCCCCACTTCTGGCGCAAACTGCGCCGAAGAAATGGAACATCCATAGCATTTGAAGGAGCGATCCGATGCTTGTAAAACCTTCCCGTTCGACTGCTATCCGCTTCGCATTGATCCTTCTCATCGCTTCCCTTCTGACTATTTGCGTGGCCGCGAAGAGTCCAACCAAGGCAGCGAGTACATCGGGACGCTTGCAGCGCGTGGAGGAGACGGCCTTCGATTTACCCGGAAAACCGGGCGAAGCTCCGATTCGGTTGAACCTGGCGGAATTGATGAAGACATTCAACGTGCCGGGGCTGAGCGTCGCGATTATCGAGAACTACAAGATTGTCGACGCGAAGGCTTATGGCGTGATTGAGCCCGGGTCGAGCACGCCGGTGACGACGAAGACTCTGTTTCAGGCCGGTTCGATCAGTAAACCTGTCGCAGCTACAGGTGCAATGTATCTGGTTCAACAGGGTAAGTTGTCGCTGGATGGAGATGTAAATCAGAAACTCAAGACCTGGAAGGTGCCCGAAAACGACTTCACGAAGACCGAAAAAGTCACGCTGCGACGAATCATGTCGCACACCGCGGGCCTGACGGTGCACGGATTTCCCGGGTATGACGTAGACGCGCCTCGACCGACAATCGTGCAAGTACTGAATGGAGAAAAGCCGGCCAATACCGATCCGATTCGCGTGGATACAGTGCCCGGCACGAATGAGCGGTATTCGGGAGGAGGAGTGACGATCGAACAACTGCTCATGATGGATGTAACCGGAAAGCAGTTCCCTGCCCTGATGCGGGAGCTCGTCCTCGACAAGATTGGCATGAGCGATAGCAGTTATGAGCAGCCCTTGCCTACGGCCCGTGCTGCGATGACGGCAGGCGGCGCGTACGCCGATGGGAAGCCTGTGCACGGAAAGTGGCATATCTATCCAGAGATGGCGGCGGCTGGGTTGTGGACTACGCCCACCGATCTGGCGAAGTTTGCGATAGAAATTGCGCTGTCGAAGCAAGCCAAGGCGAATCACATCCTGTCGCCGAAGACGACGCAGGAGATGCTCACTCCGGTTATGGATGAGGCTGGTCTTGGTTTCTTTTTCGAAAAGGATAATCCAGGACAATTCGGCCACAATGGGGCCGACGAGGGTTTTCAGGCGTTGCTCACAATGAACGCAGAAACCGGGAACGGCATTGCGATGATGGCGGACTCAGACAATGGCATCTCCGTCATGAATCAGGTTCTGCGGCGCGTCGCGGCGGAATACGGTTGGAATTACAAAATGCAGGCGGATACCGGCGCCGACTTGTTCATCATCTCGAAGCTCAAAGGCGCAGCGGCGGCGATCGAGGAATACGATCTGCTGAAGTCACAAGATTCGTCAAAGGTGAATGAAGCTACGCTTAATGAGTTGGGATATCGGCTGCTTTATGGCGACAAAGAGATGGACTCCATTGAAGTCTTCAAGAAAAATGTGGAGCTGTATCCGCAATCGGGGAACGTGTATGACAGTTTGGGCGAGGCGTATGCCAAAGTCGGGCAGAAGGATTTAGCGATCCAGAATTATGAGAAGTCACTGCGGCTGAATCCGAAGAATAACAACGCCATCGAACAATTGAAGAAATTGAAGGGAGATGGAGGAGAGGCGATGGGCGAACAGAATAGCGAGCCGAAAATCGTTCAGCAGGATGGGTTCACCGTCGTGGGTATCTCGGCGCGCACAACGAACGCGAACGAGATGACAGCGCAGGCAGTAATTGGGCCGATGTGGGGACGGCTATTTCAAGAAGGAGTCATCGACAAAATTCCGAACAAAACCGACCGGAAGATCGTGGCCGTCTACACCGATTATTCGAGCGACCACAATGGCGAGTACACCTACGTGCTTGGGGCGCGCGTGAGTTCCGATAAAGATGTGCCGGCGGGAATGGTGACGCGCAAGCTTCCTGGCGGGAAATACGCGATGTTTACGTCAGAAAAAGGACCCGGGCCGAAAGTTGTGCCAGCTTTGTGGATGAAGATCAATTCCCTGCCCCGGAATGCGGTCGGCGCGGACCGGGTCTATGGAGCGGACTTCGAGATTTATGACCAGCGGGCGGTGGATCCGCAGAATCTGCAAATGGATGTATATGTAGGAATCAAGTAGGGATCTCTACAACAGCGATCATGGTGAGGGTAACTGAATTAATCGCGGTGGGAATGTGCTACTCCACCCAGGAACAAGCCGCACCGGGCGTGCTATCGCAGTAAAGGACACGCCATAGTTTGGGCTTGTGGACCGACGTCCAATCGCGCCCTTGAATGAAGTAGGGCTTGGCCCAGACCTCGCTGTCGATGGTGCGAGGGGCCAGGACGGTTACTTGAACCGCAGTTTCGGCGGGAATGCCGGTGCGGGGATCCATGATGTGCGAGTACCGATGTCCTCCGACGCGGAATGATTTCTCGTACGCTCCAGAGGTCGAGAGCGACATATCTTTCAGAAAGACTTGCGCGGCATTTTTGCGGTGATCCCATGGGTCGGCAATGCTGATGGGCCATCCGCGCGACTCGTCGGGGGGATTTCCGAGCCCGTAAATGCTGCTGCCGGATGCGGCGACAAGCGCGTTGCGAAATCCACGTGCGCCCAGGATCGCGACCATGCGGTCGACGGCGTAGCCTTTGCCGACGCCGCCGGGATCGATCTCGACACCGGGATGGTCAAAGTGAATCGCGTGCTCGCGGGCGTTGAGTTGAATGTGTTCGTATCCCACTGGTTCTCGCGCTTCGCGAAGTTGCTCCGAAGATGGGACCTGACGTGTCCCGCCGAAGAATCCCCAGGCGCGCATCAGCGGACCGACTGTGATGTCGAAAGTGCCTTCGCTCGCGCGACTGTAGTCGAGACAATCGGATAAGAGCTGAAATAATTCCGGCGATACTGCGACCGGATGCGCCGCTGCTTCGCGGTTGATGCGGCTCCATTCACTCGCAGGCTTATAGTTCGAGAGAAGTTCGTCGAGACGGTGGGCTTCGTCGAAGGCCGCGTCGATCGCATGGTTCATCGACGCCTGATCGTCGCCATAGAGGACGATCGAGAACGTCGCGCCCATGGCGTCCGTGGTGCGTTCGAGCCGCTGCGCTCCCGCTGAATGCACCAGCAGAAGCGCAGCGAACATGGGGAGGCAACAGCGAATCAAGACTCTCCTTGCCCCTTTGGCATCTGGCTCTTCCAGAATGATTCGTACTCGAACATCGCCTCTTTGATCGGCACTCCGCGAACGTCGATCTTCGTGAGATCTGCGGAGCCGATGCCTACCGCCTCGGCGAGAAGCATCATGTTATCGGCGTACTGGAATGTTTCATCGCCGGGATGCAACTGGTCCGGCGGATGGTCCTTGGGATTCTTGTAGACGCGGTAGGGCGCCTCGTGGCGTCCGGCACGCGGATTGTAGCCCATGCAGGCGGCGGCCACGGTATCAGTATTCACGCAATTCTTGCCGACGATGAGAATTCCCGGGTGAACGGGCTTGGAACCCAGCACCCACGGGCCTTCACCGCCAACCATGGAGACAATGCCATCAGCAATCGCGAGATCGACAGGCCGCGCGCCCAGAATATCGACCAGAACGCGCGGGAGCCGCCAGCCTTCGTAGCGCGTCGATTGCGGATCGAGTTCAACCGGAGCGCCGGAAGGAGATTGCTTGTATCCGTAGTGGAAGACCTGCTCGCGGTCCTTGTATATGCCGATCGGCGTGATGCCGAAAAGATTCTTGATGCAGATGGTGATGCCCATCTCTTCGTGGTTCTTCATCTTGCCCATGCTCACGAAGAAATCGCAATCTTCATAGGAATGATTCATCTGGAAGGCCGGGAAGACGTACGGCGTGCTCTTCACTTTCAGTAGAGAGAACTGCTTCTCTCCCGGCTTGTCGGTATCTTCAAATTCGACAATCGGGGCGGCATTGCGAATGGCGTTCACATCCCATCCGCCGGACAGCAATTTGTCTTCGAGTTTGTAGCCAGGCTTGCGGCTCTCTGTCCCTTCCAGAATGCGGACGCGCTTCGCGCCCAGCGCTCCGAATGCCGCGACCGCCGAGCCGACAGCGCGCGGATGGACCCAATGTGTATCGCCGGTGGTGTAGCCGGGAAAGCGTCCGTCACCGGTGAGATTGACTTTGATGCCTACGGTCTTTCCTTTGACCTTCTGGTCGATCCCGCCGATTTGGTCGAACATCTGTCGGAATTGCGTGGTGAGGTCCGCATCGTAGGTGTGGACTTTTGCGACGGATACGGGTTCTGCCGGAGCCGTCGATGCGGCTTGTGCAACTTCTGTGGAGCGAGCCTGGGATGGCCGCGCTACGGCCTTCGGCACTGCGACTGCGCCTGCAGCGAGACCAGAAATTGCCAGCCAATCGCGCCGCGTCATTCGTCCTTTACACATGCTGTTGCCTCCTCGTTTTATTGCATTGAAACGGCACCCCATAACAAAAGCCTCGGAATCGTGACCTCAGTTCGTCCTTCTTCGCTGCGCAGAGGCAGATCCACCGGAGCGCCGTCGGGACACTCCAAACGAGCCGAACGGAACTTGCCGGCAACGCGCAGAGTAATTGCCTCAACCGGATGATCGAAATAGTTGACCAGCTGAACCAGCAACGGCAGACCGTCAATACCGCCGCTTGTCGACGTGATCACTGAGGGAACGTTGAACGGGACAATGCCCAAGTCGTCGTCCGAAAGTACTTCTTTCAGATCGTGTGCGAGAGCTTCAGGATCGGGATCCTTGTAGACGGTCACAGTCCCTTTGCCCGCAGGGAGTTCGGCGTAGGGCTCCGTCTTCGGAGCACCTCCCCAAGAGGGGCCGGTGAAGACGAGCCCGCCATTCTCAGCGAAGTCCTTCAAGACTTTTTGCTCGTCTGCGGAAGGAGGATCGAGTTCGGTGGCAACGATCGCACGGAACTTCGCTAGGCGCGTGGCGTTGAGATCGTTACGCGAGATCAACTGGTATGCAACTTGGCGACGGGTGGCGAGTTTTAAATACTCATCGACGCGGTCTGGCTGAGAACTGGCCGGGTCAACCACGATGCCGACATTTCCGTAAGGTGCGAGAGCACGCCACTCGGAATGACTTTCAGCGAATCTCAGATAGCTAGAAAGACGTCGCCATATTTCCAGCGCAGTGGAATCGCCAGTTCTCAACCTGGTACGGAGAGAATCGTCGAGCGAGACGATCCAGCGAGCTCGGGCTGCTGAAGCATCAGCGACCGCCCGTTCGTAGTCGACGGCTGACGGACTTTCGAGTTGGCTACTGATCCAAATCTGGTGTGCGGACCAGGAAGTCGGAATAGATCGCATCAACCAGATATTGGATTCGATCCACGGCTGGCTCGAGGGCGTGCCACGGATCCCCATTTCGGCAAGGTTGCGTCCGCTGGGCATCACACCTGCGACGGCTGTGATTGGCGCAGGTTTCCATCGTGCGGAGAAGGCGTCTTTTGCGATCTCAATGACCCGTAAGGAGCCAGCCGCCTTATGTAGTGCGGTGGGAAATTCCGGAGGAAAATCGCCGTCGAGCACAAGTCCGTTAAGCGAGGCCTTGTTGGTATCCGCTGCGATTTTCGAGGCGTCACCCGCCGCATATACCAGACCTAGCACCGCCAGACCGCGCTTGTGGGCAGCTTCCGCATAGGTTTTTACGAGTTCCACCTGTGCGGCTTCGACGGCCGCATCGGCAGGTGCGCTCCAGGTGACCAGCAGACAGTTCACAGGCGAGCCGTCGAGAAGAGCGAGTGTGGCGGGTTCGTACCAGCGGAGCAGATGGTCGCGAATCGCAGGATCGGCCGAAAGAGTCTTTGCTTGGGTTCGCCACGCAACCTCGAGTGGGCCGCCCGTCCAGCGAATTGGAACCCAAGCCTCCGGAGCCGGAATGGAAGAGGCACGGAGCTGGCAAGAGAGCAGGACGAGAGCCAACAGACAGACGAACCAGCGCATCGGCCGTGCGTTCAAAAAGGTCGCACTCGACCGGCGGATCGCAATCTTTAGCAGCCACCGAGAATCGACCTGTTTCGTCCGCGACGGATCGTCGATCGCAGGAGCGACAACCGATTCGTCGCTGATGAAAGGCTTCGACCGAGGCAAAGCGTCGGTCCTCCGGGAAAGACAAATCCTCGAACAGATTTCTTTACGCGAGCGGATCAGGAAAAGCTGTGACGGGAGTCACAATTCGACGCGGTTCCATTGAGCGAAATTCAGGATGGCACTATTTCGCTTTTCCGCTTTGCGTCCATTGAAAACGGTGGGGCGGATTCCTTGAAACAGAAATGGGCCTGGGATGTGGTGCTCTGCAAGTCATCAAGACCGCGCGTGAATAGCCTATCGCGGTTTGCGGACTACGGTGCCGTTCTTCATCACGAAGTCGACTTTTCGCAGCGATTCGGTGTCGTCGAGCGGGCTTGACGGCATGGCGATAATGTCGGCGAACAGGCCTTTGGCGATTGCGCCGCGGTCTTTCTGAATTCGCAGCAGCTCAGCGTTGATTGTCGTCATGCTCTTTAAAACTTCGGCATTTGGAACTCCAGCGGCCCGCCAGACCGCGAGGTAGTCCCAGGTCATTTGGGCGCGATCCTCGTCTTTATAGTCTGTGACAATGTCAGTGGAGAAGCCGATCTTGACGCCAACTTTGTGGGCGCGACGCAGCCGATCAATAATGGCAACCCCGATTTCCTGTGCATGGTTAAATTCACCTCCCTCAAAGTGACTTGTCGGGAAGTCCGTGCTCGAGAGAACGATTCCCTTCTCTTTCATGCGGCGAAGCTGGTCGTCGGTGAGATAGAAGCCGTGTTCGATGGAATCGACGCCGGCGGCGATCACATTGTCGGCGGCTTCGCCTCCGAGGACGTGCACGGCGACAGGGCGGTTGGCATGATGGGCCTCTTCGACTGCGGCGCGGACTTCTTCGACCGAATAGTGGTAATCGCTGTTGTCGGCGACGAGCTTAATGAGATCGGCGCCGTAGAAGATGTTTTCGCGGATAGCCTTGCGGATTTCGTCAGGAGAATCAGCGTCGTAATATTCGAAGCGCCAGAAGGGACCGATTTCCGGCGGGATGCCGCTGCTCTGGCCGCCGTAGGGAGCAATGATCTTGCCTGCGGTTTGTACGGTCGGTCCGACGAACCATCCGGCATCGATGGCCTTGCGGAGATCGACGGCGGCGAAGTTCGCGTCGTTGCCGACGTCGCGGACGGTGGTGACTCCGGCATTCAGGAGTGTCTGCGCAATGCGTAGCCCCTTCAGCGCTCGCAGCCCCGTGCTTTCGGCCAGATAGTTGTGATCGAGCTCGTGAAAATACTTCACGCTCTGGGTGACGTGGGTATGTGCGTCCATGATGCCGGGCATGACCCATTGGCTGGAGAGGTCGATGATTTGCGCGTCCTTGGGGATCGATACGCCCGCTCCGACCGCCTGAATTTTTTTATCTTTGACCAAGATGACTTGATTTTTAGCGACAGCGCCGGTGGCGGGATCGATGAGGATTCCGGCGCGGATGACGATGGTTTGGGCAAAAGCGGAGACTGCCAGGAACAGGCACACTGCGAGAAGTCGTTTCATTTTGTCCCCCCCTTTTCGGTTGTGGAAGAGGCCGGAGTTTAACACAGGAGCCGAAGTGGTCCAAGGCTGGACAATTTGGGCGAGGCAAGCGCGCTAGATAAGTCCGCGATGGCGCTGGTAGAGGAGGTTTTGACTGCGGCTCGGATCGGGGCTACGGCTGCGTGAGCCCGAATACCCCTACGCCGGCGGTTGTGCCTACGTAGACCTTCCCATTAATGATCGTTGGCGTGAAGAAACTGACCCCTGTACCGAAGTGGTCTCGCCCGTCGGGAGCCCAGTTACTGTTGTACAGTTCATTCGCCAGATTTCCGGCGTCGTAAGCGTGCAACACCGCCAGATTTCCATTCTCGGCAGCCCACAGGATCGCATTGCTGGCGCCATTTGCAGAAATGCTGGGGGTTGCCCCTGGATATGGGAGGGCAGTCGGTGTCTGAGACGCCGGAGCGCTGCTGAGTTGCGCTTTCGAGATCGGAAAGGCTTTGATCGTGTCCCCTACCGCTCCGAAATAAACTGTATTGTTGAAGTATGCTGGCGTAGAAAACACTTTGCCGGCCAAAGCGCCCTGCACTTCCTGATAGATGTTGTTTGCATTTGGATTGAACTTCCCCATCGAATCCCGATCCACTACGTAGATCATGCCGTCCTTACCGGCTCCCACTGCGAGATGACGTGTGTGTCCGGCATTGTCGGTAAGATCGGGCAGCAGCAACGCTCCCCCTGATCCGAGATCGAGGTCCTTTGAGTTCTCGGTAGCCTGATCCATCATTTCAAAGTAATCGGCAACCGCCAGCTGCTTGTTCGTGGTGGAGATCTTCAAGAAAGCATTGCCAAAGTCGCCTCCGCTAGGGAATCCCTGAGCATCGAGCGCTGTGTCGAAAGCGCCATTGGCATCGAGTGCATAAATGTTTCCGATTGCATCCGCTGCCGGCCCCGCACCGCTCATCCAAAGCGATCCTCCACTTCCATTCGGAGCGAAATTCAACACCGTTACCTGTGCAAGTGTGTTTTGGTCATAGCCAATCAGCCAACCTGTGTAAGGGCGGATATCACAGTGCGAACCCCAGCTGGTATAGACGACACCGTTCAACAGAAGCAGGCCCGGTCGCTCGAGTTGCTGTCCGGGATCGAAGATGACGTTGCCGCCGGAGCTGTTGTCGCCGGTTCCTGGATACTGAGCTTGGATGTCCTTCGGCCCGCCGAATTCCTCCGCACCCGTCGTTACATCGAGGGCATGCAAGCGCTGATGCTGGTTCCCGCTCGCGTCCTTCGACATCGTCACTACGTAAATTGTTCCGTGGGGCCCCGCCTTGGGATCAATGACCGGTGTGGAAGTGGTGCCGATTAGTCCCAGGCATGCGGGGTCGTCGGCGAGAGACTCCCCTACCCCGAGAGTCGAGACTTGCCACAGCCCGTTTCCAGTATCTGCGTCAATGCCATAAACACTTGCATTTTCGGTCGCAATGAACAGGACGTTATGTGTTCCCTGCCCTGCAATAGTCAGATTGGGCAAGTAGAGCGGTTGAGCTTCGACCCGGCCATCGGCAGGAATTACGAACAATAAGCCGAACTTCAAGGAATGAACCTTTGCCGGCGTCAGGGTGACCTCGTTCAGGTTCTGACCAGTTCTGGCATTGTCGTTGTGGTACGTCGTAACTGCGCTTGTAGTGAAAGGCGCCGGAACAGGCTCGATGTTGCCGTTGCCCCAGCAGCTCATCAAACAGAGCCCGCCAGCACACACACAAGCCATTGCAAAGGGAGAGAGCACCCCGTTGATATTTTTCATCAGTGAAATTAGGGCTCGAGAACCAGGATGTGAGCTATGCCCGGGACGACTCTCGAGTTCCAATATGTTACAGCCTCCCGCTTGGGGTGCAAAGTTCCTTTGTAATTGCCGAAACCAAACCGAAACTCATACCTGCGTTGGGGGATCAGGCCGAGAATACCGACAACGAATATCGGATTCCTGCAGAGACGGTAGCTTCTAGGGTCTCGTAGGTGAAGATCAAGAAAGGGTTCTGGGAATGTTGCTCGTAATTCAAATGAAGTTGTGAGGAACTTCACGTGCAAACTGCGATGTTTCCTTAGCTGTTGAAAAAGTCCGGTTTCGCGAGAAATGCACCAAAATCAAGGGATAGAGAATATCCAGAAAATTGAGATCGTCGTTTGTAGGGCATCTTAGCGCACAATTTTTCTGAGCATTTTTCTTGGATCGAGTTTTTCGACGGCCACTCCTGAATACAACAAAGTCGAGGCTATTGCTGCTTGAGTCCGAATACTCCGACCCCACTGAGCGAGCCTACGTACACCTTTCCGTTCACGACCGTCGGAGTGATGAATTTATTTCCAGTACCGAAGTGGTCTCGTCCGCCGGAAGCCTGGTTGCTGTTGTATAGTTCGTGCGCCAGATTTGTGGCGTCATACGCATGCAATATGGCTGGAGTGGCATTTTCGGCGGCCCATAGAATCGCGTTGCTGGTGCCATTGGCAGAAATGCTCGGGGTTGCACCTGGATACGCAAAGGGAGTCGGCGTTTGGGACGACGGGGTGGAGCTGAGTCGAGCATTCGAGATGGGAAAATCTTTGATCGCATTCCCGACTGCTCCGTAATAAGCCGAGTTGTTGAAGTATGCCGGTGTTGAAAACACGCCACCGGCCAAGGCGCCTTGAAACTCCTGGTAAACACTGTTCGAGCTCGGGTTGAACTTCCCCATGGAATCCCGGTCCAATATGTAGATGGCGCCGTCTTTGCCGGCTCCGACTGCGAGATGGCGTGTCTGCCCAGAGCTGTCGGTCAGATCGGGGAGCACCAAAGCTCCACCGGATCCAAGATCGATGTCGGATGAGTTCTCCGAAGCCTGATTCATCATTTCGAAGTAATCGGCTATCGCGAGCCGCTTGTTAGTGGTGGAGATCTTCAAGAAGGCGTTTCCGAAGTCGCCTTCGCTGGGAAATCCCTGAGCATTCAGTGTGGTATCGAAAACGCCATTTGCGTCCAGAGCGTAGATATTTCCGTTCGCGTCGGCAGCGGGACCGGCTCCGCTCATCCAAAAGGCACCCTCATTCCCATTCGGAGTGACATTCAATACTGTTACCTGAGCGAGGGTGTTTTCGTCATAACCAATCATCCAACCTGTGTAGGGACGAATATCGCAGTGGGAACCCCAACTGGTATAGACGACTCCGTTGAGCAGAAGCAGCGCAGGCCGCCCAAGTTGTTGTCCGGGATCGAAGATGACGTTACCGCCCGAGCTGTTGTCGCCGGTTCCTGGATATGAGGCCTGGATGTCCTTGGGACCTTCGAATTCCTCGGTACCGGAAGTTACGTCGAGGGCATGGAGGCGCTGATGATAATTCCCGCCTGCGTCCTTCGACGCCGCAACGACATACATGGTTCCATGGGGCCCCGATTGAGGATCGATGACAGGCGTAGAAGTAACACCGATTTGCGGCGTCACCTGAATGCATCCTGATCGTCGCTGGGTAACTCGCCTGTAGTCAACGTCGAAACTTGCCAAAGTTGTGTCCCACTATCGGCGTCGAAAGCATAGACGGTATCGCTCTCGGTGGCGACGAACAGCACGTTATGGGTTCCTTGGCCTGCGATGTTTAGATTAGGGAGGTAGAGAGGCTGTGCGTCCGGGAAGCCGTTGGTTTTAATGAGAAAAAGCAAGCCGAAATTCGGAGAATTCACGTTTGCCGGGGTAAGAATGGTCTCATTGAGATTCTGCCCGGTTCGCGCATTGTCATTGTGAAAAGTGGTTACAGTACTCGTGGTGGAGGGCGGCGGAGGTGGCGAGCCAATTCCTCCACCAAACTGGGCATTGCCGCCGCAGCTCATCACATATAACTCAACGACAAATAAAGAGGTGAATGCGAAACCTGGAGCAAGCTTCTTGAGGCACATAATCTCTGAAACTTGTTCTCCGCTCGATCGGGAGATTTTCCTTAGAACGTTAAGAGCGCCGAGTTCAAAGCTCAACCCTCCTCACCAGGACAAGAATTATGACGCGCGTGAGGTTATCTGAGCCCGAATACTGCAATGCCGGTGAGCGTAGGGACGTAAACCTTGCCGTTGACAACCGTTACCGACATGAACCCCATGCCGGTACCGAAGTGGTCCCGTCCGCCGGATGCCATATTGCTATTGTACAGCTCGTGGGACAGGTTGGTTGCATCATAGGCACGCAAGATGGCGGGGCTGAAATTCTCGGCTGCCCATAGAATTGCGTTGCTGGTGCCATTCGCAGAAATACTCGGAGTGGCGCCGGGATAAGTGAAGATGGTAGGGGACTGGGACGTTGGTGTGCTGAGTTGGGCATTCGAGATGGGAAAAGCTTTGATGGTGTCCTTGACTGCGCCGTAGTAAAGGGTGTTATTGAAATATGCCGGCGTGGAAAAGACGGCGCCTCCCAACACGCCCTGCAATTCCTGATAGATGTTATTCGCATTGGGATTGAACTTCCCCATCGAATCTCGATCCACGACATAGATGTTGGAGTCCTTGCCAGCACCCACCGCGAGATGACGTGTATTTCCGATACTGTCCGTCAGATCCGGCAACAGCATCGCACCACCGGAACCCAGATCCATGTCCGCAGCTGTTTCAGATTCCCCATTCATCATTTCGAAGTAATCGGCGACGGCTAACTGCTGGTTCGCGGTGGTGAGCTTCAGGAAAGCATTGCCGAAGTCGCTTTCGCTGGGGAATCCCTGCGCGTTGAGGGTGGTATCAAAAACGCCATTGGCCGACAGCACGTAAATGTTTCCATTTGCGTCTGCTGCCGGCGCAGCGCCGCTGTTCCAGAGCGAACCTCCGTTTCCGTTAGGAGCAAAATTGAAGACCATTGTTTGCGTCAGGGTGTTTTCGTCGTAGCCGATAAGCCAGCCGGTGTAAGGACGGATGTCGCAGTGCGAACCCCAACTGGTATAGACGACGCCGTTAAGCAAGAGAAGCCCAGCCCGCTCCAGCTGTTGTCCCGGATTGAAGATAACATTGCCGTCAGAACTGTTATCGCCCACTCCTGGGTAGGATGCCTGGATTTCCTTTGGGCCACCGAACTCCTCGACGCCGGACGTTACATCGAGAGCATGCAAACGCTGATGGTGGTTCCCGCTTGCGTCCTTGGACATGGTCACAAGGTAGATTGTCCCATTCGGCCCAGCCTTGATGTCGATGACGGGCGTGGAAGTGATGCCGAGATCTCCAATTGCCGGGCAACCAGGATCGTAGTCGTAGCTCTCACCTCCGCCCAAGGTCGAGGTTTTCCAAAGTTGCTGCCCGGAATCGGCATCGAAGCCAAAGGCCGTGTCGCCTTCCGTTACAACGAAAAGTACATTGTGTGTTCCCTGCCCTGGGATCGTAAGGTTGGGCAAATAGAGTGGCTGGGCATGGAAAACTGTGTCAGTGGGAATCGAGAACAATAAGCCGAAACTCGATGGATTCACATTCGCTGGCGTGAGAATGGTCTCATTGAGGTTCTGTCCGGTTCTGGCATTGTCGTTGTGCCAAGTCGTGACAGAGGCTATCGTGGGAGCCGGAGGCGTGGTTACTAAGTTGGCGCTTCCGCCGCAGCTGACTAGATACAGTGCCCCGATGAACAAACACACCAACGAGAAGGCAGCATAAAGCTGCTTAATGTATCTCATTATCGTGACCTATTTACGGCTCGAGAACCAGACTGGTTGTTTTCCTGGGACGCCCTCGATCGTCGCCATTTTACAGGTCGATGCGGCGGATGCCAAGAGAATTTGCAATAACCGACACGGAACTGAAGCTCATGGCTGCAGCGGCGAGGATCGGGCTCAAGAGAATGCCGAAGAACGGATACAGAATTCCTGCGGCGATGGGAACTCCGAGCGCGTTGTAGACGAAAGCGAAGAAAAGATTCTGGCGGATGTTGCGCATGGTGGCCTGGCTGAGGCGGCGGGCGCGAAGGATTCCGGTGAGGTCTCCTTTGACGAGAGTGATTCCACCCGATTCCATTGC
>DATJWZ010000442.1:0-1156 GCA_035500795.1 Candidatus Eiseniibacteriota bacterium | reverse complement strand
CTGCAGGAACGCTTCGCGCGTGATGTTCGCATAGCCTCGCAAAGTATCCAGGTAGTGATCGAGCAGTTGCTGCCGCAACTCCGGAGGCAGATCGGCCTTCGCGTCATACAGCAGCGAAGCCACGTCGTATTGCAGCGCTCCCTTCCGGCCTCCCTGATAATCGAGGAAGTACGGCTGCTGACCGACCATCATCACGTTTCGCGACTGATAGTCGCGATATAAGAAATAATCGCGCCCCGCGCTCAACAGGAACTTGGTCAAGCGGCTGAAGTCATCCTCCAGAGCCTGTTCGCTGAACGGAATCCCCGCAAGCCGCAAAAAGTAATATTTGAAGTAGTTCAGATCCCACGAGATCGATTGCCGGTCAAAGCTTCCCCGCGGATAGCAGACTTTGTAATTCAGATCCCGCCCAGCCTCGATCTGAAAACGAGGAAGAGTCTCGATCACCTTCCGGTACGCTTGGACGACCCCAGGGCCAATCGAGTCCGCTTTGCGATGCTTCGATAACAACTCGAAAAGCGACGTGTCCCCCAAGTCTTGTTCGAGGTATGCCCCCTGGCTTAAATCTTCCCCATAGATCTCCGGCACCGGCAGCCCGTGCTTGCGGAAATGCCGTGAGAACTCCAGGAATGCGACATTTTCCTCGCGAACCCCGTAAAGGATGCCGATCGCGGTTTTCCCCCCACCAGACAGTCGAATAATCTTGCGCCCCGACCCGCCAAGTTCACCCTGAACGGCGTGCACCTGCTCGACGGGAGTATGAAAATGCTGTTCGAAGAGTTTGCCGAGGACGTCCATGAGCCATTCCCGAGCGGAATTCTTCACAAAGATATCACCGAAGCCGCTATGAATGGCTCACTACAGAACTCATGGCGACACGGCGGTAACGGGTAGGCACCGACCAAGGCTCACATCAAGATCCTGATCTCGTGCCATCTATGGCGTTAAAGACTGGGAGAGACTTAACAGATTTTGTGGAACTACGTGAATCGTGCCCCGGCGTGGGCTGTCAATGTCCGCGATCAGAAAAACCGCGATCGATACGGCAATCGGCACGATCAGAAATAACCGCCGTTCTGTACGGCGCGCGCCGAACCCAATCAACATATTGCAGCCGAAGGCGATCGCCAGCAACAATACCCATGCCGAACGCGGC
>DATJWZ010000441.1:0-2234 GCA_035500795.1 Candidatus Eiseniibacteriota bacterium | reverse complement strand
GGGCAAATCCCAACGTGACTTCGCTCGAAAAACAGATGCTTATACCGCTATTTGGCGATCATCCTCTGGAGATGGGGATGACCGGGCACGAAGACGAATTGTTTTCGCGCTTGGCGCACGATGGGGATTATCCAAGCGAGTTTGCCCAGGCCTTTCCCGAGGAAAACGGGCGTATTGAGCTAAGGACCATCGCTCAAGCGATCGCCGCTTTTGAACGTACCTTGCTGTCGTTTGATTCTCCCTACGACCGCTACAAGCACGGCCAACCGAACGCGATTTCGGCCTCTGCCAAAAGAGGAGAAGGATTGTTTTTCAGCGAGAGACTGGAGTGTTACCACTGCCACGATGGCGTCAACTTTACGGACAACGACAAGCAAGAGGGCCAAGCATTCGAAGAGCGTGGCTTTCACAACACAGGTCTCTATAACGAGGACGGGAACGGCGCCTACAAGCCGTGGGACCACGGCCTTCGTGATGTGACTTCCAATCCGGAGGATGAAGGAGCGTTCCGGACACCGACGCTCCGCAACGTTGCCGTCACAGGGCCGTACATGCACGACGGCTCACTGCCGACTTTGGAAGCTGTGATTCGCCAGCACTATGCCGCGAAGGGGCATAGTTGTTTCACAGGAAAAGGACCGAACCCTCTGCGCAGCGAGTTTATCGAGGGCTTCGCGATCAACGACCGTGAGATCAAAGATCTTGTGGCGTTTCTTCAGTCTTTGACCGATCAGAACTTCCTTAGCAATCCGGCATTTTCCGACCCCCATGCTGCAGCCAGTTCGAAAGGCACACAAAGGTGAGAGCGATCGAGTGAATCATTCGTCACCAATTCGGGGCGTAACACCGCGAGCGGGTGCTGTCTTTTTTCTATTTATGATTGCTGCCTTGATACCCGGGCCGCTCGCGGCAGCAATCGCGCGACCGAAAGTGCCGGATTGCTGTGGGCACAATGGACAGCACCAATGCGCTGTGCGGCGAACTCCTCGGGAATCTATTCCGCATTCCCATGTCCCCACGCTCGTCGCTAATCCACAGCCGTGTCCTTTTCTTTCGTACACAATGGTTCTCCCTCCGACCGCCGCGTTGCCGACCTCCGGGTTACTTTCAACGGCAGCGCCGATTCTGGCGCTGCGCACATTTGCAGCGCAACTAGTCCTCTTCTCCGATGCAAATGATTGTGAGTCACCACGCGGTCCCCCGCTTGCCGTTGCTAATCCGTAAATCCGTTCATACGAACACGGCGCTCCTGTTGCATCGTCGTCTGCGCCTGCCAAACCCACCCAAACCATTGTGCGACGCGCTGGAATTGCCGAATCGCGGAGAGAGGACAAAGTCATGCTTTTGGGGAGCAACCTGGCCCGTTGGAGCTTTACGGTCTTTTTGATGGCTGCATTGTCTCTAAGTCCTTGGAGTGTGTGTGCGCAGTCGCCTGGCCGCATTGCTGGAACAGTTGTCGATGAGGGAGGCGGCGCCGTGGTTGGGGCAAAGATCACATTGATCGATTCAGTGGGTACCGTGCAAAGAACTACGTCCACCGATTCCGGCGGCGGATTCTCGATTTCCGGTGTGGCCTCGGGCACGTACAAGATTCATGTCGAGCAGAAGGAATTTGAGGCCAGCGAAGTGTCCGTCAATCTTGGCCCGAGTTCTTCTGCCGAGCCTCTCCGGGTCGTTCTGCACGTTGCAGCAGTCCGTCAGAGCGTCACCGTTTCCGACGTGGGCGTCTATCTCGTGCCGGACGCCTCAGGAGCTACAAAGACCGACACCCCGACCATGGAGACTCCTATCTCCGTTCAGGTAATTCCGCAGCAAGTCCTCGTCGACCAGCAGACTGTCCGCCTCGACGACGCACTACAAAATGTCAGCGGCGTGATCCCCACTAACGATAGCTACGGCACCAACGACAGCTTTACCATTCGCGGGTTTGACCAACTGGAGATGACCTACGAAGACGGTCTTCGACTCGACCAATACAGCAACGCCGGCTTCCCGCTGGATCTCGCCAATATCGAAAAAATCGAAGTGGTCAAGGGGCCGGCCTCGGTTCTTTATGGCCAAGCCGAACCTGGAGGGATGGTAAACATTGTTACGAAGCGACCACTCGAACAGTCTCACTATTCGCTGCAGCAGCAATTTGGCTCGTACGATTTCTACCGCACAACGTTCGACGCCACGGGCCCCTTGTTCGTAAAGAACCTCTACTATCGTTTCAACCTGGACTATGAAAATGC
>DATJWZ010000440.1:0-1385 GCA_035500795.1 Candidatus Eiseniibacteriota bacterium | reverse complement strand
CTGACTTTTCGAGCCGACGAAACTCGCGTCGCGTTCATCATATCCCGTCTTCGTGGTGGCCCTGCAGAATGGGCTCACGCGCTTCTCGAATCCGGATCTCCATTGCTTAACGACTACGATGCCTTCCTTCAAAAACTCGCGTCCATTTACGAAAACAAGGAACGAAGAACCCAACTCGAAGACAAACTCGTGCGCATCCAGCAAACCGGCGCCGCGTCCACCTTTGCCGCCGAATTCATGGCCCTCTGCGAAACCCTTCACATCGATCCCAATACTCGAATGGGAGACTTCCGTTCAAAGCTCAAACGTACCGTTAGAGAAGCCCTGGCAATGCTCCCTGCCCCTGCTACCTTTGATGAATTAGTGGAACGCGCCGTTCGCCTCGATCATGCTCAGTTTACGCTTCGCAAACCCTCAGAAAACCAGAATCATTCGAACCCGTCCTCTCATGGAAAACCCTCGAATCCCTCACCCTCGCAACCTAAGAATCCCTCCTCGTTCTCCCAATCGTCTCAATCACGCCAAGCCCCGTACGTTCGTCCCCCTCCCGCGTTCTCTTCTCCGAAATCTCAGGGACTTCGTCCCCCCATATCTCAAGAAGAACTCGATCGCCGTAAGGCTGCAGGACTCTGCATCTACTGCGGCGAATCCGGTCACTGGTCTCAGCAATGCCCTCGATTGCAAACTGCTCTGAAAAAGGGATTCGCTCGCCCTCGTCCCAACCCCACCGCGTCGTCCGCATCCTTTGCTTCGTCATCTCAAGCTCCTTCATCTACCTCCGCCGTTACTGTCCTGGCTCCTTCCTCCGCTCCGTCCCATTCGGAAAACCCCCCGCCTCAGGGTCCCTGGCGACAGGATCTCTGAGGATCTCGGTTGCCACACTATCGATCACGTCGCATGAGTTGAATACCCCCTTTCTTTCTCACCTGCTTTATGTGTCTGTATCTGTATCTGTTTCCGTTCCTGGTTCTACATTTTCAACTGTGTATCGTGCCCTGGTTGATTCAGTTGCGACAATTAACCTTGTTCACAAATCCATTGTTTCTTTCTTGGGACTCACTGTGCAGCTGCATCCAAGATTACTAGCTACTCTGACTGATGGCAAAACAGTATTGTCATGTTCTGGTTATGTTTCTTTGTTATGTACTATTGCTTGTGTATCTTACTATAGTACTTTCTTTGTTGTTCCGCTCAGAGCGCAGTCGATGATTCTGGGTATGCTGTATCTTGAACGGGAAGATCCTGTGATAAATTGGGCTGCCAAGACTCTGACGTCTCAATCCACACTCCCTTCTCCAATAATTCCTTCAACAATCCCTACTCCAATCACTCCTTCTCCAATCCTCCTTCCTACACCTCCACAAATGCCTCCCTCAATTCCTTTA
>DATJWZ010000439.1:0-1508 GCA_035500795.1 Candidatus Eiseniibacteriota bacterium | reverse complement strand
CTCAGCATTGTTTGCTGGTTAGGCTCGTAAAAGCCTGGGCGAAAATTAAAGCCTTCATTTTCAGCTAGAGGCGGCTTCACTGGCTGACTCTCAGGCTACGTCCGTTCGTACTCCCTTCCGGAATTCAGATTGCAGACTTGTCTGGCGTGCCTGATAGCGAAAAAGAATTGGTGCCAAGCAAGGGACACGCCCGCCGGTCGAGTGTTGGTGTTCCAGTCCTGCTCTTTCTGGTCGTATCGGCGGCGATCGGTATCTGGTTTTGGCGAAGCCAGTCGAGCGATGCGGTGCGCGCAGAGAGTGTGAATCGGGTTCAAACCACTCTCCATCTTGAGACCTTCGTGCTGAACCTGGCGGACTCCGACCAGCGGGCCTACCTACGCGTAGGCATTGATCTTGGGCTTGACCAAGACGCGAAGCACGCTCAAGAAGTCGTGCCTATCGCAGAGGTTCGCGACACGATTCTCAGCCCACTCGGAGAAGCCAAGCTCGAAGATCTCATGACTTCTCCTGGAAAAGCGAAGCTCAAAGAGAACGTTCTGCATGCGCTTCAACAGCGCGTTCCAGACTTAAGGGCAAACGAGGTTTACTTCACTGAATTTCTGATTCAACGCTGAATAGCCAAGGAGTGAATTGTGTCGGCAGCAGCCGCGCCAGCCGTGGGAAAACAAAACGTAGCAGTCGCCCTGCCAGATAAAGAGGAGGCACGATGGCGACCGGCCCTCGACCTGTCGTGCCAGCTCACCACCGACCTTGCGCTCCCCAGCTGCAAAGTAAAGGACTTTCTCAAACTGCGGACGGGTTCGGTCTTGAGCACCAGTTGGGGAGTCACGCGGGACATTCCGGTGCGGGTCAACGGAATTCTTATCGGATGGGCCGAACTGGAAGCGGTGAATAACGTGTTGTGCGTTCGAATCACGGAGTTGGCATGACTGTCGAAAGTGCCGGATTCAGCAGCGTGCGGAATGAGCGGCCTCCAAAGCCTCTGGTTGAAACACTGAGAAGCTTGTGGGGAAGCGTCCGCCAGCTCAAGCGGCGGCGCGCGAAGACTCTCCGGCTCTGCGACAGCCTTTCGCTTGGGGAGCGCCGGTTTGTTGCGGTTGTGGAATATGCGAATTCGCGATTCTTGCTGGGAGGTACTTCAGCATCTCTGGTGCTGCTTGCGCAACTCCCGGATCGTCCAACGCCGGCCGATATGCGCGAAACTGAATCTGCAGACGGATGCCTCAACGACAGGGAGGATTCTTGAATCCCCGTCGTCTTTTTCTATTTGCTATATCCGTCGTTCCGCTTTCTTTCAGCACTCCGGGATGGTGTGAGATGGCGCGCCCCCGCCATGCCGCTGGTGTGAACCTGAACTCCTTGTCGGTGGGAAGCGGTTCGGTACCGTGGAACATTGTTTTGCTGCTCACGCTGCTCACTTTACTTCCGGCACTGCTGGTGGCAGTGACTCCCTTTACCCGCTTGCTGATCGTATTTCATTTCCTGCGCCAGGCGCTCGGAACCCAGAC
>DATJWZ010000438.1:0-4333 GCA_035500795.1 Candidatus Eiseniibacteriota bacterium | reverse complement strand
ATTTACACAAAGCCACCAAGTTGCTGATTCCACGTGGCTTCTTGGCTTTGGCAGCGATGGCAAAATCTGTAATCGACTCATTCTAAATACCCTCTTGGCTTTGGGTAGTATCTTTTTTTGCGAGGCTCTTCTCCCTGAAGTGGACGGGCCAGCGCCCCCTGCCCGGCCGGGGAGCCGTCCGCAGCGGAGTGCAACGAAAGTTTCACCAAAACCCCGTTTTTACTGGTCCAAGTCATTGAAACAAAATGGCAAAGTTGAATTGGGTTCGTACCCCTCGAAAGTCTATAAAAAGAGCCCATTTTAGGCCTTTAAATCATTATTTCTAATAGTCATAGCTGCCCTGAGTTCGATCGCAACGGCGGCGCCCTTCTCTCGAACGCGCTCAAACCGGGGGAACAGGTCGATGAACTATTTGTTTTCAATAAGATGCCTTTCCTTCATTTCGCTTTTGAAGTCTCCGGTCCCATGCCAAAAGGCACTGAACCCACGCAGCCCGATCAGCGAATCGGCGCCGGGGGTAACCAATTGTTTGCGTTTCTTGTGAACCTCGGAGCGCATGTGTTTGTCGATCCCAATGTCTTTACTCGGTTGTATATACTAAAAAAGGATAGATGTCAAGAGAAATGTGGACTGGGACTGCGCGGCAGCAGTCTGCAGATTGCTGCGCCGGTGTTTGTCACTGCCTGAGCTGCCGCGTAACGAAAAACGGCCCCTGAATCTGTTGATGAGCGCGCGTCACGCTCGGGCACCCCTGGCACTCGACCCCGGCAACACGTGTAGCCTTCTGGCGCGCCACCGGGACCGCCTCGGTCGTCAAGCCTGAGCCCTCGTACTCACTTCACCGGCGCTGGAGGGTTTTACTGATTCTAAAGTACTTGTGAGGACTACGGCAAACTAGGCTTGGGTTCGTTTTAGGTTCGTTTGGGTTCGTTTTAGGTTCGTTTTTTAGGGCCTTTGTTGATTCTAAAACACTTCTCGGGTTCGTTTTTGAATTCGGAAGTATGTACTTTACGCACGGACACGAAATATAACTAGCATTTTAATTACTCTGTCAGTAAATTTTCTTCGTCTTTGACTTCAAGGCGCAAGCCGAATCCGACTGGGAAGGCGTGTTCTCCGGCTAGAGTACCCATGAGTTTGAGAAGCCCTTCTACAAACCTACCGATGATAGGCTCACATGTCGCGCCTCCGACAAGCGCCCAAGGCGAGCTACAAAGGGGACAAGCCTGAAGACTACCTTCCTTCTTTTTCCGTGCGTCGTACTCCTGCGGTGAAACTGACATCGTAGCCTCGCAATTCTTGCAAGTGAAATGCAGGGCTACAACGTCCGGCAAGTCTATGAGCTTCTTGGCTTGGGTTGTCATGCCTATATGCTGCATAACGAAGCCTGTTGTAGCAACAGCTTATGTTGTAAGCCATTGAAAGCGCGGCGACTAAAGTTGAGATGAAACGCAACTTTTTACTTGACACACGGTGTGCGGTATGTATAGAATTAGAGCATGGAAAAGGAAAGGGCACACAGGCTGTCGAAGTCGGAAACGGTTGCGGCGATTCCGCTGGCTTGTTCGGATGAACTGGCCGCTGTCGAGTTTTTCGAGAATCGACGCTGGGGTAACACCCCTTGCTGCGTCCGTTGCGGTAGCGTTGAGGTTCGCAAGATGGTGGACTCCAAGACCGGCGAACGGAATCGGCGCTTTCTGTGGCGCTGCTACGATTGCAAGAAGCAATACACGGTGCGCATTGGAGCGGTCTATGAGGAATCCCGGCTCCCGATGCGCCATTGGGCTTACGCTTTCTGGCGTGCCGCAACATCAAAGAAGGGTGTGGCCGCTCTCGAAATCATGCGGCACTGCCAAATCAGCTACAAGTCTGCTCTCTTTCTTATGAACCGCATCCGCTTTGCGATGGCTCCGGCTGCTGACGCCCCGAAACTGAGCGGCATTGTTGAAGCGGACGAAACCTACATCGGCGGCAAGCCAAGGCCCGGTGACGGCAAGGAACACAAGCGCGGACGTGGAACCTCTAAGACTCCGGTGTTCGCTGCTGTTGAGAGAGACGGGCGCAAGCACAGTCGAGTCGTGGCGGACGTAACCAGCGATACCTTGGAAGCGGCGATGCGAGAAGTGGTAGACCAACAGGCCCGCGTCATCACTGACGATTATCAGGTTTACAGCGGCCTTGGAGCGCGGTTCGAAGGCGGACACGACACCGTGTGCCACAGCACAAAAGAGTACGTTCGCGGTGACATCCACACAAACACGGTTGAATCCTCGTTCGCCTTGGTGAAGCGCGGAATCCACGGCATCTATCACAACGTAAGTCGCGAGTATCTTCACCGCTACCTCTGGCAATTCGACTTCGTTTGGAACAACCGGTTTCTGAATGATGGCGAGCGCACGGCTGCAGCGATTCGGTCTGCGGAAGGGAAGCGGCTCATGTATAAAGGTCCAGACGCCTAACGGATATGCAAAAAGGCCCGCTGGCAGGCGGGCCTCGTTCAACAATCTGTTTGACGCAACTCTACGCTAGCACGGAGTTGCGATCAATGCAAGCATCATCAAGTCAGAGCCTAGAAAAGTTGCTTCTAATCCGTTCTCTTGAGGCTGACACTACGGTTTCCGAATCGACATCTACGAAAGCACGGCTAGCTGATTTGTCAGGATTAATCGCCGGAGCGCTGCTGCTTTTAGTGGGAACAGTTGGTTTGCATTGGTGCCCTAACGCTCTAGGCCAGAGACTCAGTGAAGCCCTATTCATTTCTGGCGTGCTGACGATAGCAGTTGATCCCTTCCTCAAAAAAAGGCTGCTACACGAGGCAGCACTGGACATATTCCATCATCTCTTGGGATTCGGGCTTCCAGAGGAAATCAGGCTGCGCCTCCGGGCCATCGTTCAAAATACAAATCTGTATCGAAAAGATATGCTGATAATCGCGGTGTTCACTATGACGGAACAGGGGATGATGCACATTGACTTTGAAACGAGCTATGAACTCTTAAATCCAAGCGGCAGTAATCTGCCATTCGCCCAAACGTTAGATTTCGAGAAAGGGGAGCATCCTGTCCTTTCTTTGGTATCGTGCAACCAAGCAAGGCAAGGATACGGCCAGGGGGCAACACTTGAGCATGATGACAAAGGACAACTCGCATATCAAGGAAAGACAATAAAGATCGCTCCAAGCAGTCAAGGCAAGCGCTATTTGTTCTCGGCAAGCTACAGCGTAGAAGGTTTTCCATTTCCTGGATTTTATACACACACATTCAAATATCCAACAATAGGAACTGTTCTTCGGGTGAGAAACCAACCTCCATCAGTTGTAATAACTAGCGACCTTGGTCATATCACAAACGGAGAATGTGTCGCGGAGGACCGCCTCTTCATGCCAGGAGATCACTTCAATATCAGATGGGAGCGAGAATCAGTTTGAGCCACAAGGCGCTACGCGAACGACATAATTGGGAAGCTCAAGGAAGCGAAAGAGAAGAAGGCTATCACCGATGAAAACGCCAAGGAATAAACCGAGCGCCAGAAGGTCAACTCGAAAGGCCAGCCCTGGTCCGAAGCCTCAATTGCTCAAGATCAAGGGCAATTGGGAGGACGCGATAACCCAATCGTTCAAGAAGAAAAAGCCAGCGGGCGGTTGGCCGAAATAAAAGGTCTTGAAGTCACTGCCTTCAATGGGCTAAGGATGGCACATGACACTCGCTCAGAGGTTATCCGGTGAGATCACCGATATCAAATCGATTGAATTCGTCTGCAAGCAGTGTGGAACTTCGGTAGCTTTCGAGCCCGCCAAGTGGAACGGAGTTGTTCCGCACTCCTGTTCAAATTGCCCCACTGCAAAGGCCAGAACATGGATGGAGGTGAGCCGCGAGAGTATCGACATGTTCGCGATTCTGCTGACTCAGATTGTTAAGGCTGCCAAAGACCTGCCATTTGAAATCCGACTGAACTTTAATCTGACGGAGAGCGGGGAACCAGAAACGCCTAAATAAATGAAGTATTTACAATCTAGTACCGCCCTTTCCAGCCTGTGCGTAAAGTGCATACTTCCGTTTGAATTTAAGGCATACCCCCCGGGGAGTACCCGGCGTTCAGCCTCCGCCCAATCCTGCGCGCACCCGTGTGCCGGGGGTGTGTAGCCTTCCATGTAGCCGTTGACGCGGAAGCCCAGCTCGGTTCGCAAATCACCGAGAGTTTGGGTAAATCCGTTCGCTGCGCTCAGGACAGGTTTAAGCTTGAACCGATCCGAGTCGAAAATGCGAGCGCGGCGGTCAATGTTGGCCGTGAGGAAGTGAACATGTTTCTCGCCGTAATAATGGCTTCGCGCACA
>DATJWZ010000437.1:0-2608 GCA_035500795.1 Candidatus Eiseniibacteriota bacterium | reverse complement strand
GCCCGCTCCGTCGCATTGCTGTCGGACATTCCGGCCTCAAGTACTTTCCACGCGCTCTCCGCGGGAGTTTGCGCCCGAGCAGCGCCTGATGCCGCTAGCAGGGTGAACATCAGCGTTGCGATTAAGCATTTCCTTGTCATTATGGGTATCCCTCTCCGTTACGTGCTGTTTGGAACCGAGGTGTCGCATTCTTCAAAGTAAGGTTCGGTCCGAACACGCTTTTCCACAGATAAACGTTACTATTCGTGAAAGCGCGGCACTGATGTACGACAAGCACGTCCAATGCCGACATCAATGGCCTTCTGGTCGCGGCTTAAATGCTTGTGATTCTTTCGATTGAAGAGAGGGTCGAGGCAGCTGCGGGCACTTTCTGGTCGCGTAGTGCCCGAGATTTCGGAGAGCCCCCGATATTTCGGAGTCACGACAAATGATGGCTCACCGCCCCATCATTAGCGTGCAGCCGTCTACTCAGGGACCTGACAGCTCAGGTTCTTAAATTTGTTCAATATCGATACGCTTGGGAAGAGAAATCTCCGGTGAAATGAATACGTTCCGGCGATGGGATCCCAGCAGAGCAACTAAGAACGCATTTTCGGTCCAAAGGCAGTACGCCTTACTTCTCTTTGTGCACATTGGCCAGACGCACCGGATCGATTCCGTAGTGTTCAAGTTCGATCTGATTGTCCCTGTCGAACCGAATCTTCGTGGCCACAAGCATTGCGCCTTCGCCGTTGCCCTTTTCATCAAGATCCAGCTGAACCACACCGAACTCGTAGTCGCGGGAGCGCGTGCCGTTGTAAAGCTCGACAAACGATATCGGCCTGTCTGTAACCAAGAAGATACGCCGCCCTTTCTCAGTCTGGCGGACTCGGATCACCTTGACGTCGGTGCCAACCCGACCAGTGGGCGAAAGGCGGCCCTTGGAGTTTAATTTGGAGACCACATTCAGCAATTCATCGCTGCCCTTGTCTCGCAGTGTTTGGGCGAGTTGAGCGATTTCGTCGTCGGAGCTATATGCATCGATGTACACGCTCAGGCCGAAGGTTCCGGAGGCACCCGCCGCACGGGCGAATGCCGTACTGGAATACAATTCATTTAACTTTTTTTCCTCTGGCGCCTTTCCTGATTGTGCCGCGACGAGGGAGAGAGCACAGCCGAGCAGGACGAGTGTGCCAAGTGCGCGGCGGGCAGCCTTTACAGGGCGGCTCCATCGGGGAAGCAACTCGTTCGCATTGTTCATCTCAATTTCTCCTTTGTGCTTTGCCGATTGATGGCACGAAATCTGAGCTGCGCGCGCGTTCAATCAAGTCCAAGCCTTCGGTTTCCGTCACGGTATGAAATTCGACGACAGGTGGGGTAGTCCCCAGCTCCATGAGAGCGAGCAGTCGCTTGTAATGTTCCGTGCGAATATGACGCAACAAATCGTCCTGCGTCTTCCATTGTGCCTGGTAGCAAAAAGCTTGTGGGGCGCTGCTTTCCTGAAGAATCCTGCAGCTCAGACATCCGGACTCTACGGCGGTAGGTCCAGCCCATGCAACCAGGCCTCTGCGCAATTGTTCACACTGTGCAGGCATCGCTGCGATACGTACGCTCTCGATGATCAACTTGCACCTCTGGCGGGCTGGAATATCCCTGGAAAGCTGAACTAGAGACTTCAGGTGCGGCTTCCCTTCCCGTTGCGTAGCAAGAAAAGCGCCGAACAGCGCGGGGAGAGTGGGCGCCGCTAACGTGTTAGTTGGCAATAGTTTTGCGGCATGCGCCATCTTGGGGGAGGGCCCGACTGGCATCTCGATGGTCCGATATTTCGGGGAGTCTCCGAAATATCGGAGACTATTTGTGCCGCGAGATTCCGAGCTTTTGCATGCGAGACTCGAGCGTGGTCGGCTTCAGTGCCAGAAGTTGGGCAGCACCGCCGTTTCCGCGGACGCGCCAACCTACCGTCTCCAGAACGTGGAGAAGGTGGTTTCGCTCCACCTCCTCGAACGTTTGCGGGTGGGCGCCCCCTTCAGTCCCTTCAACCGCTGGTAATTTCGCCCGGAACACTGTACCCGTGCTCGTGATCAGGAAGCGTTCAATAACATTGCGGAGTTCCCGAACATTGCCCGGCCAGGAGTAGCTCTTGAAAGCATCCATGGTGGCGCCGTGAACGGTCTCGATGGACCGGCCCATGCGCTGGCAAAGCTGAGCCAGGAAATGCCAGACCAGCGGCGGAATATCTTCTTGCCGTTCACGCAAAGGAGGAATCGTAATGGGAAAGACGTTGAGGCGATAGTAAAGGTCTTCGCGGAACTTGCCTTCCCGAACCGCTTGCTGCAAATTCCTGCTCGTGGCTGCGATCACGCGCGTATCAACCTTGATCGTCTTGGAACTCCCCAGTCGCTCGAACTCCCCCTCCTGGAGAACGCGCAACAGTTTGGATTGCAGTTCGATGGGCAACTCTCCGACTTCATCCAAAAGAATGGTTGAGCCCGAGGCGAGTTCAAACCGACCCATTTCCCGGGTCAGCGCTCCAGTGAATGCACCCTTTTCTCGCCCAAATAACTCGCTCTCGATCAGGGTAGCGGGCAGAGCAGCGCAGTTCACCTTTACCATGACGCGGCCTTTGCGG
>DATJWZ010000436.1:0-2673 GCA_035500795.1 Candidatus Eiseniibacteriota bacterium | reverse complement strand
CGATGACGGAGCTGCGCTCTCGGGCGGCGGACTCAAGGGCATGGGAGTCTAGAAAGACTAACCTGACGCCCGTGTCCAAAGAAACTTATCCACCGCCAACCTCCGCGAGCCTTGCGAGCTTCTAAAGGCCGCTGTTGGCCTTCAGTCGGACTCTAGCCAATTGAGTCTTCGCAAAAGATTTGACAAAAAGTAGCTTGGCGAATCCGGCAGGATGGGGTATGTTGGCCGACATCTAAATTCGCGTCTGGGGTCTCGAGACGCATCTGCACTCGCGAGGCTATTCGTCACCCTGTTCCCGCCTATCCTTGTGTAGTAACAGATGACGTTCCGACGACCCGAGGGGATCCAGCCATGAGGCTCCGTTTCTGCCCGCATGTGCTTGTCGTTGGACTCGTCGCCTGTACCAGTTTGTTGGCCTTTGGGGCTCCGATCGCGGAGCCAGATTCTTCAGAAGCCACATCGGCTAAGACAACGGACTCGGGATACCGGGAGTTCCCTATCCGCGGTCCCCTCCGGTCATTCTTGCGAATGGCAGGAGTCAGCCAGCAGGCCTCCGTCGATAATGTTCTTCCTCTCCTAAGTTGGAATGTATCCGCGCTCGGTTTTGAGGGGAGCGATCGGCCCACCGAATTCCTCTTGCTGCTGCGACGATATGTCGTCCAGTCAAAGGAACTTTCCGAGCTTGCCGGAAGCGACCAAGTCATTCGCGTCTCCAACTGCGAAAGCGCGGCACCTCTCTTACATATTCTGGGTTACCGGGTTCTGGGTGAGTGCGGGTCTCCGGGATCGTCTCTGCTCACGGCAGACTGGGAGCGGGCTTTCCTTACCGTCGACTCCGGGTTCCCACTGACAGAGTTGGAACAGGCTTTGTCCGCAGGCAAACCCTTCGAGTACCCGTATCCCACCACTCCAGTGCGAGTATTGTTCACCGAAGATGCGTGGACGGCCGCTAGTTCGAAGAATCACGTCGAAAGCAGCAGGGATTTGGTCGATACGATCTTGAATGATCGCTCCGTCGCCCGCTTGTACTGGGCGATCTCCAAGATGGACGGGCAGACCGCATCATTCTTGGACCAAAACCTCGGCGTTCGAAAGCTCGTGCCCTATGCCGCTCTGCTGGACTTCTATGGGAGCCACATTTGTATTCGCGGCGGCCACGTAGTCGTACCCGGTGCCCCGGCCACAGAGCGCATATGGGAAGACTTGGCAGGTGCCAGCCCAGCCGCTCCCGCCGATTTCATTCCACGGCTTCTACTCAAAGACAAAGGATGGTTGGCGGCTTATTTCGATGTGCTGTCAAACATCAATCTTGAGCAACAGAGCGGCTTTACCGAGCCGCAGCGACTGCGGCGGTTCTATTCCGCCTTACGTCCGTCCGATAAATCTGCCGGAGCAGCAAAGGGCGTGTTCCGGCCTTCACCGTGGCTGTTACTCCTCGTAAGTCAAGTGCGCTGGGATCAAAATGGGCAGCCGTCCGTTCCGGGGGGGCTCGAGGTATGGCGAGAAATCCTAAACAAGGATAACTCTCACGATTCTCGGAATTGGGTTCGGAAACACACGGTGAGAACTCCTGATGAATTGCTCGAGGCCATGTTTTCCCTTTCCCGCAAGGAAACAGATGCCGGTCCGCTGCAAGCGTACGTGGCCCTTGTCGATATCGATGCTCGACGCTCAGCTGCAAATCGCTTGTCCGCTGAAACTGTGCGCCTCATGAGCCGCAGATTTGCTGATTACAGCGACCAGTACAAGGTCTTCTCCGAGTTCCCCGAACTTAGCGACGCTTCCATCGCACTCTTCCTTAACACCGCTGAGCAGATGACCAAAACTCCCAACAATATGCGCGCAAATGCGTTGGGAATTATGCAGGCCAATATCGGGTTGTGGCAGATTATGGCCCGGCAGGGTCAAATCCCGAGGGCACAACTCGACGAGTCATGGCAGGAGGTGATCAAGCCATTCGCGCGCATGAAATCGCCAACCCAGTTGTACGACGCTGGACGCTCCTCCTTAGCGGAACTGTCGCGTGCAGCAACCGGCAAACCGACCATTTCTCAAGACGAGCTAATCGAACTACTCGCCGGGCCCCGGCAAACAACGTCCGAAGGCAAGAAGATCCACACCGAAGTGGCCGATCGAATCCGCTCAGTGCTCGATGGCCAGCGGCTTATCTCTCTCGATACGCTCGTCACTCTCGGAGAGGGACTCAAATCCAAGGCCACTGGAACAGCGACACCAGACTATCTGCTCGACCTAGCCGCGGAACTTCACGATTTCGAAATGCCGCAGCCCATGTTCTCCAAATCGGAGCGGCAGGAATGGGCCGCCAGAGTTTACAACACGCACCATACAGACCTGCAAATGCGCAGCAACATCGCTGCGACGTTGAAGTCTCCGAGGGCATCGGCTTCCCAGATTGAGGAAGCCCGCGGCCAATTGGCATCCTTCCTGAGAGACACGCTGGTCGGTCTCAACTACGCCTATTACGAACCGCCCGGTGCCCAGGCTCTCCACAGTAATCCGCTCTTCGTACGATCTCACGATTTTGCTGGAGACACAGTCGAAGGCATCAAGGCAGTTTGGCAGGCACCTCAACTATTCGGCGTCGGCTCTCCGGCCGGTGGAGGCGCGCATTTGGTCGGATCCTTAGCTGATCTGCCCTACGTCTTGGCTGAC
>DATJWZ010000435.1:0-1916 GCA_035500795.1 Candidatus Eiseniibacteriota bacterium | reverse complement strand
ACAGGAGTTTCAGAGTAAGTTTCGAAAAAAGCGGTTATATGCTTGCAATAACAATAGGTTAAGAGCCTACAGTTTGTAAGACCCTACCAGTTGTCACAACATGACCAAAGGCCTTGAAAATCTGGGCTTGAATCTCCGTTGGTTCCTCGATCATTCGGTGCGGCTTGGCTTTGCCGGCGCTCCATAACAGGCATGAATGCAGGCGGTGCATATTCTCCATCGCGGTGGCGGCGGAGATCGGATAGGCAGACCGTTTCAGCCTGATTTCAAGGAGCCTTAAGTAAGCAAGGGTAACAATGCAGGTCAGAATGTGGCATTTGATCTTGCTGTCCGTCCAGTGCCGCACCGGCTGCATCCCCACCAGATCATCGTCTTTCGTGTTGCGGAAGGACTTTTCTACCATATAGCGGTCCAGGCTCGCCTGTACTATCCTCTCGCTCTCCCAATCCATATTGTCGGTGATGATAATGTTCTTGCCGAATTTATCGAGGTACCTCCCGATCCTGTAATGGTTCTTGTGAAAGCGCATGGCGAGCTTCCCTTTTTCCACCTCCAGGTCCAGATCATAGAGATCCTTCGGCAGGTGCAAATCTTCACAGTTACCCTCGTAACGAGCTTTCACCAGCACCGGGTCTCTCCATTGGGGCTGTCTCTTTCTTACCTTGTCCCTCATCACGAATAGCGACTCTTCCAGCTTGAACAGCTTGTTGTCGAAATCGTAGTGCTGCTTGCGGGCGGTCCGTGGGTTGTACGTCACCACCACCGTGCGCGCTTTCCCCCAATACTCGCCGGTGGTACGATAGCCCTTGAGAAGGTCTTCCACTTTCCCGGCCTCCCGCAGTTCCCGGTTCTTCACAGTATCCAGCACCGTGAATTTCTCATCCTTCACGCGGAGCAGCTCAGGTGCGAAACTGGGGGAATAACAGGTGATGAAGTTGACATCTTTCCGGGCATCTATGGCTGCTATATTATCGTCCGAGTTCATCCCCTTGTCGAAGACGATGGTCAGTCGGCCGCTTTGACCAAAACTCCTCATGCTCTCAAGAACGTTGTCGACGATCCGGTAAAAAAGCTTCGAGTCGTGACAGTTTCCCTCATACTCCCGATAGAAGTATGGAAGCTGATTATCACAGGAGACCAGAAGCGCCACTCCAACCTGCCTCAGCCAATGGCGCCCCACTTTGTTGTTCCCTCTCTGGCACAGATCGGATTCAGTATCGCTCGCCATGAAGGTGAAATAATTCGTGGTATCGAACAGAAAAGACTCTGCGGATGGTGGCTCAATATCCGCCAGCTTCCGGAAAAACCGGCGGCCTATCTCGAGGATGTCTTCCTCACCCACCCGGTCCCATTTTTCCCAATACCTTTCTGAAGAAAGCTCCTCCACATCAACAGGTCTTATCTCGCGAATGGCCGTATCCCTGTACCAGCCAGGCAAGGCCCTCTTTGAGCAGGCATCCACCATCCTGTTGAACACGGCATAGAGAAAGTATTCACCGACCGTAGGGCCGGTTTCACCCTTTCCCCTGGGAATGACCTCATCAATCATGGTTGCCAGGTCGATCTCCCTGTCGATCATGCTAGCCAGCCACAGGGCGCCGAACTCCTGAGACTGAACCTTTACGTATTCCTCCTTCTTGCCGGCCGCCAACTCGAGCATGCGTTCCAGGGAGCCCAGGTAAACCTGGCTCACCACCGTGGGCTTACCGTTCACCCTGGCGATTTCCCGGATATAGTAGTAGGGTCTTCCCTTTTTCATTTTCTTATGGAGATGCGGCATGCTACAAATATAAATGAAGGGTCTTACATCGTCAAGCAAAAAATCATAATCTGCTAAAATAATATCGTTTTTTACTATTTCTTGGAGGGATTAGTTGGGTCTTACGCAGGGGCGGCCTTAACTTATTGATATTCTT
>DATJWZ010000434.1:0-13767 GCA_035500795.1 Candidatus Eiseniibacteriota bacterium | reverse complement strand
GATATCACGTGTTCCGGGCCAAGTCGCGCGTGCTAACCGGATCCAAACCGGAACGATAAGAATCCGAGAGGCCTGGGAGCCGAAGGAACGTTCACGGCTGGTTGTAGCTTCTCCACACTGGCGTCTTTGTCTACTATTTGTCTCCCGCATGGCTGGTCCTGCCGCGTTTGGTCGTCCCCTCGTTCTTCTTCGTGCGAAAGAATCCCCACTTCTTTGGCAAAACCGGCCAGAAATGGGGGACCCCGGCCATGGGATCGCGGGTGTTACAGTTGAAATGTCAAAGGAAATTTTGCAGGAAGAGGTAAGGGATGCAGGAGTATCGCGGTATCAGGATTCCGCAATCATTGGACGAAGTGATCAGGCCGCAAGAGACGGCGCTGATTGTGTATGACATGCAAGCGGGGATCACGAAGCAGATTTCAAATGGCGCAGAGATCGTAAAAAATGTTGCGAGAGTGGTTGATGCCGCGCGATCTACTGGCATTCGAACGTTCTTCACGCGTCACATGTCGCTACCGACGGAGTTGATGGGCGCATTCCAGTTCAAGATGGCGATGGCGTGGCAGCGTGCAGATTCACCGGAGAAGGTGAAGACCATTTTTAGTCGAGACAATCCAGCGTTTCAGATCATTCCGGAACTGGCGCCTCGTGCGAGCGAGGGTATTGTCGACAAAATATCGATGTCGGCATTCGAGGGCACTTACCTGGAAATGGCACTGCGCGATTGTGGTGTCCGCAGCTTTATCATTTGCGGCATCGCGCTGGAGATCGGCATCGATCCGACGTGCCGTCAAGGTGCGGATCTCGGCTTGTGGCCGATTCTGGTGCAGGACGCGTGTGGATTCGGAAATGAAGAGGCCGCGAATCATTCGCTGGCCTCGTTGAAACATATGGGAGACACCATCGTCACTGACGTCGAGACAGTTTGTGGGCTCTTAGGTATTCCCTCGAAAAGCTCGTAGCGCCAGTTCCCGATCTTCGGGCACACCTGCAATGCTTCCTTATTTCAGGCCATACACATCCAGCTCACCTCGCGGATTCGGAGTGCTCACCAGATCGTGCCCGGTCGAAATGTATACCTTGCCGTTCACGGCGATTGGCGCGGTGAATTTGATTCCATATCCCGGCATGTCCAGACCGTTCGCCGCCATGCCGCTATCGTAAAGCTCGCCCTTCGACAAGCTGGTCGGATCGTAGGCGCGCAGGGTCGCATTGGTTGTACTGCTGCCCTGAAGCGGATCCCCGTGATCGATCATCCAGAGAACGGCGTTTGAAGAACCGTTCGCGGAGATGAACGTCGTCGTTCCGTAGCTGCCCTGCAGAACATAGTCGTTTGGCGTGTAGTTGGAGTTATACGTCAGGGGCGTCGACGATCCCGGAGTATAAACGAACTGTCTGATGGGAGCCGGCACCGCGCCCGTTGGTGTTATCCCAAGATACACGGACCCGTTGAAGTATGTGGCCGTGCCAAAGATCTCATACGAGTTGATCATGGCCGAACCAGACACACCTCCTGAGCTGGTGCAGGTGTTCTCGTAAGGAGGAGATAGATCTGGCTCGAAGAAGGTCGTGTAGGTGGCGCCGATGTCGTTATTCTGTTCCTGGCCGAGATCGTTTGTGTTGGTCAAGTACAGCTTTCCGGTCTTGCCGCCGGCCAAAGCCTGCATCGGAGTCGCGCCGCTGGCGGGAAGCAGCAGAAGTCCACCGGCTGCCAGGTCTGCATCGGCGCAATCCATGTACGCATAAACGTATGGAGTGAAGTAGTCTTCCAATTGAAGCGTCGGCGAAAATTTTAGGATCGAATCGCTGTACGCAGTGCTCCCGTCCCACGGTCCGTTGCCGGTTGTGATGTAGACGTTCCCTTGTCCGTCGGCTGCTGGACCGCCCCCGCCCATCCACACGCCGCCCGCACTGGCATATGTTCCCTCGCCGGTCAGGTAAGGACTCGAATTGAAAACTCCGGTCTGCACGAGAGAAGTTTTGTCGTACGACAGCAACCAGCCGCTGTGGCATGAGCCAAAGCCGATGTATACCGAACCGTATGCCACCAGCAGTGCTGAGCGTTGCAGGCATGAGGTGGTTAGCGTCGTGGCATTTGTCCCCTGCACTTGCGCAGTGATCTGCACCGGGCTCCCGGCTTTTTGCATTCCGGTCGTGATATCCAGCGCGTTCAGCCGGAACGTTCCTCCAGCAGCCGACGATTCCGTCGACACGACATACATTGTGTTCGTCGTCAGATCGATCGCTGGCGTCGAGGTCACCCCTTCCACGGGCTTGATCGGCCCGTTGGTAAGCGGCGTCTCACCTGCTTGCAACAGCGAAATCTGCCACAACGGATTGGCATTGCTGCCAGTATTGCTGTCGGCGTCGAATGCATACACACTGTCATTCTCCGTCGCAGCGAACAGGACGTTATGCACCGAGCCATCGCCCATGGTTAATTTCGAAACCAGCAACGGCTGCCCGTAAACGTAGCCATCCACCAGTTGCGAAAACAGTTTTCCAAAGCTCTGCGGAGTTACATTCGCCGGCGCAAGAGTCTTTTCTTTCAGGTTCGCACCGCTGCGAGTCGCGTCCACATGAAACATCGGTATGCTGGTCCCATTGTTCGACGATTGCGAAACATTCACCGTTGCGCTGCTGTTGAATCCGTCGAATGATGCCGTCACACTGGTTGCCGGTCCGGTTCCGACGGCAATCGCAAAGCCAGTGGAATTAACCGTCACGACGTTGGTATTTCCTGAGGACCATGTGGAAGACGTTGTTACATTGCCGGTTGATCCATTCGCATAGGTCGCTGTCGCCGTAAATTGTTGTGTCCCTCCGACCACGAGATTCACAGAAGTGGGCGTAACGGCTAGCGCAGTGACGGCTACAGTCGTTAATGTTGCAGATCCGCTCTTTCCCTGATAGGTAGCTGTCAGAGTCGCCTGCCCGTTGGCTACGGCGGTTGCAAGGCCCACCGCATTCACCGTCGCGACAGCAGTGTTGGAACTGCTCCACGCCGCCGTCGAACTGACGTTGCTGGTCGTTCCATCGCTGTAGGTCGCGGTGGCCGTAAACTGCTGCGTTCCTCCCACCGGGACACTCGCAGAACTTGGCGTGACAGCGACCGACATCACCGTGGCAATGGTCGCGGTCAACTGCGCCGATCCGCTTTTTCCCTGATATGTCGCGGTTACAGTCGTCTGGCCTGCACTGGCTGCCGTTGCAAGTCCTGTAGCATTGATGGTCGCTATCGAAGTCGCCGAGCTGCTCCACGTCACGCCCGAAGTGACAGCGCTCGTCGTTCCGTCGCTATAGGTCGCGGTCGCGCTGAACTGCTGGGTGGCGCCGACCGCGATGCTGGCAGTTCCGGGCGTAACGCTGACTGCGGTCACGGTCTTCGTGGTGGCTTGCACGGTTAGAGCCGCCGACCCGCTCATTCCACTGAACGATGCTGAAACGGTCACTGATCCTTCGGCCTTTGCGGTAACGAGTCCAGTGTTGCTCACCGATGCGATCGATCCCGAGTTCACTGTCCATGCCGCTGTCGAGCTTACATTGGCGGTCGAGCCGTCACTATATTTCGCGGTCGCCGTGAACTGTTGCGTCTGTCCCGATTGAATACTCGCGGTCTGCGGAGACACCGTTACTGACGAGAGTGTCTTTGTTCCGCCGGAGGTGCTGCTGGAAACTCCTCCGCATCCGATTCCGGCGAGTGTCAAGGCGAGCGTTGAGGTCGTAAAGACTGAAGAGAGCAAAAAGCGGCAGGTGGCTTTCATCAATTCACTCTTGTATTTGGGTACTGACTTGTGGGTCGGGCGTAGCTTAAGGAGCGGATTCAACGAAAATGGTTGTCCGAATTCCAACGGGATAGGTACTTTCGATTGTGCCGCTCACATTTTTTTCTTTGGGTGAATACAGGGTTTCTGGTAGCTTCGCTTTGTCACGGTGGCTCTGGCCTGAAAGTTTTGCCATCGTTCCCAAAAACGCTACATCGTCTGCGCCCCTACCTGCCCGCTCGCTCCGTATGGGTGCTTGCAAGTCTGTTGTCGGCAAGCCCTAGAAAGTCCCAAAAAAGTTAATTGGAGGGGCGTTACATGTTGAAATCTCTTTGGGGATTCGTGTGTCTGTCAGTTCTGCTTGCAACTTCTGCATTCGCTTCCGTGAATGTTAGCTCTCCATCGAATGGCGCAACCTACACAGGCCCAGTTCAATTCAATGCGACAGGATCCACCAACACTTGCCCACGAGGGGTCGGGTCCATGGGTATTTACACCGCTCCCGGGGTATTAGCGTACGTTTCCAACGGTCCCAACCTTAGCACTACCCTCAATTTGAATGCTGCAACCTATGGGCTCGTCATCACCGAGTGGGACAACTGTGGTGGTTCCACCAATGCATCGCTGAAAATCACGGTCCAGTCTGGTGGTTCCTCCGGAGTCTCCGTTCAGTCTCCGGCCAATAACAGCAACGTTGGCTCTCCCGTGAATTTCCGAGCCACAGCAACCACGAACTGCAACAAAGGCATTTCTTCGATGGGCATCTACACCGCTCCTTACCAGCTTGCCTACGTAACCCAGGGAGCCAGCTTGAATACGAACCTGTCGCTGAACCCTGGCACTTATCACACAGTTGTTCAGGAATGGGACGGTTGCGGAGGCGCCGCAACGACTGGAGTCACTATCACCGTCACGGGCGGAAATGGTGGCGGCGGAACCTTCTCTCAGATTCAGCACGCCGGCGGCTGGGGCGAAGCGGGACAGCGCGCTCCTGACTTCGTCAATTGCTCGCCTTCTCCCTGCGAAAACATCACCTTCTCGATGGTGCAGAACATCAAGAATCCGTCCATGAGCGGCGAAGCGACTCAGTACAATCTCGGTGGCAGTCAGGGATACGGCGACGGTTTCTGGAATAACCACCTGATCGGCCCCTTCTCTTCGCAGGGCATGCCCGACACCAACCACACCATCGTTCCAACCCTGCACAACTTCACCTACGATGTTTATTTCTGGGGTGGCAACCTTGGTCTGGCACAGGCTGTCGAATTCGACATCAACCAGTTCTTCGGCAATATGGGATTCATCTGGGGACACGAATGCCGTGTCGCCGGCGGCAACATGTGGGACGTTTGGGACAACGTGAATTCCAAGTGGGTTTCCACCGGGATTCCTTGTTATCCCAACAACAACGCTTGGAACCACCTGACCCTCAAGGTGCAAAGAACGTCCGACAACCGCCTGCTTTATCAGTCCATCACGCTCAATGGACAGATCCACAACCTCAACTGGTACTACCCGCACGGATCGGCGCCCGGCAGTTGGTACGGTGTCACCGTCAACTACCAGGAAGATGGCAACTACAAGCAGTCGCCATACTCCGTTTACCTTGATAAATTGACTTTCACTTACAACTGAAACTCCCCCGTCGCAACGTCGTTGACCGCGGGCACGGTTCATACCGTGCCCGTTTTTATGTTTCAAGTGAGTCGGTTGATAACTGATCCATTTACGTCAATCGATGCCGGTGCGGTTAACGCCACTCTTGAAACGCATATTGTCAGACCAACTAGGACGCCCGGTTCTGGACGAGACTCAACTCCTGTCCCATTACGATGTCACATTCCAGCGGACGACAGCCTCCGATTCTCAACCCGCGATCCTGACTGCCATCCAGGAGCAACTCGGTCTGAAACTGGTGCCGTTGCTTATGCCGAAGGAGTTCCTCATCATCGACCACATCGAGATTCCGTCAGCAGACTAGCACCGCACACTTTTTGGAATGAGTGAGCCGCGAGAATCAATTAGTTCAATGCGACCTCAGAGCGCGGCTTCTCGTGATGGGGTGAATCGTGATTGATGAGGATCGGTCGGAGCTCTTTATGTCTTCGACGAGAACGGGACCCTGAAATGTTCTTGCCAGAATTATCAAGGCAACTACTGGCGAAACGTCCCCGGTTACCCTGACTCGTTTAATGGTAATTTCCAGACATCCGGGAGTGCCATCATTCTCATTCGCTGCGCAGGATCTCGGTGGGATCTGTGCCGAGCGCGCGAAGCACGGCGGGCAATGTCGCAACGAGCGCAGTGACCAGAATGGCAAACGTCGGCGAAGCGATCATGTCCGCGTCGGTCGCTTTGACCTGGTAGAAAAGCGACTCGACGTAACGCGCCGCACCGAATCCTAGCGCGACGCCGGCGCAGCCTCCGAGCCCGATCATCAGGAAAGTCTCGAGAGTCACAAGCCGCACGATGCCGGCACGTGTCGAGCCAATCGCCATGCGAATACCGATCTCGCGGCGGCGCTGCAGGACAGAGTAGTTGAGCACGGCATAGAGCCCTATGCCGGCCAGGAGCAGCGCGACGGCGGCAAAGAAGGCGGCAAGCATGGCGATCAGCCGCTCACGCACGGTCTGGTCGCGGAACAAATCCAGCTGCGTGGTGATATTCGAGACGCGAAGGCCGTTGTGGCGCTGCGCAATAATCTGTCGAAGCGAGGAGGCGAGCGCGAGCGGGTTCTGCGCGTCGGTGTGAATGGTGAAGGTTGCAAAGTCGACAACCGCAGGGGCGGATTTGGCGTCGATTTCGTCGAAGGGAACATAGAAGACGGCATGGCTGGACTCGCGCAGGTCGCTGTAAGGGACGTCGGGAGTGACGGCGACGATCGTGTTGGCCGGCTGATTGGCGCCGCGTTGAAAGGTGTGGCCGATGGGGTCCTGGCCGGGAAAGTAGGTCTTGGCAAAGGTTTCGTTAACGATGGCAGCTCCCGGCGAGGTGTCTTGAGGGGAAAAGTCGCGGCCCGAAATGAACGGGATCTTCATCGTTGAGAGCCAGCCCGGCGACACGTTCAGGAACCACGCTGGAGTCGGACTGGGAGGCGCCCCATTAATCGAGATGTCGCTGTTGATGCGGATGCGCCCCAGAAGTGGCCACCCCGAGATGGCGACCGAGTTGACCCCTGGAGCGGCACTGAGCGCCTCGGCAGTTTGATTCCAGACGACGGGCAGCTGCCCTTTGCCCGCAACCGTTTCGAGCAGCAGCACACGGTCGATCGAAAAACCGAGGGGGCGGTTCTGCAGGCGCTCGAACGATGTAACGAAGAGCGAAGATAGAAATAGCACGAGAAAACAGAAAGCGACCTGAAGCGCGATAGCTCCACGCATGAGACGCCGTGGCGAGTGCGGATCTTCGCCACCTTTGAGCGCTGCGACTGGTCGTACCGCAGAGGCACGCAGCGCAGGAAGCAAACCCAGCAGCAGAACGACTAGGAGAATGAGCCCAAGGCCGAAGACAACCACACGCCAGTCCGCCGGAAGTGCAAGACGCGCAGGATTGTCGGGCGGATTGATAAAGCTGAGCACAAACGGCGCCGACCACGCCGCAAAGAACGTGCCAAGAACAGAAGCCAGCAGCGCGAGCAGTGCGCTTTGGCACAGAATGAGCTGCACGAGGCGCCGTCGGCCGGCGCCGATCGAGATTCTCAATGCCATCTCTTGTGCGCGCGCGGCTGCCTGGGCGGTCATCATGTTGGCAACGTTGACGCAGGCAATCAGCAGCACAAGTGCGGCCAGCAGTCCGAGCACCCCAAGCAATCGCCGATAGTCCTTCTGGAGATCCGAGATGCCGGCGCCCGCCGGATTGAAGACGAGAGTTTTGTTGAGATAGCGCTCGATCGTCGCCGCAGTCATGCCGCGCAGGCACGTCGAGCATTCGAGTTCGAAGGCGCGGCTCACGGCGGAGAGATGTTGCCGCAGCGGCTCGAGCGCGATCCCCGCGTTGACTCCGGGTTTCAACATCAGGAAAGTGCGGTGCCAGCTGACGCCTTCCTGGGTTGCGAGCCTGTTCATGCTAAGGGGCAAAAAGATGTCGGTGACAGTTCCTTTTTCTGTTCCAGTGAAATCGCGAGGACCGACACCGATCACTTCGAAGGTCTGGTCGCCGATGTAGAGTGATCGGCCGAGGACGCGGGGATCGCCGCCGAAGCGATGAATCCAGTAATCCCAGGAGAGGACCGCATACGGGTTGAGACCCGGCCCGCGGTCATCCACGGGAGCGAACAGCCGTCCCAGCGTGGTCTCGAGGCCCAACTGCGGGAAGAAGAGCGGAAACATGTTGCCCGAGACATAAGCGACGTGCGCCTTCTCCATCTCGTCGTCGGTAGACCACGTGATGTCCGTGCGGTCGGCCGCGCTGATAGCGATAAGATCCGCCTGATCCTTCGCCGCTTCGCGCATGAGTTTGAAGTCCGGCGTGGACCAGTAGCCGTCTTCGATAGGCTGGCTCTCGGGCCCCGTCAACTTGCGCGAGAGGACATAGAGCCTGCTGGAACCCGAGATGGGCAGCGGGCGCCAGAGCAGGGCATCAATCAGTCGGAACGCCGCGACACAGGAGCCAATGCCAAGGGCCAGCGAAAGCACTGCGGCCACGGACGCGACCTTGTTGCGGCAGAGCTGCCGCCAGCCAAAACTTATATCGGAGAGAAGCGACTCCAGCCATCCGGCGACACGAATGCTGTGGCTCGCCTCGCGGGCACGCAGCGTGCACCCGAATGCGCGGCGTGCTTCCTTGGGATCACGTCCTGAGGCAATCGCTTCTTCAATGTGAGACTCCAACTCTTCATCGATCTCCCGATTCAAGCGCTCGCCCTGCACGGCATTCCAGATACGCGACCACAACGGCATCTCATACCTCCCGCAGCACCCGATTGATTGCGAGGCTGACGGACTGCCATCGCGACTCTTCCACGCCCAACTGCTTTTTGCCTGCGCTGGTCAGTTCATAGACGCGCGCCCGCCGGCCAGAATCCTTCTTGATCCACTCCGCCCGAATCCAGCCCGCTTCCTCCATCCGGTACAACGCTGGATAGAGCGAACCCTCCTCCGCGCGCAGAACTTCGTCGGATGTATCGGCGATAGCCGCCATGATGGCGTATCCATGAAGCCGCGGTCGCCGCGACAGTATCTTCAGCACGAGCAAATCGAGCGAACCTTGCAGGGCATCGGTCTTCGGCATACTTAGATGTCTTTATATAGATGTCTTAGTATGATGTCAATGACGCAAGCAGCCCGCCCTTTGCACTGTCTGGAAAGGACGGGACCTCGAACTGTCATCCCGAGCGAGGCTTGATCTTTGCGCGCCCAGCGCAGAGATCACCCGCAGTCGAAAGACCCTGCGTTTTGCGGCGGCCCTTGATGTCGGGTTTTTCGTTCGCGCTCCGCAGCTGTGGACGCCCCGTCGTTGTGAATTCGCGAAAGTTGGCCCCCTCGCCCGGTTTTCGTTTTTAAAACGCATCGTTAACATTGCCCGACGTGCATCAAACAATAAGCAATGATCGGTATTTCAAATGTTGGAGGACGTGGCCGTCATGGCGGAGATAGGCACTAAGGTTCTGTTCATTGCGGGTTTCGGTCCGATTGACCGCGACGTAGCTAGCAGCCGCGCGCTGTATGGTGACACCCTCGGCATCCCTTTCAAAGAGGAACCCGGTGGCTATCTCTATACGGGCAGCCTTGAAGGCGCGAAGCACTTCGCCCTGTGGCCTCTTTCGCAGGCTGCGCAATCCTGCTTTGGTAGCGATTCCTGGCCCGACAACGTTCCCATTCCGCAAGCGTGGCTTGAATTTGAAGTAGAAGATGTGGAGAAGGCCACAGCCGATCTCGAATCGCGGCACTATCGTATGCTCATCCGGAACAAGACGGAACCCTGGGGCCAAATCGTAAGCCGATTCCTCTCGCCAGAGAGCCTTCTCGTCTCCTTCGCTGAATACGCCTGTGCTTCCGAAGCCAAGTTGGTCCGGAAGCCGGAAAGCGTGAGCTTCGACCAAGCGGCTGCTGTGCCAATTGCTGGGCTTACCGCATTGCAGGGGCTTCGCGACAAAGGACACCTTAAGGCGGGGCAGAAGGTCTTGATTAACGGTGCGGCGGGAGGGATCGGCACCTTTGCCGTGCAGATCGCGAAGTCATTTGGCGCTAACGTCACTGGCGTTTGCAGCACGAAGAATGTTGAATTGGTGCGCTCCCTCGGCGCGGACCGGGTCATCGACTATACCCGCGATGACTTCACTCAGGACAGCGAACGTTACGACCTGCTTCTCGATAACGTGGGAAACCGCACATTGTCAGCGATGAGCCGCGTTCTGAGTCCGAGTGGGAAGTGTGCCATGGCGGGAGCGCCTAAGCAACTGTGGGCAGTATTTGCCCGACTGCTCAAAGCATTCGTGCGACCGAAGTTCAAATTCTTTGTTGCGAAAATAAATAGAGACGACCTGACGACCCTTTGCGGACTAATCGAGGCCGGGAAACTAACCCCAGTGATCGACAGACGCTATCCGCTGGCTGAAACCGCCGGTGCTATCGCTTACGTAGAAGAAGGGCACGCCCGAGCAAGAGTCGTCCTCACGTTCTAATAGAAGCTGCGAGACGCTGCCAGGCTTCGCCTTCGTTTTCAAGGTGGTCAGACTCAGCCTGGCGTAACATCGTGATAGCACTCATCGACAGGACGGCAGCAATCTTTGAGCTTCCCGGACTGCAGGAGAATTGGACGCCTTGATGTGGCTCCATAAAAGAATCGCACTGAGCAGTGCGCATATGGCTAGGTAGGCAACACATGCTATCTTCTATCCCCGCAACCCCGGTCACAACAATTAGTCCGCATGAGAAACGAAAGTAAGCCTTGCCCCGCGAAAACAATGGTGAACTGGTGTCTATTTTGATAGAGAAACACTATGAGTCAGCGTGTCTTTCGTGGGACGGGTGCCGGTCGGCGTCGGCGGCTTTTGCTCTGGATGATTGCGTGGCACGCCTTGCTGATCCCGGCCTTCGCCCAGATTGGCCAGACGTACCCATCGCGTGTCATTACCATCACCGGCGCCTGTGAAGCAGAGCTGCGTCCAGCCACGGCCGTCGTCTCGGGCGGAGTCGCCGTGTCTGCGCTCAAGCCATCGAGTGCGGCTGACCAGCTCGACAAGCAAATGAAGCTGATCCGCGAATACGTGCAGCAGAATCAAGGCAAGCTGAAGGAACTGGAACGGGTGAGGATGATTCACACGGAAGGTTCCATCAACGGCCAGCCGCGTGACCCCAGCTTTCAGCTCGCGCAAAGGATTCGGGCGGAGTTTCCCGCCGATGCTCCGATAGACAGCCTCTTGGAGCACCTGATCGAACTGGGGTTGGACCGCTTTGGCGACAACATGTCGGCCGCGGAATCGCGCCAATCGATTGTTGTGATCCGTTACGAATTGGAAAACTTTGACGAACAACTCAAGGAGATTCGCAGCCGCTGCACCACCGAGGCGTGGAAGCGGTGGTGTGTCTCGGCGGGTGCGCAAAGCCTTTCTTGCAAGGCCAATGATCTGCCCGAGTCGCTCCAGCTGCAAAGCCTGACCCTGCGCTCCACAGAGAAGGTGATGCGCGGCGAAGGGCCGACCGACTATTACCGGATCAGCATCAGCGCGTACCCATCAGGCCAGCAGGCCTCGCCGCCCGAGCTACTGGGCAACTTGCCGCTCCATCTGGTGGGCAACATCGTTCTCAACAATTCCGAGTCGGAGACAAAGTGAAGCGCTTGATCGTCAGCGTCATGGCGCTGTTGCTCATCTCCATTTCGGGCCGGGCTGAGGACGGATCGCCCACTCCGCGGCTCCTGCGCACCGTGCAGATTGGAGCTCCTCAAGAGATCACGACCGAGCAGATCGCGGCTATCGTTCAGGACGGACACGCTGCTTATCTGGATGTGATGTTGGCCCGCTCGGCGCTGGTCGTGCTTCACCAGGACAATCCCGAATGGGAGAAATTCGACAACCTATTCTCGTCTGTTCTCAACTCTGCGCTCAACAGCGGCAACGTGTATATGCAGCCGCCAGACTTGCCCAAGGGATTCGGCGGCAAGGAACTGGTCTTCACGATGGTATACGCCTTGGTGATGTCAGGCCAGCAAGAGCACGCCGTCGACCTCCTTGAGCAACATCTCTCCAGCGGCAGTCAACTCAAGCAGGCGATCGTTCTTCAGGCGTTACGGAATATCGGTACGCAGCGGGCGATAGGTCTGATCCAGAGATATCAGGAAAAAGGCGACTACCATAACCTGGCCGAGAACACGCTGGCCGACCAGGATATGCCGGTCCTCTCCGAGATTTACGAGCGCTGGAGTCTGGTCCCCCCCGACGCACGCACTCGAACGAATCTGCTGAAGATCCTCAAAGGAGGTTGCGGTGTGCGCGAAGCTCTCGCAGCATACTGGCTGGGTTACTTTCCTCCCAGCCCCGATCGCGGGCAGGAACGCGCCGAGCTTTCGGATCTGAGAAGCTTGTATGAACACAACAGTCCAAGTTGCGATTACATGGGCCGTGTCATTGCTCTGAAGTCCCTCGGATTACGCTCACCGGAAACCATCAGTTACTGGTCAAACATCCTGCACAAAGAGTCAGATGCGTGGCTGCGGCACCAGGCGCTGATTAACGCGTTCGGACACTATGGCCGCCAGTTCGCGTCCGCCGCGCTCGATCTACTCGCGACCGAACCCTCGCAATACATGCAATGGCAGCTCATGCAAGGCAACATCGAGACCCGCCAAGGGCAACGCTTCCGCAGCTACTGGGACATTTGGATCCCGGTCACGCTGCAATTCATGCTGGTATTTCCCGACCCTGGACATCGCGACAAAATGAGCGTGGCGGACCAGGAGGATCTGCTACGCTGGCTCGAAACGGGCCATCGACCGCAGGATCGGGTGGTGTTCAACCACTTCATTTATGATTTTCTCTCCCACACTCGCGGTGAGAACACACGGCGACTCCTGACCTTTTTCAATAACCTTCCCGACCGCAACAATAATTGGTGGATCCTGATGCCGATCGAGGACGCATCGGCCCTGCCTTTGCTCCGCTACTACGAAACGCTCCCAGCTCCCGAAGACCAGCACCAGGAGTTGACGGGCGCTATCAGGAACCTGGAGCGCAGACAGGCGACGCCAGAACAGAGCGCGACCTGCTGCGAAGCCACACCGGCGTGCCTGAGGAGTTTGCTTGAAAAGGACTTGCCTCGGAACGTAAAGATCCATTCGGAGCACTCAGCCCAGGCCTGGCTCAAAGGCGCACTCGAGCCTGAGACATCCTACAAAATTGCGTTCTCCGGTCCGCTGAAGCGCACGGCCACAGTGCATCGCTCGCACGGCCCCGATGAGCATTGGGAGTATTTGTACGATTGTTGGCGCAGAACCGACACCGCTACGTCACAGGCGCATAAGTCGTCCCACCCAAATTAGAAGAAGATCAAGGCAACGTTGTATCGGACCAGTTCAGACACCTGGTCTGGCACGGCGTCAATCTGGCCCTTGCTGGCATTGCGGTGGGCATCCCGGCAGCTTTTGGGCTAAGCCGCCTAATCGCCGGCCTCCTGTTTGGCGTTAAGCCGTGGGATACCGCAGTTTTTGCTTGCGCGCCCGTGATACTTTTCGCCGTGGCACTGCTTGCGGCGTGGCTACCCGCGGAGCGGGCTTCCAAATTGGATCCGATCCAAGCACTGCGCACGGAGTAAAGTCGTGCGCCACAAAACGCCCGGTTGATTGCCAGCCTACTCTACGGAGTTAAGGGAATCGACGCTCATGCATCCATCGGCGCCGCTGATTTCAACATACCTGTATGAGTTTCATTCCAAGCAGAGCACCTAGCTTTTTCAGTTTTGCGGAAATATGTCCCAATCCAATGGCACAGTGATGGGCAGGGCCATGCATATTCCAGTCGTTTTGGAAGTTCCTTGCGCCGATCGGGAAACGGTAGCGACTGTTCGTA
>DATJWZ010000433.1:0-1821 GCA_035500795.1 Candidatus Eiseniibacteriota bacterium | reverse complement strand
CGCCGCCCTCTGGCCGCAAGGCACATTTGTTGACTTTGAGCATGCGGTGAACACCGCAGTGAAAAAGCTGCGGCAGGCGCTCGAAGACTCCGCCGAACATCCCAAATTTGTAGAAACTCTTCCGAGGATTGGCTATCGCTTCATCGGCACTTCGGAATGGGTGTCCGATGTGACTGACACCAGTTTGCTGCACCGGGTAGTGGCCATCGCACCGCCGGGAGCTACGGTCAGGCAAGACCCTCCGTTAACGACAGAGGCCCTTAACGGTGGCAAAGAGCGAGCTTCCACCTCACTACCTGAGGATGCTGTCAGGGAGGACACACGGCGTGAATCGCGCATTCGAACTCGAATGCTACGTTACTCGATTTTGTTGGCTGGAATACTGCTGCTCGCAGGTGTGGCGTTCAGGGTTGTTAGCCGCGATCTGGTTGCGCCGAGGGTCGTGCGTTTCACGCAGTTGACAAATGACGGTCAGGGAAAAGGCGGCGTAGGGGCGCTGGTTACGGACGGTTCGCGAATCTATTTCAACGAGACGTTGATCGACCAGCGCTCTATCATCGTTCAAGTTTCGGTCACGGGTGGAGAAGCCGTCCCTCTGGCGGTGCCGCTCAAGCAGCCGCGAGTACTCGATCTGTCGAGAGATGGAACCGAGCTTCTGATCGCGAATGACGATGGATTCAACTCTTCATCGCTTTGGGTGCAGTCGGTTGTCGGAGGATCACCTCGCCACATTGAGACAGCTCCAATCATGGATGCAAAGTTTGGCGCGGACAGCAAGACCATCATCTATGGCACCGATCACAACGTGTACTCATTGAACCGGGATGGCTCCTCTGGCCGAAAGATCATGACGACGGACGCTATCCCATTCGGCTTTCGAGTTTCCCCGGATGGACGGACTCTCCGATTCGCCGAGTTCGATCAGCGCGTCGATTCAATGACGATTATGGAGGCGGCCATGGATGGGACGCGGCTTCACGGCATAACTGGAGGTTGTTGCGGCGCATGGACTTCAGACGCCCGCTTCTTCATCTTTCAGAACAGGAGCGATCCTGCCCTGCTTAGAATCGATCTTTGGGCATTGCCGGAAGACAAGCGGTTCAGCTGGCGACATCGCGATAGTAAGCCAATCCAGTTGACCGCCGGCCCTTTCAGCTTTATGTCCCCATCACTGAGCAAGGATGGAAAGAAAATCTTTGCCATCGGCGAATCGAATCGGGCCGAAGTGATCCGTTATGACTCGCATAGCGGACAGTTCGTGCCCTACTTCTCCGGAATCTCCGCGGAAGGTCTTGCATTTTCAAGAGACGGTCAATGGGTTACGTATACTTCCTACCCTGATGGCACGCTTTGGCGGAGCAGAGTCGACGGAAGTGAGCGGCTTCAGCTGACCTTTGCTCCGTTGCGGGTCCTTCTGCCGCGCTGGTCACCTGATGGAAAACAGATCGCCTTCAATGCCCGTGTTCACGACGCGCCCTTCAATATCTACGTGATCTCGAGCGACGGAGGGCAGGCGCAGCGGATACTTCCGAGTGAAAAGACCCAGGTCGATGCGAACTGGTCTCCGGACGGAAACTCTCTGATATTCGGCGCCGACGCCGATGTCAGGAATAAAGAGCCGATTCAAATCGTCGACATCAGGTCCAAGCGTGTTCTCGCCCTTCCGGGCTCAAGTGATTTCTTTTCGCCGCGGTGGTCGCCGGATGGAAGGTTCATTGCTGCCATGACGAAGACGACTGCTTTCAGGTTGATGCTCTATGACTTCTCCAAAAAGAATTGGACCGAAGCATTCGGCTCTCCAATGACCTATCCAAGCTGGTC
>DATJWZ010000432.1:0-5406 GCA_035500795.1 Candidatus Eiseniibacteriota bacterium | reverse complement strand
TCTGCTTGCCCTCGGCCGTGATGTCCCCGCTGCCGGTCTCTCCATGGAAGCTGCCTTGTATGCCGCGCGCTGTGACGCCTCCGGAACCAGTATGCAGATCAATATCTCCGGGCCCAGACTCTTCAATCTCAACGTCGCCGCTACCGGTGCCGCCCTTCACCGAACCGGATACTTCTCTCGCCCTAACGTCGCCAGAACCGGTCTGGAGCCGAATCTCGCCGCTCAGTTTGGCGATCTTCACATCGCCGGACCCGGTCTGAACGTCGGCATTTCCCTTGGTTCCTTCGATCTCCTGATCTCCCGAACCGGAACGCGTGCGCACGGCAGTGTCTACCGGCACGGTGATCTCGTAATCGATCGAAATATTGTGCGCATCGACGTAATCGATGTGAATGTTGTTGCCTTCCTGGCGGATCGGCGGATTCTGCTCGATGGCATGTACATCGCCTTCGCGTTTGCCACCGGAAAACCAGTTGTTGCTGACAAAAATCTTGCCGTGAATTTGCACAGTACCGGATGCGCCGGCATGCACCCGCACATCTCCGGAATGCGTCAACACTTCCAGATTGACGGGCCCGGTGACGGTAAGAGTTTTATCGAACGTTCCCTGCGGAGAGGGCCATGCGAAGGCCGCGCTTGCAGTGAACAGGAAGAACAGCGCGATCAAACTTTGAAGCTTGGAAACTTTGAAACCTTGATTTTTTCTATTCATATCGCAGCGACTCCACGGGTGTCATATCCGCAGCCCGCTGGGCCGGATACATGCCCGCGGTCACGGTAATTAACGAAAGTGTCAGGATCGAAACAATAATCGAAATCGGCGAAACGATCGGATGCGGAACGAAATCGGGCAACGGCAGCGCCTGCATGCCCGCGCACAATCCGATGCCAATCGTGAATCCGAGCAGCCCACTGGCCACCGTCAACATGGCCGACTCGGCAAAGAACTGTCGCAGGATGTCGCGCTTCGTGGCGCCCATTGCCTTGCGTGTGCCAATTTCTCGCGTGCGCTCCGTGACAGAAACCAGCATGATGTTCATCACGCCAATGCCGCCCAGGCACAACGTCACAATCGCCACGCATCCGAAAAACAGCGTTACCACATCGAAAATCTTGGCCAACTGCTTCGCCCCATCCATCGTGTCCCAGATGAACAGGGCGTCCTTATCCAGAGGATCGAAGTGCCGTACACGCCCGACCGCACGCCGAACCTGCAGCACAGCCTCTTCATGCTCCTCAGGATTTGCTACTTCGAATACGATGTCGTCCAGATAGCCACGCGTGATGCCGGCGCCCGGCTTCTCCGGAGGAGGGAAGTCTCTCGACACAGCCGCATATGGAGCAAACAGATAGTCGTTATCGGGACCGCTGTAGTTCGAATTCTGCTTCTTCTCGGCAAGCACGCCCACGACGGAGTAGGGAAGACTCTTTACGAGCACGGTCGCGCCAAGCGCCGGCTGTCCGGGGAAAAGCTGCCGGTACGCCTTCGATCCAAGAACTAATACCCGGCGCCCTTCTTTCTCATCTTCATCCGTGATCAGCCGGCCCTCCGACACTTTCAGCGACCGGAATTCCTGATACGAAGGCCACATCCCAACCACGCCGCGATTCGCCGAATTAAACTGGCTGACTTCGGGAATCGTTCTCCGCAGCTCGGGGCTGACGTTCTTGATCATGTAGCACTCATCGCGGATCAATTCGGCGTCGTCCACGTTCAGCCGAATCTCGCGCCCGGCGGCCCGTCCGCCGACCTGCTGGCTCGTCCGTCCGCCCCACACGATAACCAGGTCCTTGCCCAGCGTCTCCATGTGTTTCTTCTGGTCGACGACGAATCCTCGTCCCAGCCCGACCAGAATGATCACCGATGCAATCCCCCACACCAGCCCGAACATGGTGAGGAACGTCCGCATCTTGTGGGCCCGGAACGTCGCTACCGCTTGCCGAAATATTTCCGAGAGAGTCATTGCCGGTTACGAGTCCTTAATCCCAGGTCCTGGGATCTGTTCTAAACACAATCGGCTTCCGGCCATCGCCTTCCGCTACCACGGATATGCGTTTGAACCGGAAGCCGGATGGCGGGAGGCCGGAAGCCCGTCTCTACTGCAGCACCACTTCCTGCCCTTCCTTCAGCCCGCTGAGCACTTCAGTCTTGGCGCCATTTGAGATACCGATGTTGACGGCGATCTTATCCTTGCCGTCTTTCGCCTTCGGATTCGGAATCTCTACTGACGCTTTTTTGTCTTTGTCATACAAAATCGCGCCTTCCGGAATCTGCAACACGTTCTTGTGCTCTTCCAGGATGATTTCGGCGTTGGCGGTCATCTCCGCCTTCAACTCGCCACCCGGATTCTGGATCGACACGCGTACCTCAAACGTCGTGACGTTGTCCTTCTCCACGCCCATCGGAGAGATCTTCGTCACCTTGCCCTGGAAGGTTTTGTCTTTGAACGACTCAACTTTGATTCGAGCCGGCTGTCCGAGATAAACCTTGCCGATGTCGCTCTCGTCGACCTTGCCCTTCACATACACTTCGCTGGTGTCGCCAAGGGTCATAACCAGAGTTGCCGACGATCCCAACACCAGGATCGAGCTAACGGCATCTCCCATCTGCACATCGCGCGACAACACAATCCCGTCGATCGGCGAAACGATATCGGTATAGCTGAGTTGCTCTTCCAGTTGTTTCAGGTTCGCCTGATCCTCCGCGACAACGGCCTGCGACTGCGCAATCTTTGCCTTGAGAACGATAACCTGCGCCTTGGCGACGTTCTGCTTGTTCACCGCCATCGTGTAGTTCTTCTCCGCATCATCCAGCGCGGAGGCCGACACAACTCCATCCTTAGCCATGTTTTGCGCGCGGTCATAGGCACGCTTCAGGGGAGGAACATCGGGGCCTTCGGCATCCACTTTTGCTCGTTCGTAGTCTGCTTGCGAGCTCGTCAGATTCGCCTCTGCAGCTTCTAACGCAGCCTTCGACTGCGCCACCTGCGCCTCAATCTCAATCTTATCCAGCTGGCAGAGCAGCTGTCCTGCCTTCACCCGGTCACCGTAGTCCACCAGCAGCTTTTTCACGATGCCGCTGGCTTTCGACTTCACCTCGACCTTGGTGATCGGCGTAACTTTCCCCGTCGCGACGACGCTTTTGGCCAGGTCACCCTTCTCCACCTTGGCCAGCTTCGACGGGTCGATCTTCGTCCCGCCGCTCTTTGCGATGATGACGCCCACCGCGATCACCAGCACGATCACCGCGACCACGCTCCCCCAAATAATCAGTCTGCGACGCTTCTTTTTGCCATTATTGCCGTTACCGTTCACAAAACCTCCTCGATTAACCGCCAGCTGAAGATTGGGAGCCATTCTGCCGCTCTCATTGCTTAATACGCGGCCTCTGCTGAATAAGTTCCGGAAAGTTGCTGCCTACGCTGCGGAATGAATGCGCCACGTTGTCTGACCCTGCGCCTTCTTCCACTTAGACCCTCAACCTCTTAAAAGGATAGCGCGAAACAGAACGTAATTTTGTGACGGAACGCACGCCTTTTGAGCACCCGCAACGACCGTCACCATCTCGCTTACTAGAACTGGGTACCGAGTACTGAGTACAGAGAACTTCCCCAGTCCTCATGTTTTGCTAAAATGACCCATCCATGTTCGCCTTCGTGCTGCTCCGGATCTTTCTGATCCTTCTCCTCGTGGCAGCCAACGCGTTTTTCGCGGCTGCGGAATTCGCGCTCGTCAGCGTGCGCGATACCCGCATCCAGCAGCTCATCGAGGCCGGACGCCTTGGTGCCCGCACCGTCCAGCGCCTGCACCAACATCTGGACGAAGTCGTCAATGGCGTTCAGCTCGGCATCACCATGGTCAGTCTGACGCTCGGCTGGATCGGCGAGCCCATGGTCGCCAGCCTGGTCGGTGGCATTCATTTCTTGCAGCGCCTTCCCCACCTCGAGGTCTATGCGCACGGAATTGCGATCGCCATCGCCTTTACCCTGATCACTTACATGCACGTGATCCTCGGCGAACTGGTGCCGAAGACGCTGGCGTTACAACGTGCGGAGCAGATAGCTCTGGCAGTCGCCGCTCCGATGGAAGCGTTCCTCACGCTGACAAGGCCCCTCCTCTTCTTTATGCGCCGTTCCGGCGGGCTGGTCTTGAGACTCTTCGGCGCGCAGCTGACGCGCCGTGGCGGGGCCGTCCACTCCCCCGACGAACTCAAGCTCATCGTCACCGCCAGCCGCCAGTTCGGGCAGATCCCCGAATTTCAGGAAGAGATGATCCACAGCGCCATCGAACTCGATTCCATCACCGTGAAAGAGGTGATGGTCGCGCGGCCGGATATTTTTTCTTTGCCTTCCGATCTGCAGCTCGACGATGCCCTGGGCCGCGTCGTCGAAGGACAACACTCGCGCATTCCGATCTTCGATCCGCAGCGCGGCCCCGAGCACATTGTCGGCGTCCTTTACTACAAAGACCTCATGCGCTGGATGCGTCTCCGCCTCAGTAATCTCGGCCAGTCCACCGCAACCCGCATCTCCCGCATGCAAATTGCCCAGATCATGCACGACGTCGTGGTCGTTCCGGAAACCAAGGTCTTGGCGGAACTGCTCTCGGAATTCAAGGAACGCCGCCGCCATCTCGCAGTCGTCGTCGACGAATTCGGATCGACCGCCGGCGTGATCACGGTTGAAGATATTCTCGAGCAACTCGTCGGCAATATAGAAGATGAGTTTGACGTCTCACCCAACGAGCCTGCGCTCGAAGACGAATCGGTCATGGTGCTTGATGGCTCTGTAAATATCCGCGACCTGGAAACGGAATACGGCCTGACTCTTCCACGTGATACCGGATTTGAAACACTCGCGGGATTCATCCTCGCCCGTCTGCAACGAATTCCGGATGCCCGTGAGAGCTTCGAATACGAAGGCCGCCGCTACACGGTAGAGGAATTGGAAGGACACCGCATCTCGAAGGTTCGCATCGAGAAGACGGCCAGAGTGGAAGGCGAAGCCGAAGTTGCCAGACAGGGCGGCGATTAGAGCGACAATGACGCCTCGAAGCGGCACAGCCGAAGGGCACGCGAAGAAACGTGGAAGAGCGGCCCTTCAGGGCCGCGTTGCAGTAATTCTAAGATTGCGGCTTTAGCCGCTGAAGTTGCGACGTACTTTCAAGAGACGTGTCATCCTGAGCGAAGCACGACGGCGAGCAAAGCGAACCGTCGCGCGTAGTCGAAGGATCCCTACAATCTTGTCGAACTCGAGAACGTGGAGAGGCATTCTCGCAATGCACCAACTGAAGGCCGATGACTAACAACTAACGACCAACGACCAACGACCGCCCCTGAAAACCGTCCTCCAACGCGTCCTCTACACTCTCCCAGTCATCTGGCTCGTCGTGTCCCTAGTCTTCTTG
>DATJWZ010000431.1:0-17478 GCA_035500795.1 Candidatus Eiseniibacteriota bacterium | reverse complement strand
GCCAACTTCGAGACGTGTCTCAGGTGACAGCGCTGGCTGCGATCCGTTCTTCAGGTCGGGAAAGGCCTGGAAATATCGATCGAAATCAACCGCGGAGACCGCGTCGGCTGTCGTATCCCCGCTCGGAGCTTTTAGGCTGCTCTGCAGTTCGCGCACATATAGAGCCTTGTCACTGCCGTTGTGCAGAGTGAAAGTCAGGGCGACCAGCGTGGTGTTCTGGCCGGGGACTTCTGCGGCCACGACATTGTCGAGCGATCCCGAGCCCTGAGGCTTGGCGCGTTTGATGAACGAAGCCAATAGAACGGCAACCAGGACACCAGCAACCGCAATCAGGACAACTTTGGCAGGCGGCAGATTCTTTTTCGCGGTTCCGTATTCCTCGCCAATATTGATCGTCGGCCCGGCTGGGACCTTTTCGGGTTCCGGTTGCTCCGCCGCGGGAGGAATAGGCGTAGAAGGGGGATTGGCAGACATTCAACTGTTCCTGCTGCTGATTCTACGCCAGGCTGTAGCTCTGATGCGACGTTCTACAACTATGGCCCGCTAGGCTGCGCTCGTATCAATGTCTTGCGTCGGAATGTCAGGCACGACTTGCAGGGCGGTATCCCCGCTTTGCCAGACCTGCTCGCGTATATTCCGCGGCATGATGATGCAGCCATGAGAGGCGGTGCCCGGGCTTTCGATCGAGTCGCCGTGCATTAGAAAGCCAGAGCGTCCGAACAAGTTCGTCCCGTTTGCTGGCTCGAGCCTGAGGACGAAAGGCCCGTGAGTCGGGGTATTGATGGGCGGTCCGACAATCGTCCACTCGCCCTGAGGAATCGGCCCAAGGTCAGCTACGGCCTGCATGGAGGGATTGTTCTTGCCGTTATCGAATCCTGAATATCCGGCGCCGACAAGCTGACCGTTGAATAAGAGATCACCTGTCTTTTGTGCGTAAGTCCACATGGTCCACCTCAGAAGAATTGAAATGGCATTTTCAGATCGTTGGCCGCGCCGTCTCGTGGCAACAACTGAAACTAGGCCTTCCGCACTTGTTGGCAAAGGACTATATCGGTTAGCAGGTTTGGCCGCAATAGCGGTCTACCGGCGCCCACAAACTTAGACCCAAGCGTGTTTCAGCGCCTTGGCAAATTTCTGCGCAGGCAGGGTATTCAACACGTCCTGTTTGGTCAGCCACGCACGGCGCGCCTGCAGCACGCCGAAACGAATCTTATCCATGTGCGAAGTGTGGTGGGCATCGGTGTTGATCACGATCTTGACCCCATGCTGCTTCGCTTGCCGGAGATGCACGTCATTCAAGTCCAGTCGATCGGGATAAGCATTCAGTTCCATGGCGACTTTGTGCTTCGCGGCGGCGGTAAGAACAGCGTGCATGTCGAAGCCATACGAGTCGCGGCGGAGAAGAATTCTGCCGGTGGGATGCCCGATGAGCGACGTATTCGGGTTCTCGATTGCCTTCAGCAGGCGGTCGGTCATCTTGGCCGGCTCCTGATTGAACACAGAGTGCACACTCGCAATGACAATATCCATCTGAGCCAGCACGTCGTTGGAAAGATCGAGATCACCATCAGCGAGGATATCCACTTCGATGCCCGCGAAGACCGTAATGCCCTCGATTCGTTTGCCTACCTGGCGAATGCGCTGGATGTGCTCGAGGGCCCGCTTATCGTCGAGGCCGTTCGCGAAGGCCAGATTCTTGGAATGATCGGTGATGGCCATGTACTTGTAACCGCGTTCCTTGGCTGCCTCGACCATCTCCTCGATCGTGTTGCGCCCGTCGGTTTCGACAGTGTGCATGTGGACATCGCCCTGTACATCTTTTTGCGTGATCAATTCAGGTAGGGAATGGTTCTGGGCGAGGTCGATCTCTCCGAGGTTCTCGCGCATCTCCGGAGGAATGTAATCGAGCTTCAGTTTGCCGTAAATTTCTTCCTCGGTTCGGCCGGCAACAGGCTTCTCACCTTCCAGGGTGGCGAGGCTGTACTCATTCAGCGTGTAGCCCATCTTCAGAGCGCGCTGGCGAAGGGCGACGTTATGCGCTTTCGATCCGGTGAAATACTGCATGGCGGCGCCAAACGATTCCGGCGGAAGCAAACGTACATCAACCTGTATGCCGTTCCGTAAATGAAAGCTGATCTTGTTGTCGCCACTGGCAATGATGTCCATGATGGGCGGGTATTTTGCGATATACGAGATTGCCTCTTGCCGAGCTGCTTCACTGCAGCAAGCCTTGCCGGTCACAAGAATGTCGAGATCGCCAACTGTGTCGCGCCCCCGGCGTAACGAGCCTGCAGGGGTGATCTTGTCGATGCCGTCGAACTTCTCGATATAGGATGTGAGCTTCTCGCATTCGAGTTCCGCTGCGTCGATCAGGAAGCGTCCACCGATGCGGCGATAGTCTTCAATTGCTTTGATCAGCTTGGCCTCGTGTTTCTCGCCCATGCGCGGCAGTTCGCGAATCTTGCCTTCGCGCGCGAGCTTCTCGACGCCATCGACGTCACTGACCTTGTAGGCGCTCCAGATTAGCGCGATTGTCTTTGGTCCCAGCCCCTGGATTTTCAGGAGTTGAAGCATCGACGGATGATACTTCTCGAGCAGTTCTGCTTGCACCGCGAGTTTGCCGGTATCGAACAGCTCTTTCAAGTTGTTGAGCATGCCTTTGCCGATGCCGGGAATCGCCAGAACCTGCTTGGGATCGCCGATGATTTCTTTGATTTGCTGGGAGTGATTCTCGATCGCTTGAGCCGCGTTGCGGTAGGAACGAATGCGGAAGGAATCCTGGCCGTCAATTTCGAGCAGGTCGGCTGTTTCAAAGAGGATATTTGCAATCGCCTTGTTGTCCATGGAAGAAACAAGGGTAAATCAGATTACGGGCAGCGGCTAGAGAGGCAAACGGGAACGATATCTGTCAGGAAGCGAAGGCTCGACTTCCCCGAGCAGATCGAGAAAAATCGGCTGCTGAGGGACGATGGTGACAGTCTCCCGGTGTGTCACCCTGAGCGCGTAGTGATCGCGCCCCAATGAACGTTACCGTGCAGGTTGCCAAGTCACACGGGCTATGCAGCCTTGACGACGTTCGCCGCCTGAGGACCCTTCTGGCCCTCGGCGATCTCAAACTCTACTTGGTCCCCTTCTTGCAAACTCTTATAACCCTCAGAACTGATGGCGCTGTAATGAACAAATACATCCGGCCCATCCGCGCGTCCAATGAAGCCGTAACCCTTGGCATTATTGAACCATTTCACTGTGCCTTTCAGTCGTTCCACGAGCCCCTCTTTCTGCACGCCCTGGCTCGAGGGGGAGAAGGACGTGCCCGCAGTCAATGAGATGCATTTTGGGACGGAGGGTTTTGCGCTGTCAAGACATTCGCGACCGAAAGTGCGGCGCAAGATTGCGTACAACCCAGGATCCCGAACAGCGCAACCAACGAGGTTTCACCGCAAAGCATCGCCTTCTATTCTATCGTGGAGCGATATGCCTTGTGATCGAGCCACAGCACCGACGAAATGGTCTTGGCATCGCGAATCGTGCCACTGAGAACCATCTTTACAGCGGTGGGCAACGGTACCATCCGAATCTGGATCACTTCGTCTTCTTCGGGCTCAGCTTCGCCGCGACGCAAGCCGGTCGCCAAATATACTGCCATCGTTTCAGCCATGAAGCCCGGGCTGGCATAAAACCTGAAAACTCGACGCCAGTGCTCAGCGCGATAGCCCGTCTCTTCAATCAGTTCACGCTTTGCGGCTTTAAGTTCGTTTTCGCCAGGATCGATGCGGCCCGCCGGCAGTTCCCATAGGTAGCCTTGCGCAGCATGCCGGTATTGGCGCTCGAGCAAAATACGAGGAACAGATTTGGAATCATCGACCGCAAGCACTACGACTGAGCCCGAATGATGGATCAGGTCACGCCGAACCTCCACTCCGCCCGGTTCCCGAACATGATCGGTTGTGACCCAGAAGACCGGGCCTCGATAGACGACGCGTGACGAGACCAGACGCGCGGTCGTTCTTTTCTTGCGAGACTTGGATTTGGCCATGCCATTCAATATAAAGCACGGCCTAGATGCGGCCAGGGTCGACGCAAGGACCCCTTACTGCGGTGCCATTTCCTGGCGGAGCTTCTTTGAGAGCTTTTCCACCTTTTTCAGAGTCTCAGAAAAACCGCTCGGCAGCACTCCCTTCTGAAGTTGCTGGAGATCAGACTGCAACGAAGCACTGAGCGCGGACAATTGCTCAACGTCATTGCGGATTGTCTGAATTCTCAGCGCTCGTAGGTCGGACTCGCTTGGCGGTTCAGGCCGAATTTCGGGCCCCAGAGACCAATTTCGGCCGGGAAGCTGGGGATTTAAGGTTGTGCGTTGGGCAAATCCGGGCAGCGTGAGCAAGCTTACCAGTAGAACCAGACGGGCGGCTGACAAGGACACCTCCATGTGGCTCGTGCTCTTTTAGCGAGCGAAGTCTACAACGAATTTTCCGAACGCAACAACAAAAATGTGTTTTGTGCAGACCAAAGTGAGACGTTCGCTTCTGCTATCCTCCCCGCATGGCGGGGAGACCACAAATCGCGATCGTCGGACCGGGGAACCTCGGCTCGGCGCTTGCGATCGCCCTCCGGCGAGCCGGATACCCAATCGAGATCGTACTCAGCCGGCGCACATCGAGCTCTGTGAAGCGGTCGCGGACCCTGGCGCGAGAAGTCGGCGCAAGTTTGCAGACCACTTTGCGGGTGACAAACGGGAGGGTGATTTGGTTCTGCGTTCCCGATTCTCAAATTGCCAGGGTCTCAACGCAACTTGCCAAGAACCTGAAGAGCGCAAAAGGATTGATTGCTTTGCACTCGAGCGGAGCTCTCACTAGCGATGAGCTCAAAGGTTTGCAGAGAAAAGGAGCAAGGGCGGCGTCTGTCCACCCACTGATGACATTTGTGGCAGGCTCACAGCCGTCTCTGAGCGGTGTGCCCTTTGTAATCGAAGGAGACGCTGCTGCTGTCCGCGTTGCACGCCAGATTGTTCGTGACCTCAAAGGAGTTACCTACTCGATCCGTAAGTATGACAAAGCTGCGTATCATGCCTGGGGAGCGTTTGTTTCGCCATTGCTTACGTCTTTGCTGGCAGCCAGCGAAAGGGTTGCAAAGCTTGCCGGTCTCAATCAGAGATCGGCTCAACGCCGTGCGATCCCTATTCTTCTGCAAACGTTGGCTAATTATGCATCGTTTGGCGCTGCGGGAGCGTTCAGCGGACCCATTGCGCGCGGGGATGTAGAAACCGTGAAGCGCCATCTTCATGTACTGAAAAGGGTTCCTTCCGCCCGACGCGCCTACGTTGTCCTTGCGCAGGCTGCGCTCCATTATTTGCCGGCGAGAAACAAAAGGGAGTTGCTGTCGAGCTTGCGAGGCACGCGCACAGGTGCACGAGGGTATTAGCGGCGTGTCAAAGGTGTCGGTTTAGAGAATAACGAAAGATCCAACGTTAGCTCGAAGTGAACAAGTGTCCCAGCTTTTCTTTCTTTGTGCGCAGATATTCCTGAGCATGAGGACTGGGTGTGACCTCGCATGGAACGCGCTCGATTACTCGGACACCGTCGCGTTCGAGGGCTTCGACTTTATCGGGGTTATTCGAGAGAAGGCGGACCTGCGTTACGCCCAAAGCTTTAAGGATCTCGGAGGGTAGAGTGAAATCTCGATGGTCGGCCTTAAAACCGAGCCGCTCATTAGCTTCCACGGTGTCAAGCCCGGCGTCTTGCAGTTCGTAGGCCTGCAGCTTTGCCATGAGGCCTATGCCGCGACCTTCCTGCTGCTCGTAGATCAAGATTCCGGCGCCCTCATCGGTGATCATGGAAAGGGATAGCTCGAGTTGCTGGCGGCAATCACAACGCAGGGAATGGAAAACATCTCCAGTGAGGCACTGAGAGTGAACTCGAACCAGAGGCGGGGTCGATGTGATATCGCCCATGACGAGCGCGACGGCTTCTTCGATGCGCTGGTCTCCGTCCGTCCCGGCATGACCACGGAAGCCGTAGATTCGGAAATTTCCCCAGCGCGTAGGAAAATCCGCTGACGCGACTTGCTCAACTGCTTTCAGACTCACACCAACATTATAGCGGTTGTCGAGCGGTGCGGATTGGTCTAGCCACGGGCGTGGAATGGGAAGATGGCGTCCTGCTTCGAGGGGATGGGAGTACCGTTTCGCGTTGCGGGATGAAAATGCCAATTCTCAAGCGCTGCCAGGCACTTCGTATCGATGTCCTCGCCCAGGCTCTGCAGAACGGTTTTCTTCACGATTTCACCGCGCTCGTCGATCGTGATCTCGATGACCTCGTTACCCGGAGCCGTCGGCAGCTGCCAGGGATAGACGTTGGGGTCAGAAGTCTGAATGGGTAGTGCTGGACGGATCTCATCACCGTACAACTGGCCGCGGTTCAGAGTGCCGTACGGTAATCCGGCCTGAGCACCGTGTCCTACGGCCGAGAGCGTCTGTGTCTGCGATGTGTCTTCCTTCTCGACTTTCGCCAACGGCATTGAAGGCATGGGCAATTTTGGCAGCGGAGCCGGAGTGGCCCAGGTCAGTTTTTTCGCCAAGCGCTCGCGGTTGTATTTTTGCGTGGCTAGATCAGAAGAACTGTGACTGCTGTCATCCGGCGTTTTACTTGACCAGTAAAGGCGCGTTACGGACTTGCCATTCTGTCCCAGGGCGACCGAAACAGGGTTCAGGAGCATTGGTTCCGGCGAGTGAAGCATCCAGGCGAGCAGCAGGGCATGCGCAACGAGCGAAACCGTTTTTACGCTCCGTTGTGTGCGTCCTTCTGAAGGTTTTAGCTGCCCAAACATTGGAAACCACCCCAGACGTCCTCGATAGTGCTAGTTAGACGCACCAAGCAGGCATTCGTCAAGACGATTTCTGGCGTGTGGCACACGGGGGTGTAATGCTGAGGATTGGTACGGATTATCGATCACTGATAAAATCCCAGTTTGCAGCCAATCCATCCTGCAGGGGCCTGTAGCTCAGCTGGGAGAGCGCATCGTTCGCAACGATGAGGTCGCCGGTTCGATCCCGGCCAGGTCCACCATCATTTATCCGCCGCCTGCTTGTTGCCGCCGTTCGCAATGTCCAAGCCAAAATCGGGTTTGTCATACGTTCCCAGGATGTGCACAGGCACGACCTCGCCCTTCGTTTTCTTCTTGAAAAGTGGATCCATCATCTTCAGGAAGAATGCTTTCATTCCACTGGAAGTCTTCGAAATCTGAGTCTCGACGTGCATTTTGCCATGCAAATTAACTCTGTAGTTTTCGACGTTATAGGTGCCATGAAGCTTGGCGTGGGCGCCCGGAATGCGGAAGTCGAGATCTGAGAAATTAGCCACAGCATGCGCCATGTCGGTTTTTCCCTTCAAGGCGGTTACTACGTCATCGGGAGTATCTTTGCTTTTGCCCTGTGCACCCGCGCTCAGCTTGTCCACATTCAGCTGCGTGTCCGGGTGAGTGAAAACGCCTTCGTTAATGAGGAATTCGCCGCCAATGTGAAGCTTATCGAGAAATGGATCATCCCCTGGAACAAGCTCAGCGCGTGCCTCAAGGGATATCGGGCCAAGCAGGGGAGACCGAGGATTGCTGATGAAGGGTTCAAGGAAGTCTTCGATCCGCCCATCGCGCGACTTAAAATGGAGCTGCGCTACTTTGCCATCCTGGCCTTGATGGTGTGCGACGCTGCCCTCCACTGACACAGTCGTATGCCCTAACCTGGCTTCAACGTGGTTCAAAAACGTGTCGCCATTTGTGGCGTCCACATAAGCTTGGAACTGGGTCTTGAGATCGACTTTGTGTCCGCCCGACGTCACTTCAAAATCAGGTGTGTCGGTGGTTCCAGCAACATTGACGTGTTCTAAAACGCCTTCAAATCTGCCTACTGAGTTCAGTGTCCCCGCGATGCCGTCATAAGTACTCAGATCGGCTTTCTCGAAGGTGTAGTCACCTGAGATCGGGGTGTCATAAGGATGGCCATCCGTCCACGCCCCAAACTTACCGTGTACAGAGATTTCGCTTGGCGGGTTCGGATTGCGGAACTTGAGCCGGTATTCGATTGGGCTCGCCCAACGTACGTCCGTGAGTAGCGCATCGTGAACATCGAAGGTAAACGGGTGTTCGTGAGGATCGCTCGATGCAAACTGGACGAGTGTGCCGTTCGCGACAATTTGGCCGATTTCAATCTTCGAGTGTCGCGAATGAAATAACGTGTTGCTGCCGAATGGCGGAATAATCACTCGGGCGCCTTCTGCGATAACGCGGGGCACATACTGTCGAAGAACACCGCTGTAGCTACCGACAATGCGCAGCCTTCGTATCGTGATGAGTTCAAATTGCCGTTTGCCGTGGTGAAATACGACTCCATACAGCACGCAACCGGGAACAGGAAAATAGGTCGGATGGTAGCTCTGAATGGTGACGGAGCTGTCAGTGGCTTCCGAGAGATCTTCAATCACGCTCTTTTCAGAGAACGGCCAGAACTTGCCGCAGAGGACGGCGCCGACTGCAATCAGTACAAGTGCGATCACGCCTGCGATTAAGAAAATCCGGGTCCATGGCCGAGAGGACCGAGCGGGATATACAGTGCGGGAGTGAGCTACATCCGTCGCCGACGACATGAAGCTTTGAGTCCCAGTATCCGTCAAAATGTTGGAACGATTACTGGAGAATCTTTGGGGATGTTGTTTCTACAATTTTTCCCCGATTGTGAACGCGGTCAAAGGTTCATTTGCTTCGAGTCTCGGTTCTCGACAGGTGACCTGGGATCGTGTCGAAACAGTCAATCTGAGAGAGGTGCACTCCCCCGCGACTACGGAGGTCCTTGGCTTCGGTCAAGAGGACAGTAGAGTTAGACCTCAGATGAGTTCTTCCATCTTCACTATCTGTGTTTCAGGTTCGGACTCGCTCAACTCCCATTGCATCCAGTCTTCTCCGAACAATTCCACGGGATGCTGTGTGCGGATCGTTCCGTTGCCGCAACGAAGATCGTCCGCAGAGCAATACTTTTGGCATCCCCAGCAAATACGCTCCGGATGCCTTGGATTGAGCGGTGATTTGGCCTTCATCCCTTCGACCTCTTGCTACACACTGCACTTTGCCAGTCAGGAAAGCCATGACTTATGTCACAGTAGGTTGATGCGGGCAAACACAGCACGCTGAAATCTTAGGCGTGACCCAGTTCCCGCAAGTGGGTTATCTTTACCGCGAGCAACGGATGAACAATTTCATTGCACTCACGGGATGGGCGAACTTTTTCGTTATTGTCGGATCTTCTGCTGGAGCCTTGATCGGACTGCAGTTCGTGGTGATGGCCCTTGTTGCTGACGTGGTCAGCACGGCCAGTGAGCAGCAGCAGAGACAGGCTGGCGAGGCTTTCGCTACACCGAACATCGTTCACTTCGGAACTGTGCTCCTGCTCTCCGCGATCCTCACTGCGCCGTGGCACAGCATTTACGGCCCCGTGATCATCGTGACGGCGATCGGCATTTGTGGACTCATCTACACTTTGCTCGTTACTCGCCGCATGCGGAGACAAAGCGCATACCAGCCCGTCTTCGAGGATTGGCTCTTTCACAGCTTATTTCCGCTCACGGCCTACCTGCTGCTTTCGGCATCGGGCTATGAAGCGACCCTGCATGAAGAAGGATCGATCTTCGGTGTGGGCGCCGCGGCGCTGGTTTTACTCTTCACCGGGATTCACAACGCCTGGGATGCAGCCTCGTACCACGTCTTCGCGGTGCAGCGCCAGCGGAGTGACAAGGCCGATTGACTTCTCTGGAGGGTGACTACAGTCCTCGTGAGTGTGACCCTTGTAAGAAATCGTAGTCTTCGCCGGTGCCGGTGTTGGAGGAAGTTGCGAAAACGAGAAGTGCGGATTGCCTATCGTGCAGTTAAAGTATTGCCGATGAGATTGCCAATCTGCCTTCTGCTCTTTGTTTTACCTCTGTCCGTGGCCGCACAACAACCCAGATCTCCAATGTTCGACGCCAAAAGTGCCGAGCGCTTTGCGAACCTTGCTCTCGCGTGCGTTCACAAGGAATATCCGAATCACATCAGCCACACGCTCAATAGCGACTCAGACGTCGCCCCGCCGCGCAAACTCACTCCCGCATTTTACGGTTGCTACGATTGGCACTCTTCGGTGCATGGGCACTGGCTGCTGGTTCGACTGGTCCGTACTTTTCCGGATGGGACCTTTGTTCAATCTGCTCGCGACGCGTTGCGCGAAAGCCTCAGCGCGCGAAATCTGCTCCAAGAAGCCGCGTATCTCCAAGGACAAGGACGTAGCAGCTTCGAACGTCCATATGGGCTTGCATGGCTCCTGCAACTTTCGGCTGAACTGCGCGAGTGGGATGATCCGCAAGCTAAAGAGATGTCTGCAAACCTGCGTCCCTTGGAGCAGGTTGTGCTCGACCGTCTGAATGCCTGGCTGCCCAAACTCGGGAATCCTGTGCGAATCGGAGAGCACGATCAGACTGCATTCGGGTTGGGCTTGATGCTCGATTATGCCCGTTCAGCGGGGAATCAAAAGTTTGCCGACTTGCTCCAATCAAAGGCGAAGCAGTTCTACCTGAATGACAAAAACTGTCCGCTTGCGTACGAACCGTCGGGTGAGGATTTTCTCTCACCCTGTCTGGGAGAAGCTGATGTAATGCGCCGCGTTCTTTCTGGTCCTGAGTTTGCGACTTGGTTGAAAATGTTCATGCCACAGATTTCGAATTCCGGGGGGAGATGGCTTGAGCCGGTGGTATCACCCGATCCCAGCGATCCGAAACTCGCGCACCTCGATGGCCTGAACCTGAGCCGGGCCTGGATGCTGCAGGGCATCGCCGTCAGCTTGCCCCAGAACGACAAACGTCGCTCGGCCATCATCGCTGCCGCCGAAGCTCACGAGCGCGCCGGAATAGCCGCCGTCACGGGAGAACATTACGAAGGCGGTCACTGGCTCGGGAGCTTTGCCGTTTACCTTGTCACGAAGCGAGGACTCCCAACACGGAAGTAAAGCGAAGGCCAGGTGGGGTGCTTTGGCCAATCAGCTTTTCCGGTATTCGGGGTAAGCCTCCCACTGGCAGCACCTAAAGACCGTTTGCTGCATCCAATGACAAGTTCGATCCCTATATGTTGGTTTTCGAACGAGTGTTAGGTATATTTAAATCAAGTACTTAGGCCACAATCTTTAAAAAGGGGAACCTGTAGGAGCACGGGTGACAGCGGTGTTGTGCACCGTTGCCGATGCTAAAATAAAGACACACCAAATATGCCTTTAAAAACTCTCTTTTTGAACCCTCCATCGTTTGAGAATTTCGACGGAGGAGCGGGATCACGTTGGCCCGCGACTCGCGAAATCGAAAGCTTCTGGTATCCGGTCTGGCTCGCTTATCCAGCGGGCATGTTGGAGGGATCGCGGCTGCTCGATGCGCCGCCGCATCACGTCTCCGGCGAGGACACCATCAATATCGCCAAGGACTATGAGTTCCTTGTGCTGTTCACATCTACCCCTGGATTTCCAGGGGACATTCGTCTCGCGCGAGCGATCAAGAATGTCAATCCGAACATCAAGATCGCCTTTGTGGGCCCGCACGTAAGCGTGCTTCCCGAGAAATCGCTGCGCGATTGCCCGGACATCGATTTTGTTTGCCGCAAGGAATTCGATTACGCGGTCGTGGACTATGCAAACGGCAAGCCGCTGGAAGATATTACAGGCGTTTCTTTCCTGAGAGACGGAAAGGTCGTACACAATCCAGACGCGCCGCAGATCCAGAATCTGGACGCGCTGCCGCATGTGACCGAAATCTACAAGCGGGATCTGGATGTGACCAGATATAACGTGCCGTTCCTGTTGCATCCGTACGTGTCGCTTTACACCACGCGTGGATGCCCGGCGCAATGTACCTTCTGCCTGTGGCCTCAGACACTGAGCGGACATCCGTGGCGGAAGCGCTCGACCGACGACGTCGCCGCTGAAATGGCCAAAGCAAAGCAGAAATGGCCTGAGGTGAAGGAGTTCTTTTTCGACGATGACACCTTCAACATTCAGAAGGCACGCACGATTGAACTGTGCGCCAAGCTGAAGCCGCTTGGATTGACCTGGTCTTGCACCTCGCGCGTAACGACCGACTATGAAACGCTGAAGGCGATGAAAGAAGCCGGATGCCGGCTGTTGATCGTCGGCTACGAGTCTGGCGACCAGCAGATTCTGAAGAACATTAAGAAGGGCGCGACGATCGAGCGTGCGCGCCAGTTCACCAAGGATTGTCACAAACTCGGCCTGGTGATTCACGGCGATTTCATCATGGGTTTGCCAGGCGAGACGCATCAGACCATCAACAACACGATTGCGTTCGCGAAGGAACTGGATGTCGAAACGATCCAGGTTTCCGTGGCGCACGCGTATCCCGGGACTGAACTGTATGACCATGCGGTGAAGAACGGCTTTATCGTCGGCGATAACAAGATGGTTGACGAAGGCGGACACCAGTTGGCCCACATTCAATATCCCGGATTACCCGCGGACGACATCCTTGGCGCGGTGCACCGCTTCTACGACGAATATTATTTCCGTCCAAAGGCTGTTTTCCGCATCTTGAAGAAAGCGGCATTCGATGGGAGCGAGCGGAAGCGGCTTTACAAAGAGGCGAAAACATTCCTGAAGCTGCGTTCCGCACGCAACAAAATGGTGAAGAAGCACGCTGCCGCAGCCGCTTCTGCACCCGCTGGAGCAATGACCGACTAACGGGTCGTTCTCAGTTCTCGGTTTATCAGTAGGCCGACCGGAGTGATTTCTGCTGAGAACTGACAACTGAGAACTGATTTTCAAGTGACTTTTCGCAAGTACTTAGTCCTGGCGGGAGTGACCGTCTTTGCGGCGGCCGGGGACACCATGCTCTCGCATGGGATGAAGCAGACTGGAAATATTTCCATTCATCACCTGCAGAGCCTGTTGCTCGCGTTTCTTAATCCGTGGGTGTCGATCGGAATTGTTCTTTTGCTCGCTTTCTTTGCGGCATACATGAACGCTCTATCCTGGGCGGACCTGACCTATGTGTTGCCAGCCACTTCCCTTGGATACGTATTGCTCGCCCTCGTCGCACGTTTTGCCTTGCACGAGCACATCAGTATTACGCGTTGGGTCGGGATCACTCTCATCGCGGGAGGAGTCGGGTTTGTCGCTGGCGGCGAGGCCCTTACTGCGCACCCTCATCACAGAGATACATCCTTCACACAAAATGCCAACAGCGATGTACCCGCTGCCATGAGAGCAGAACGATGAGGCACCTTTATACCTGGAGCGGAATCCTGGTCGTGGTGTTTTTCTCCGTGGTGGGAGATGTCTTGATGTCCCGCGCGATGAAGCAAGTCGGCGACGTTCACGAATTATTAAAGCAGTATGGATTGTGGCGTGTGGTCACGCGCGTACTCTCGACTCCGAGCTTCTTCATGGGAATTTCGGCGATGGCTGTGGCATTTTTCAGCCTGCTATTTGCGCTTTCGTGGGGAGATGTAAGCCTGGTTGCTCCTGCAGCCGCATCGCTGACTTTCATTGGAAACGCGTTCGCCGCGAAGATTTTTCTCCACGAGCGAGTCGATCGTCGCAGATGGCTCGCAGCGATGATGGTTGCGGCTGGAGTGGCCTTGCTCGCAGGATAGGCGTGCGAGCTCCGTATCCGATATCCGAAGCACAGTCAATGATCGCTTCTAGTACATCTTTGCTGCAATCTCTTGCACATCTCGCGTAAGAAACTACGGGTGCGACGAAAAATGTTGCTGTCTTCACGATCGCATCTGGTAAGGTAAATCGCATTGTCTAGCAGTGGGGTATCTTCCCTGGGGTCTCCTGCAAAAGCTAGAACATTCATAGGTGTAGTATGCGAATTGCGAACGCCTTCCTTGCGATTGCGGTCATCGTCTGTCTTGCTGGCAGCATTTCTTTTGCGCAGACCCGTTATGTGGTCACGAACGACGACATCGGGTTTCCCTTGCCCAATGGGGCCTCTTTCTTCTCCGTGGGCGCGAACGGTACGCTGACATTTCAAGCACAAGTGAACACCCATAGTTGGGGTATCGGCGGCGGATACTTCGGCGCGAATCGCGTCCTCTCAGCAAGTGACGGCCAACAGCCCTGTGTTTATATCTCGCAAGCTGTCAGCGGCAGCATCGCCGGGGTCGCTGTGAACACGCTGACTTTAGGAGGGGTAGCCTCCGGATCGGCCACCGATACGGGACAGTCGAATGGTATTGGGCTTGTCACGCAAGGCGGATACCTCTACGCGAGTTTTACCGATTCAAACACTATCGCTACGTTTTCGATTGAGGGTGGCTGCAGCCTGACATTCATCAGCGACACGGTTGTGACTGGAGTGAATGGCGGCAACATCAATGCCATGGCGACAAAGGGAACCGTGATGGTTGTCACCTACACCGACGGTTCCATCGAGTCGTTCAATATTGCCAACGGCGTGCCCGTTTCCAATGGTGATGCCCAACTTTCAACGGCTACAGTGAAGACGAAGGATGCAACGTTTCCAAACGAAATCCAGATCACTGCCGACGGGCACTATGTGATTTTTGGGGATACATCGACTGCTGTAATCCTCGAGGTCTCCGATATCTCGTCCGGAAAACTCACAACTACAAAGGTATATGGCTCACAGAACGGCATCAGTTCGAGCAATATTCTCCTCAGCCCGGACGAGAGAGTTTTGTATGTCGTCGACACGCAGGGCGATGCTGTGACAGCCTTCGCTTTCGAGAAGAACAGCGGCACGCTGAAATACGGTTGCAAGTCAGGCCCGATCCGCGGACAGTCGTCCTCGTGGTCATACCTTGTGCACGCTGCTTTGGTGAGTGACACAGGAACTGGTGGAGGTGTCTACGTCGCCGAATTCGGCGCGACTTCCGGTATCGCGTTGCTCCACTTCAACGTGGCAAACGGGAAATGCACGCTCCAGGAAGATTCGGCATCACCTTTTGTCGATCCCAACAGCACCGGGCTGCTTTCGATCGGTATCGCGAAGTCTCAATGATCGTTCGGTGTTGATGTCGAGCCTGTACGCGAAATTGTTCGTTTCATTCATTATTACGTTTTCGCAGGAGTCAATAAGATGCGCACGCAGTTAAAGCATGGTTTCGCCGGGATGGTCATGGCGCTGACATCGATCTGTGCTTTTGGGCAATGTCCGGATCGTCCGGCTACGGGCACCGTAGTTGCGGATGCTCCAAGCCTGGTATCGCAAAACGGTACCTTGGCGGCGAAATTCACGATGGCGCAGTCCGTCGATATTTATGGCTATACGCACTATTGCTACAAGTATGCCTCTGGAAGTCAGATTATCGAAGCGCCAACACTACGATTGAATCCGGGTGACAAGTTAGGACTCGACATTGTGAACCGCAACAATGCAGATGCGGAGATGATGAAAATGGCCATGCCGCCGGCAGCTTGCGGCGACAAGGGAATGGCCACTATCAGTTCGACGAATGTGCATTTCCACGGTTTGAACGTTCCACCGAAATGCCATCAGGATGACGTAATCAATACTTTGATCCAGCCAGGCACGCCGGGATTCCAGTACGGCATGCAGATTCCATCCAAGGAGCCGCCGGGTCTCTATTGGTATCACCCGCATGTACACGGATTTACCGAGTTCCAGGTCAACGGCGGTGCTGCTGGAGCGCTCATCGTTGAAGGTATGGAGAAGTACCGTCCTGAAGTCGCCGGCCTCACGGAGCGGGTTTTCGTCATACGCCAGCAGTTCCTGGTTCCGTGGGTTCCGGGACCGTATCAACTGACCATCAATTACCAGGTTGCCCCGTTCCTCGGAGGTGGGCCAATTATCCAGATGAAGCCGGGAGAAAAGCAATTCTGGCGAGTGGCGAATGCGACCTTACAAGATTTTTTGAAGCTAGCATTTGTGGTGAATGGCAAGGCGCAGCCAATGGAGATGATCGCGATGGACGGCTATCCTCTGGGGCAGACTCGGCTCCAAAAAGTAATCTCCATTCCACCTGCCGGGCGCGCTGAATTCATTGTTCAGGCTCCCGCTGCAGGCGCATCGGCCTCGTTCGTAACGGAGTCGGCCGATACTGGTCCCACGGGCAATCCCGATCAGGCGCAGACGTTGGGCACCATCCAACTCACGGACACTGCCACTGGCGGGTGGCATGCGCCTTCTCCGGCGATGCAGGCGGATCCCGGGCAGCTGAAGTTTGCGAACTTGTCAGAACAGACGCCGATGACGCAGCGCAAGCTTTATTTCTCGGAAGAATTCGGCGGGACCAATGGTCCGATCCAGTTTTATATTACTGTGGATGGACAGAAGCAAAAAGTATTTGACATTAATGAAGCCCCTGCCATCGTGACGAAAGTCGGCGCGGTCGAAGACTGGACGATCGAGAACCGCGCACTGGAAACGCATGCCTTTCACATCCATCAGATCCATTTTAAGCTCCTGGAAGTTGACGGCAAGCCCGCGCCCCATCAGGATTTGCTCGATACCGTTGAGGTTCCTTATTGGGAGGGCAATGGCCATCCCTATCACAGTGTGAAGGTACGAATGGATTTTCGCGATCCAAACACTGCGGGGACCTTTGTCTTCCACTGTCACATTCTGCTGCATGAAGATCTGGGGATGATGCACAAGATTCTCGTAGAACCGTAGGGACAATCGAACAATCTGTCTCCGCGATCCGAATAATGCGGCACATTCGTGTTTCACCGTCGCATTTTGCTTACCGAAGATTCAGGCACAATGCGCAAGACCCGTAATCATCCATTTCCGAAGGGGCATCCTCTCATGAAGAAAACGGTCCTCCTGGTGATGTGCGGCTGCCTGTTAGTTTTCAGCGGCTATCTTTTTGGAACGCATCATGCAACGGTTGTCCTCGCAGCGTCGGCGGCGCAGCGGGGTGATTCTCCCACATACGCAATGCAACATGGCAGCATACCGAAGAGTTATGGGCACATCGCGGCCGCGATTGCCGATCAAATCGGCACGGGTTTGATTTTTGAAGACGAAGACGGGACGATTCGCTTCGTCAGCATGAACGGCATGAAAGAAGGACAACTCGAACGCTACGATCAGACGCCGACGCACGGCGGAATTCCGCGAGCCTACGGACATCTCATCGCAGCCGTCGTGAACCCCAAAGGGACGGGCCTGGTTTTTGAGGACGACCACGGTGTGATTCGCTTCCTGACGGTTGACGGAAAGGTTGAAAGTGAGTTGACCAGGAATTGATTCATCCATAGCAAACGAGGCTGGGAGGTATCACCTTCCACACAGACTTCGATGTGGCAATTCTTTTACACCCTAATGACAATTCTTAGTATTTGGCGGGCTAGCCTTCTGGGCGTCTCCACCCTCGATATCACCAACGATCAGGAGGACAAATCATCATGGCCCGACCGATATTCAAAGCAGCCTTTCGTGTCCTGCTGTTGCTGACTGCAGCAGTGATTCT
>DATJWZ010000430.1:0-2096 GCA_035500795.1 Candidatus Eiseniibacteriota bacterium | reverse complement strand
GCGGCGGTTATAGGCGAGAACAATGTTTCCCAGCCTCTTGACGATTTTTCCACGAGCTTCAGCACTGATATCGGCGTCCCGGTCCAACAGTTGTTTCACTTGATCGGCGGTCAGATTGTTTTGGTTGCCGAATGCTTGAGTGTCGATGTTCCCTTCCGGAACACCCTGTTCGACCAGGAAACGCTTGGCCAGTTGCGCCCGACGCTCGGATAGGTGCTGATTGTAGGCCGTTGGTCCGCGCTTGTCGGCATAGCCAGTGAGCAGCAGGTGGGCATCCGACTTGAAAGATAGATATTTCTTGAATTCCTCCGCAATCGTCTGCAGCGCCTGCTTCTCGCTCGGCAGCAAGGCGGCTTCAGATTTTAGAGATCCCGGAAGGTCGGTTTGAAAGTAGACGCTGCGCATTGAGAGCGCCCCTGGCTCGATGGAACCGACAAGATGCAGAGCAACGGTTCGAGTCTCGACTCCCCCGCACTGGTTGGTTGCTTTCAACGTGTAGTTGACGGTCTCATCTACGGGGCCGAAGTCGCTCTTTTGAGGAACCACAGTCAAGGTGCGGCTGCCGCTGGTATCGACGGTTCCCAAAGGGTCGATCGAGACATTGGAAGCATTTGTGGCCGTCCAATTCAATGCCGCGCTGCCGTTCTCCACGATTTTGTCGCCTACGCGCTTGTACTGCACTTCGGTTGGCGACAAGGTCACGTCGGCGTGCACGGCGCTATTTACGTTAACTGTGACGCTGGAACTGACGCTTCCTCCCGGGCCCACCGCGGTAAGGTCATAGGTGGTCGTCTGTGTGGGCGTGACCGATTGTTCCCCTGAGGCAGCGACCGAACCCACAGGACTGATTTCGACTTTTGGCGCGTCGCTGGAAGTCCACTTCAGATGGGAACTGTCTCCGCAGTTGAGTTGTGCCGCAGTGGTTGACAACTCCGCTGTTGGCCTGGCAATGGCTACGGTTGCGCTAGCGACACCTGCTGTGAAGCGTGGGACTGACGGAAGCTTTTCTCCACGCTTCCAGGAAACGGTTTTCTTGACACCCTTAGGAACGTCAATGATTACGCGTTGGTTGGCAGGAACATTGACCGAACCTGACCAGATCTCTTTGTCCCCGCCGAGTACCGTCACTTGATACGCGCCGGGCGGAACGACCAAGTCCTGCTTCCACCAGAGGAAATCTGTGTTGAATTCATCACCATGTCCAACGAAAAAGTCGGGAGTCTTCCCGTTCAGCAATACAGCATCCCGATCGGCCTTCTCGACCGCGATGGCTCCGAAAGGGCCGCCGACTTTCGCTCCAGCCGGCTGCAACGCAACCTCAAGAGTTGACGTCTTTCCGGGAGTGATTGTCACGTTGCGGGTTACTGGTGCATAACCATAATTGACCAACTCGATCTTGTGTTCCCCGGGGGGCAGGCTCAAAGATCGATGTTTGCTGGCTTCGCTGATGGCCCGGTCGTCGACAAAGATGTAGGCCTGCTTCGGAGTGACGTGAAGCGTGAGCTTGCCATCCTGCGCAACCACTGAGATGGCGCCAGCTAAGAAAAACAGAGCGGTAGAAACAATGCGTGATGCTGAACATTCGGATCTCATGACGGTTCCTTTAGAAAAAGATTTGCTCCATTCGCGGAGTTGGTATAGGTAGTCGCGCAGAGGCGGCTCCGCCTAACACCACAAGTGCAATCGTGATGCCAAAGGAAAAGGGAGAGCACAGTCGCCAGCATCTGGATTTGCAAGTCCCTTGCATCTGCTCGGACTTCACGTGGCTCTCGCGGCTACTGAATGCCAGATGAACGTCGGCGAGTTGCCAACCGCCTGTCAATGTTCTGACATGCCGGGATACACGGAGGCTCTGGAACATGCGGTTCCGACGCTTTTACTTAGCTCTTGGTGCGATACCGTGGCTATGAGATTGCAAACGTTCTTCTGCGCTGAATAATCGGAGATGGAGTTGTGGCCATCCATCGCTTACGACAAATCTACGATGCGATTTCCTGACCACCGTACGCTTAGTGTCCTGTTGACGGGCCTGCTCGTCGCTTTGGTGAGCATCCTCGCCTATAGTGCCCGTCGAATCCTTTTGCTATTCGTCTTTG
>DATJWZ010000429.1:0-1400 GCA_035500795.1 Candidatus Eiseniibacteriota bacterium | reverse complement strand
TTGAAGCTGACAAGTTGCCTGATGGCCGAATCGTTGTGAGGGCAATGGGGCATGACGGCAACATTGCTGATTTCGTTGGTTGTCTGGCACAGCGACGAGGTCCGAAATTCACCGTTGAGGAGATGAACGATATCGCGACCGCGGCATGGGCGAAGGCCAAATGAAAGTTACTCCCGACACCAACGTTCTCATTCGCGCTGCCGTTCAAGATGATCTTCATCAAGGCCGCCGAGCGGCAAAGATCTTGGCAGAAGCCGATCTCATTGCTGTGCCAGTGCCGGTTCTTTGTGAATTCGTGTGGGTGCTTCGTCGCGGTTACAAAAAATCCGTGACCGATGTTTCCGACGCGATTCGCCGCCTCATGAGGAGCGCTAATGTAGTAATGAATCGAACCGCGGTGGAGGCGGGTTTGTCCGCGCTCGACGCAGGCGGGGATTTTGCGGATGGCGCAATTGCCTACGAAGGGGAGTGGCTCGGTGCAGAGGAGTTTGTCTCCTTTGACTCGAAGGCGGTCTCTTTATTGCAGAGGCAGGGCAGTCGTGCCCGTTTGCTGTCGTAGCCACTAGCGATTTGGTACTAATCCGGCTCTCTATCTGAGTCGGAGTTCTACTCACGGCCGATGAGGCGACCATCATGTACTAAGCAATGCTCCGGGTCTCTTATTTGTTGGGAGCGCGCATCAGGAACACAATATCGCCAACTTTATAGCGAACTCTCCCTGGTGAATCAGGAGTGGGTACTACTTTGCCAGCGCGGACGACGTCGAACGAAGAAACCAGCTCAGTAAGCACCGTGGGCTTGGCCACGGGAACATTGTGAGCACCGAGAACGAGTTTGACCTGTGGCGCGAGCGCAGCCAGGCGGCGGATGGATCGGCCGTAGGCATCCAAGTCGGTCTCAGGCCGGAACAACCAAATCGGCGCGGGGTAATATGTGTCGCCCGTGAAAAGTAATCCGTTTGCGCGATCCAACAGGGATATCGCGTCGGGCGTGTGGCCGGGTGTGGCGATCACATTGAGTGATCTTCCGCCGAGATCGATCGTTTCTCCATCGTGCTTGTAATGGGGATCTTCCAGGTAGGATTTCGCGTCAAATCCTGCCGGCAGAGTTCCGTAGGCCTACGGAAGTGTCGCTCCCGTCATCGGGTTGCCTCCCTTAAGGCGCATCCCGGTTAATTCCTGGTAGCTGGTGTAGCTTGCGATTACACACAGATTCGCAAAAGGCGAATCGCCTCTTATCGCTAATCGTTCCGAGAGTTCTCTATGACTGCAGTGCCATCGACCGGATATGCGCGAGCGCAGTGCGCTTTTAGGAGGCACCTTTAATGTTGAAGCCAATAGCCGCGGTACCCTGATTGTCGTGTCCATTCCACTTCAAATCCGGAAGACCCTCCTTTCTGC
>DATJWZ010000428.1:0-8791 GCA_035500795.1 Candidatus Eiseniibacteriota bacterium | reverse complement strand
GCCGTTGCCTTCAGGGGATGCGCTCCAAGCATCCAGTTGCACAAGTCGATGATGTGGATGTTCTGTTCGACAAGGATGTCGCCTGAAAGGACACGGTCCCAAAGCCAGTTGCGCAAGCGATACTCGTCCTGTCCTTCACCGTCTCGCTTCTTTTCCGTGGAAGCCGGGGCGTTGTAATTGCCGCAAACAGTGGCAATCTTGCCTAGCGCGCCGCCCCTGATTTTTTGCGCCAAAGCGGCGATCGGTGGCGCGCTGCGGCATTGGAACCCGACATCGACACTCTGGTTCGGCTTCACGCGTTTTGCAATTTCGAGAGCACGTTTAGCTTGGACGATGTCAACTCCCACGGGCTTTTCGCAGTAGACATGCTTTCCGGCGGCAACAGCCGCCTCTAAATGTTGTACGTGGAAATATGGCGGGGTCGAGATCTGAATAAGGTCTAGGTCCTTCGAGTTGGCAAGCTGGTCATAGCAATGCGGACCATGAAAGAGAAGCTTGCTATCAATCGGCGGCTGTCCAAGGCTTGTGTTGATTTTATTGAAGCGATCCCCCCCAGCGGCGAGGTTATCGGAAAACAGATCCGCCAGAGCGACGATTCGTGCAGACGAATTCCGCGCAAACGACTCGGCGACCGATGAGCCGCGATTGCCGCACCCGAGCAGTCCAAGCCGCACTGCCGAGTTCGCTTCATAGCCAAATACGGTCCGTGGATTGAGCACCACCATTGCTGAAAGTGCTCCCGCCCCTGTTTTCAGAAACTCTCGACGGTTCATGTGTCCTCGCGTTTCAAAAGCATGTGTGCTGTTGTGTAAGTTTCAATGCAGTTCCGGACGTGAGTTCCTCAATCAGGACAGCACTTCGTCCAGAATCCGCTGCAGATACCGCTTTTCGTTCTTCACGTCTTCAATTTGCTGCGGGCCTGAAGTTTCCCGTTCGATTGTGATCGCGCCGGTATACCCGAACTCGTGAAGCTTCGTGAATACTTTTTTGAAATCGACCAATCCCTGCCCGATGAGCACCTCTTCGCCCAACTTGCTCGGATCCGTTGGCCATTTTCCATCTTTCGCATGCACACTGCGAACATGCGGTCCGAGAATCTCGACTGCATCGACCGGATTTGCCTTGCCGTAAAGGATCAGGTTGGCGGTGTCGAAACCGACTCCAAGGTTTGACATGTTGACATCTCGAATAATGCGGGACATGGTAGTGGGGGTTTCCTGGCCAGTTTCCATCAGGAAGTACTGGCCATTGCCTTGACAGTGCTGTGCAACCGTGCGAATGGCATCGACAGTACCGGGATAAAGCGGGTCGGCCGGATTCTCTGGAATGAAACCGCAGTGCGTCTGAACTTGGCTGATACCCAGCAGCTTCGCAAAATCCGAAACCTGCTTTAACGCATCGATGCGCGCGGCACGGGTTCTCGGTGGCACCAGGCCGATGGTCGAGGGGCCTTGAACAAAGTTCCACTCGAGTGGCTCGGGGCCGACGACTTCGACCGTTGTTGCGATCAGATCGTACTTCGCCAGAAGGTTACCGATCTGCTCCGCGGCATCCTTCGTGAACTTCCCGATGTAGTCGTCGAGCGACGGGAAGCAATTCGAAAAACCCATGTCCCGAACACGCTTGATCGTAGCTTCAAGGGCATCATCCAGGCTGATTTTCAGACCCAGCGCCATTGGTTTCAGTTTTGGTCGCGCGGGACGGGCAAATGAAGGGAGCGGAGGGAGTCCGGTGGCAATTGCGGCTCCAGCAGAGGTACTCAGAAACTTACGGCGATTCATGCGGTTCCTTCCTTTTGAGTCTCCTTCGGAGAAATTCTACTTGGCAACTTAGCTGCCGGAAAGGACGCGCGGTACATGGCTTAGCCTGCCAGCATGCAGAGCCCACTCAAGCCGCAACTGTGCTCCGACTTTCGGGTCTTCTAAGAATGTGATTTCCCTTAGTTTTCTCGTTTGCTTTGCGGGCCTGCGCACCACTTCGGAACCGTCCCGAAAACATCGCCTTCGCATCTGGTTTCAGATTCCTGCCGCGTACCTCACCGATGCGGTGCCCCGGCCGCGACACAGTGCCCGATGGGCCTCTGACCGTTAAAGGTCCTCCAGCCTTCATCCGATATCTCATAAGGAACACTTACTTGGGCGTCGACATGGGATTATCCCGGTCGGTGCTGCGAAGGGCGGCATTCATGGGGAACATTCGGGTGCTCATCGTCGATGACTCATCTGTCATGCGAAAAATCGTAGAACGATCCTTACGGCAGGCGAACCTCGCCATCTCGCAGGTCTATGAGGCGGCCAACGGAGAGGAAGCCCTCGGTGTGCTGACTCGCGAAAAAGTGGACTTGATCCTGTGCGATATCAATATGCCCGTTATGGACGGTCTGGAATTCGTCAAACATCTGCCCGCCGTAGAGAATGCGAAGGGAACTCCGGTTGTGATGATCACAACCGAAGGCAGCGAGAGCCATGTGGTGCAGGCGCTCTCGGCGGGCGCTCGCGGCTACATCCGAAAACCTTTCACTCCCGATCTTGTCAGCACCCAAATATCGTCGGTCTTGGAAGGCAAACAATGATCACAGGGCAAGAAAACCAGGTCCCGGCGGAAGCGCACAAAGCCTGGGCTTCGATTCTCGAACTGTCCGCCCGCGAAGTTTTTTCACTCATGCTTGCAGCGGAATTAACGTCGAGTTCAGAACCAGCGATAGAGAACGGCCTCAATATTACATCGATGGTGGGACTGGCCGGATCCGTGTGCGGGCTGCTCAGCCTACGTTGCAGCACCAGTTCAGCAAGCCTCATCGCTTCGAAAATGCTTGGCGAGGACCTCAGCTGCGTTGAGGATACAAAGCTGGATGCGGTTGGCGAGGTTTGCAACATGGTGGCAGGCAACTTCAAGGACAAAATTGCCGGGATGGGCGACGGATGCAAACTCTCAGTACCGACTGTTATCGTCGGGGAAGACTATAGTCTCCGCGCTCTGACAAACGACTATTCGATTGACGTGAAACTCCTGTTCGATAGATTCCCTCTGATTTTCTCCATCCGCCTGAATCAGTAGCTCGCCGACAGTGCGTCCTTCTCGGTTTTGGATTGGCCTTGAGTGCGGTCCCACTCTGATCTTGGAACTCTAGTTAAGCTGTAACGACTTGGTGAAGGTCGTCGGTTCAGTTCGGCTGCGGTTTGAATACGGCTTCAACCAGTTCGACGATCTCCCCCATAGCCCCATCAATGTCCATCGTAAGACGCGCGAGATCCATCTTGGCCAGGCTGGGGAAGTTCTTGACCAGTGAAACCCATGCTTGCTCTCCAGTAAAGTCGATGCCCATCACCTCGTAGTATCCGTATCCCAAGTCGCGCAAGCGGCAGAGCAGGTCACTGAGATGAACCAGCGACACGAGTGCGCCCGTTTCCTGCGCTGCGTCAACCTTATGATGACCTTCGATAACAGCGATAACGTCGGCAGAGAACTTCCACCGTTCCCCGAGTATTTTTCCAGTCTGGCAGTGTGTAAAGCCGAGCAGGCGCTCTTCAATGCGGTGGAGGGAAACGCGTTCCTCGCAGGCCCTCCGAAGGCATATGCGGTACTCCTCCGTGCAAATGACTGTGTTAACCAGAATGCCGATGTCGTGAACGAGGCCCGCAAGGTAAGCCTTTTCGGGATCGGGATAACCAATGATTCCTGCCATTTTGCGGCTGACCAGAGCGCAGCCCAGAGAATGGCGCCAGAATGTCACCGCATCGAACGCCCACCTGCCCACCGGCACGATACGGTTCAGGCAGCAGCCGAGAAGGATCGCTTGAACCCGCTTCAAGCCGAGCGCCAGGATCGCACTTCGAACCGTCTCAGTTTTTCGCCGGCCGAAGAGTGGAGAGTTCGCCATGCGGAGGCATTGTGCGGCAATGGTCGAGTCATAGGAGACAAGTTCAACTACTTTCTCAATGTCGAGTTGTTCGACCGGAAGCTGCAGAAGGTTCGCGAGCGGCTGAACAATCGTAGGAATCGTTGGGATCTCTTCCAACTGCTGGATCTTGGGGAGCATTTCTTTCAATCGGTTCACGGTTTGCCTCCAATCGCAGCCAGGCCAGATGGCTTCAAGTAACCCAACGCTCCCGGAAAGTGCAGCAACCGAAATCTTTCGTCGACCTGATACAACGACTCGGCGTGGCCCAGAAAGAGATATCCCCCGGGAACCAGGTTGGAAAAGAAATGCTGGGTGACTTTCCGCTTCGAATTCAGATCAAAGTATATGAGGACATTGCAGCAGAAAATCACGTCATACCCTTTGAGAAACGTCATCTTGCTGTCCTCGCTGAGGTTGACGCGCTCAAAACGAATAATGGATTTCAGCTGATCCGTGGCCTGCAGGCGTTTCTCGTCGAAGGGTTTGAAATACTTTTTGCGTAGAGCTTCGTTGGTATTTCGCAACGAGTATTCTCCGTAGACGCCGGCCTTGGCGGCGGCAACGGAGTTGTCGTTCAAGTCTGTGGCCAGAATGTCGAATGTCCAGCCGGCGAGGAATTTTGCGCTTTCCTCCAACAGGAACATGGCTAACGTATAGGGCTCTTCTCCCGTGGAACACCCTGCGCTCCATAGCCGCAATTTCTTGAACCCGATGGCGCTTTTGGCTTGGACGATTTGGGGAAGGATGACGCTGCGCAACGCTTCCAGCTGAGCTGGGCTGCGGAACATGTAGGTTTCCCCAATTGTGATTTCATTGAGCAGCAGGCGTAATTCCACCTCGCGATTTCCGCGCAGGGTAAGTAACTCGAGATACTCGGCAGGTGTCTTGGCATTTACTGCGCCCATGCGGCGCGCACAGCGCGAAGCCAGCAGATAAAGTTTCTCTTCCGGCTGGTAGATGCCCGAAACCTGATAAATCAGGTCGCGAATCTTTAGATACGCGGGATCCTTCAGCTCTTCCGGATCGGGTTTCGGCACGGTAGTCGCGGCACTCATGGGAAAATCCACCGCTGCAGGCCACAGCGGTCAGATTCAGGCGCGATTGGTCGCGGCCGAAGTTTGGTTTCGACCCACGCCCACGCGGCGAATTACCTCCTGACTGATTTCTTCGAGCGGACAAATCTTGTCGGCCAATCCGGCACTGACAATCGCTCCCGGCATACCCCAGACGACGGATGTGGGCTCGTCTTGTACAAATATTTCGCCTCCTGCCTGGTGAACGTGCGCGGCGCCACGCGCTCCATCAGAACCCATACCGGTCATCACCACGGCGAGCGTATGTGGACCATAGGCTCGGGCTACCGACCGGAACAGAACATCGACCGCGGGACGACAAGAATTTTCTGGAGGATCCTGGTTGAGCGACAGGATGGTTTGAGTACCCGTGGGGCTGATCGTCATATGGTGATCGCCGGGAGCGATCCAGACGTGCCCTGCTTCCAGCGGACAGCCCGCTTCAGCCTCACTGACGCGAATCTGCGATTGGGAATTGAGCCGCTCCGCCAGCAGGCGCGTAAAAAGCGGAGGCATATGCTGAACCACCACGATCGGGACGGGGAAGTCCGACGGCAGCTGTGGGATGAGCTCAGCCAGCGCCTTAGGGCCGCCCGTCGATGTGCCAATCGCCAATATTTCAATTGGTGCACCAGCAGACGTCCGGCGGTTGGAGTGTTGTACCGGAGCAGAATTCACCCTCTGATCGCGGCCGACGAGGGAGAGGATCTTGGCGGTCAGTTCACGCCGAACCTGCGCCATGGAACTTGCCAGGCTCGAAGTATTGGTCGGCTTGGTCAGGTAGTCAGATGCCCCCAAAGACAATGCTTCCAACGTGATCGCCGCCCCATGTTCTGTCAGAGTGCTGAACATGATGACCGGCAAACTCGGGTAGAGCTTGCGGATTTCGGTCAGCGTCTCGATTCCGTTGAGCCCAGGCATCTCGATGTCAAGTGTGACCACATCGGGGTTCACCTGCGGAATCTTGGCGAGAGCGATGGCGCCATTCGACGCCGTGCCGGCAAGCTGGAGCTGTGGAACCGATGCAAGCGCTTCCGACAATAGCTTGCGCACGACCACAGAATCATCGACCACCAGAACGCGGACCGGAGGCATAGAAACCTCATTCTTCAGAAGCGGATACCGCGCAAGAAGCGGTATCCGCCGTTGGCGGAACTAGGCTCCCGCCTTAGCCAATCGGTGCTTGGGGCCCGCAGCGCCCGCGGCCTGGGCATCATTGTCAACTTTGAAGCGCGAAACCAGGTCGCGGAGTTCGGTCGACATCTGCGCCAGAGCCTGCGAGGCTTTGAGGGAGTCGTTGGCGCCGTGGCTCGTGCTCTTGGCTGCGTCAGCCACGCCGCTGATGTTTTTGGTGATCTCTCCGGAGCCCTTCGCGGCTTCCCCAACGTTGCGGGCCATCTCGTTTGTGGTGGCGTTTTGCTCTTCGACCGCGGTGGCAATCGTGTTGGAGATGTCGTTGACCTGTTTGATGACGGAGCTGATCTGGCCGATGGCACTGACTGCACTCTTGGTATCGCCCTGTATGGCCTCAATCTTGCGGCTGATGTCTTCGGTCGCTTTCGCGGTTTGTTTCGCCAATTCCTTGACCTCATTGGCGACCACAGCGAATCCCTTGCCGGCCTCTCCCGCACGTGCGGCTTCGATCGTGGCATTCAGAGCCAGCAGGTTTGTCTGCTGTGCAATTGAAGTAATGACCTTGATGACCTGGCCGATTTCGGTGGAGGAATCGCCCAACTTCGAGACAATCTGATTGGTTTCTTCCGCGACCTTCACTGCGCCGGTGGCAACTTTGGCTGATTCGTGAGCGTTTTTGGCGATTTCCTTGATGCTGGCGCTCATTTCTTCGGTTCCGGTCGCGACCGTCTGCAGGTTCTTGTCGACCTGCTCGGCGCTTGCGGAGACCACGTTGGCCTGCGCGGAAGTTTCTTCCGCATTGGCGCTCATCTGCTGGCTGGTAGCCGTGAGTTCTTCCGAAGCGGTAGAGAGGGAGCCAGCGTTCTCGGAGATCGACCGCATACTCGATCGCAAAGCCTCGGTCATGGCGTTGATGTCATTCTTGATATCGGCATGATCGCCCTGGTAGCTGCCAACCACCTGCGCCGTTAGGTCTCCTCCGGCGATCTTCTTGAGGACCGCACCGGCCTCCTGCACTGGGCTGATCACGGCGTCAAGAGTTTGATTCACACCCTCGACGATCTTGCGGTAATCGCCCTGATGTTTGGAGGCGTCGGCCCGTGTGGAGAGTTTGCCTTCTACGGCAGCTTTGGAGAGCATCCCGGCATCGGCGACCAAGGTGTTCACCGCATTGATGCAGGTGTTCAGATTGTTCTTGATGAGGTTGAAGTCGCCGTTGTAGCTGTCGGTAATCTTCGCAGGAATCTCTCCCTTGCCGATCTTGTCGACGTAGTCGGCCGCGACATTCAGCGGACCGATCACCGCGTCGAGGGTGGCGTTCACGCCCTCGACTACTTTGCGATAGTCGCCATAATGCTTGGTGGCATCGGCGCGAGTGGAGAGCTTTCCCTCCACCGCCGCCTTGGTCAGCATGGCGGCATCCGCAAGCATGGCGTTTAAAGCTTCCTTTTGCGGTGTAATGTCGGTTGCGTATTTGACAACCTTGAAGGGCTTCCCGTTGAGGTCGAGAATCGGATTGTACGAAGCCTCAATCCAGACTTCCCGGCCATTCTTTCCGATCCGCTTGTATTGCGCTGCCTGGTATTCGCCCCGGTTCAACTTCGCCCAGAATTCTTTGTATTCGGGGCTGGTCCGGAAGGACTCCTCGACAAACATGCTGTGATGTTTTCCTTTGATCTCGTCCAACGTATAGCCCAAAGCCTTGAGAAAGTTCTGATTGGCGGTGATCACCGTGCCATCCAACTGGAACTCGATTACTGCTAAGGCCTTGTCAATCGCATCCAGCTGTCCCAGTTGCTCAGCCAACCGCAGATTCTTTTGCGTGACATCACTCGCGAATTTCACGACTTTGTAGAGCTTGCCCTGCAGATCGCGGATGGGTGTATAAATCGCATCCAGCCAGACTTCCTTGCCGCTCTTGCTGAGGCGCTTGAATGTATTGCTCTGCGCTTCCCCCCGGTTCAGGCTCTCCCAGAACTGTTTGTATTCCGGCGTCCTCGCTACCGCCTCTCCCACAAACAGGCTGTGATGGCGCCCCTTGATTTCGTCGAGCGTATATCCCATGGTGCGCAGAAAAGTGTCGTTGGCGGTGCGAATCGTTCCATCCATCTCGAACTCGATCGTCGCCCGAGTGGCGTGAACAGCTTCCATCTGCCGCGCGTAGTCATTGTTTTGTGCTTCGAACTCGCTGTCCTTGTGGACGTCGGTCCGGGCCGCCGCTTTGCTAGTCGTACTCTTCATGTTTTTCTCCTCTAGGAACTCGTCGTGGAACTGGTTCTTTCAATATCTCGACCTGAAGTCGCGGGCTTCGTCCGCACGGTTAATTCACCGGGTGCGGCACATCCGTTTCACTCATCGCCCTCTGCGTGTCGAGGACCAGCATCAAACGATCCTGCAGCTTGTACACGCCGCGCACCATTTCGCGCGCCTGACCCTGGAGCGTTTCCGGGGGCCGTTCAAATTTTTCTTCCGCGACTTCCAGCACGTCTCCGATCTCGTCCACGAGGAAGCTGACGGCGCCATCCTCAGTGCGTACTACGACGTTAAGAGGTAGTTGGGACTCCGGCCGGTCCTCGAGGCCAAGCCGGCGGCGCAGGTCGACCGCCATAACAATTTGCCCGCGGAGATTGATCAGCCCGCGGATCACGTGCGATACCAGCGGGACACGGGTCATCTCCTGGTA
>DATJWZ010000427.1:0-1302 GCA_035500795.1 Candidatus Eiseniibacteriota bacterium | reverse complement strand
AAAACACCGCACGGGTGTGCCCGGAGGAGGCCAACACCCCAAGAAAAAGCTCTTGCAACGTCCGACCTCATTAGAGATTCCGCGTTAATCAGGAACTTGGTCCGTTTTGGGGAGAGGTAAGACTTTAGATTTTGGACGCGGCGAATACCGGAAAACAAGAAAGGGATAGAGAACAAGCCAGAGCAAGCCCGCAACAATCGCGTTGGAAATGCTTCGCGTGTGGTAAGCCTTCACAAAATTGACCACCGCAACGACCACTCCGGGCGAAAGCAACAGTATGAAACGAGGTAGTCCACTCGCCCCCGCCACGGCATCTCGACCTGCTTGGATGGCGCTCTCAGTTTCGCTCATGGAATGGCCGCCGAAGGCCCCTTTTCTGGCCACATTATGCCATGGGTCGTCCAAGCCGAGGTCCCCGTACTAAAATCCACTTGTCCGATTTCCGCGTTAGCCAGGACCCACGGAAATTTATTACGAACCACGCCACATGAGATAATTTGGCGGGATAACCTCTAGGAGGTCGTACATGCCGGGAGAAACCCGCCAATCCATCATTGATGAAGAACATCTCAAGATGCTATCTCTTGGCTACTTGGTCTCGGCTGGTGTCAGTGCTTTTTATTCACTATTTGGTCTCATATACGTGTTCATGGGCATCATGATGAACACAAACCGCTTCCCCTCACCTCCAGCTCCCGCGAATCCGGCTCAAGCCCCTCCTCCAGCCTTTGTTGGGTGGATTCTCGCCTTCGTTGGGGTGGCATTCTTCGTTCTCGCAATGGCCGTGTCGGCCGCCAGGTTTCGCGCCGCTTGGTGCATCAAGCACCGGAAGTGGCGAGTATTTTGTATGGTCATTGCTGGAATCGGTTGTCTTGAATTTCCCTACGGCACCGTTCTGGGCATCTTTTCGTTTCTTGTTTTGGGGCGCGACTCAGTCGTCCAGTTATTCAGTTCAAGGCCTCCAGTCGACTCCCTCGTTGAAGGCTGATTCGGAGGCGGGCGCTTGCGAAATATGGGTGCTAGCCTCCACATGATTGCATAACAATGTCGGCTCCTGACCCCGAGTAGACTGTGGTTGCTTGACGACCGCAGGCTCGGGAGAAAGGAGCCGAGCATGTTGTTGATGGGAGTAGATTACCACCCGAGCTTTCAGCAGATTGTCTTGTTTGATGAAGAGACAGGTGAGTGCGGGGAACGGCAGTTGAGTCACAGCGATGGCGAAGCTGCGCGCTTCTATCGTGACCTGCAGCAGCGAGGAGTCCGCGTGCGGGTAGGCATGGAGGCCACCGGATATTCACGCTG
>DATJWZ010000425.1:0-13251 GCA_035500795.1 Candidatus Eiseniibacteriota bacterium | reverse complement strand
GCAGAACCGATTGATAGTCATTGCGGAGACTTCGATTGGCAGACCGGCGCGCAGCGAGGCGATCCGCGCGACGTTCATCCCCTGCTCGGCTTCGGGCATAGCGCAGCCGAAGATGACGTCTTCGATTTCCTTCGGATCGAGTTGAGGAACACGATCAAGCGCGCCCTTGATAGCCACAGCGGCAAGTTCATCGGGACGCGTTGCGCGCAACGTGCCTTTAAATGCACGGCCGACTGCGGTGCGAACTGAAGATGCGATCACGGCATCTCGCATGTTGGATCTCCATTCTGAATCAACACCAATTAGATGACCGTTTTAGGCTTCGGGCTTCGGGCTTCAGGCTGTCGGTTTCCGGCTTCGCGGAGAACATCCCCGATCGGGCTGAAGCCTGACGCCTGAAGCCCGACGCCTCACTTTGGCGCGTAAAAGTAATAATCCGCTCTGTACTGGCTCTTCGTTTCTTCGCCTTTGTGCGATTCGTCGCAAGGATCGTTGCCCGGCTTGCCGCCGTGGGTGTGCACTCGCTGAATTTTCGTCACCTTGGCCAGTGCACCCTTCCCTGAATTATTTACGACGTCCAGCAACAACCATGGAACGGAATCGGAGTCCAGCGAATCGATCTGCCCCACCGGCTTCCCTGTAACTTCACTGCCGTCTTTCAATTTCCAGGTCGGTCCGGCGGAATGCTGGCCGATCACTTTGTCTTTGCGGTCTTTCAGTTCGGCATCCGGACCTTTCAGAGTCCAGTTGTACTTGCCGTCGGAATCCGCCTGACAGGTGTAGACCTGTGATCCGGACCCCCGCACGAAGAGAACGGGCTCAACTCCGGACGGGACTGCAATGGCATCGGGAACATCGGGAGCGGACTCCTGCTGCGGCACGTCTTTCCGCGATTGGGCAAACAGAACTCCGGAAGCCGACAATGCGAATATCGCGAAGAGCACAGCTCGATTCATGACTTAATTCCTCAGTGTCTTGCCGGTCTTCAGCGTGTACTGAATTCTTTCTTGAGTCTTGCGCTCGCCACAAAGAGATTTGAAGCCTTCTCGTTCGAGATCAAGGATGTATTGCTCGCTGACCGGAGTGCCCGGCGTGACATTGCCTCCGCAGAGGACTTCAGCAATTTTCCCGCCGAGCTTTACTTCGTAATCGGTAATGTAATCGCCTTGACGCATGAGGTGAACGCCCATCTTCAATGCGGCGAGCAGGCTCTCGCCGGGCGCGGGGAGGTCGGTGCGTAGAACTGGAGGCTCATATCCGGCGCGCAACAACTCCAGCGCTCGAGCTTTCGCGTCGGAGAGCACACGCTCCCTGTTCATCGAGACGCAGTCGGAATCGGAAAGGAATCCGAGGCCGCGAGCTTCCTGTGCGGATGTTGCGACCTTCGCTGTCGCGATGGTCTCAAATGCTTTCTTCATGGCCTCCATCATCTCGACGGAACCAGCGAGAGCCTCTCCCGAAACTTTGCCTCGCGAGCCTGCGGCGCTATCGACGGCACGCAACAACATCTCTTTGCAGCCACCACCACCCGGGAGTAATCCGACGCCCACCTCCACGAGCCCGGTATATAGCTCGGCATGAGGCTGGCGCGCGGGTGCATGCAGCGAGATTTCGGTTCCGCCGCCCAGGCATAATCCGAAGGGTGCAGAGACGACCGGTTTTGGCGAGAATTTAATGGCTTGCGTCATGCCCTGGAATTGGCGGATGACAAGGTCGACGTCATCCCACTCTTCGTCCTGCACGCTCATCAGCAACAACATGAGGTTGGCGCCGACCGAGAAATTTTGCGCGTCGTTGGTAATGACGAAGGCCTCAAAGTTATCGCCCGGGCCGCCGGACTTCAGGGTCTGCGTAATCAGGCTGATGATGTCGGTTCCGAGCGTGTTCATCTTGCTGTGGAACTCGATGCAGGCCACACCATCTCCCAAATCCACTACTGATGCTCCGGAATTCCTCTTTACGACTCCGTTCGATTTCTTCGCTACTGTCACAGACCAGACGCCTGCGGGAACTTCAACCTCTTTCCAACTATTGTTCAGCAAATCAAAATATTTTCGTCCGGATGCAGATTTTCCATCGTCGGCATACCAGGATTTCTGTCCGGAGGCGAGCAATTTCTCAACATTCGCCGCGACCGGCTTCCCTTCTTTCTTCATGCGGGCAACCGTGTTTTCGAGTCCTGCTGCATCCCAGAGTTCGAATGGGCCGAGTTCCCAGTTGAAGCCGAGTTTCATCGCGCGATCAATCTCAACGATCGAATCGGAGATTTCCGGAATACGGTTCGCAGCATAGGTCCAGAGATCGCTGAGTGCAGCCCATAAAAACGCTCCGGCGCGATCGCCTTTTTGCGGCCCACTACCATCCACTCCGACCAACATGCGCAGCCGCGCCCCGGTTTCTTCGACGTTTTTCGCCATGTCAAGCGCGGGCAACTTAGGCTTCTGCCGTGGATGGTACTCCAACGTTTTCCAATCGAGAGCCAATCGCTCGTCTTCCTGGCCTACGCCCTTAACTTTTTTGTAGAAGCCGCCCTTGGTCTTGTCGCCGAGGCATTTTTTCTGCAGCATCTGATTGACGAAGTCGGGTAGTTTCAGATCGCTGCGCTCATCGTGAACGTTCGTGGTCATGTTCGAGACAACGTGCCCCAGAATGTCGAGTCCAACCAGATCGATGGTGCGGAACGTCGCAGACTTTGGCCATCCAACCGCTTGTCCGGTAAGCGCGTCCACCTCTTCAATTGTCATGCCCATCTCTTGCATCAGGCGCATGACATTCAAAACCGAGAACGTTCCGATGCGATTACCGATGAAGTTCGGCGTGTCCTTGGCGATCACGACTCCCTTGCCGAGGCGCACGTCGGAGAAGTGCGAAATGGAGTCGACAGCCGCGCGATCCGCCTCTGGGGTCGAAATGATTTCCAGCAAACGCATGTAGCGTGGTGGATTAAAGAAGTGCGTGCCAAACCAGGCGCGGCGAAAATCATCTGAAAATCCTTCGGCGATTTTCCCGACCGGCAGACCGCTGGTGTTCGTCGTGATGATGGTTCCGGGCTTTCGGATTGCCTCGACCTTCTTCAGCAGGCTCCGCTTGATATCGAGATTCTCAACGACGGCCTCAATGATCCAGTCGACCTCGGCCAGTTTCTTCAGGTCGTCTTCGAAATTTCCGACTGTCACAAGGCGCGCGAGGGATGCGTCCATGAAAGCTGCTGGCTTGGATTTCTTCGCCGCGTCCAGGCCGGCGGCGGCGATCCTGTTGCGAGTGACACCAGTCGCATCGGGAGGAACGATATCCAGCAGGTAGCTCGGCACTCCGGCATTTGCAAAATGCGCGGCGATCCGAGCGCCCATCGTCCCAGCGCCCAGAATGGCAACCTTGTTAATGCGCTTCATAGCGAGCCCTCGAACATGGATCGATGTGGATCACTGAGTTCTTCAGCAGTTGGACTTGCAAGGGAAGATCCAGCCCTTGATGGATGTATGCCCGCAATGGTAATCGGAGTGGGGAGTCTTTATCCAGCATCAGCGGCTAACTCAGGGTGGGCGTTCACATATTCGAGCGCCTGGCGCGCCATCTGCTTCTCTCCTTTATAGGCCAGCAACTTCGGTGCATCGGCGAGAGGAACCCACTGAGCGACTGCAACTTCGATCCGCATGTCTTCTGAGATCTGATCGATTCGTCCTGATTCGTATCGAAAGAGATAAAAGCTGACGATTTTGAAAACACGCTCGCCATCACTCCAGCTCCGTACATACATGTATTTGATGTCCGCGAGTTTTGTAATCAGGCTTGCGGTGATGCCGGTCTCCTCCTTGACTTCACGCATCGCAGCCTCGAGCGCCTTCTCGCCAGGGTCAACCAGGCCTTTGGGCAGGCACAGGACGGTCTTTTCCTTTGCGCGTCCGGCCCTTTTAGCTGGATCGACCTTTGGAGCTTTTGGGATCGAATCCCCGCGCGGTTCGATTACTGCGACCCACCACGCCCCGTCTTTGTGCCGGACGACCACTCCTCCGGAAGAGATCTCTCGCAGCATACAGTCAGCAACTTACAAGAATACCGGGATTTCGTCACCCGTTTGATGTCCGGACTGTAACTGTTGCCGTTGCAACAGCTTACGGCGTGGCACGTTCGGGCCGTTACAGCCAAGTTGCCAGATGTGGCATCTTAAATATTAGCTGGGGACTTAGTACCTGGGCCAAATCCGGCCAGGGACGTGGGGTTTGCCGTGAAGCATCTGGGGAAGATCATTCGCTCCGTTCAGGCGTTTGGACGGGAACTCTCCCGTAGGGCCGACCATCCGACCGCTTCATATCCACCTTCCATTGGCGTCGCTCTCGGCGGCGGATTCGCGCGCGGTATCGCGCATATCGGAGTTCTGAAGGTTCTTGAAGAGGAAGGCATTCCGATCCATGCGATCGCCGGAACAAGCGTTGGCGCCTTGATCGGAGCATGCTATTGCAGCGGTCTTTCTCCCGCCGAGATGGAGGAGATCGGCCTCAAGACTCGTTTCGCCAGCTTCGCGCGCTGGACCCTTTCACGCTGCGGCTTCGCTTCGAGCGACCGCATGGTCACGTACCTGACTCGAACTCTGAAATGCCAAACGTTTGAGGGATTTCGTATCCCTCTGGGCGTTACCGCAACCGATTTCAACACTGGCGAGGGAGTCCTGTTTCGCACCGGCTCCGTGATCGATCCCGTCCGCGCGAGTTGCTCTTATCCCGGCATGTTCCTGCCGATCGAAATCGGCGGACGATATCTGGTTGACGGCATGCTGTCGCACCCAGTGCCGACGCGGCCCGTCCGCGACATGGGCGCCGACAAAGTACTGGCAGTTCATCTGAAGGGAAAGTGGTCGAACGGCGGAGCTCCACGACATTTGTTCGACGTCATCGGGCAGTCGTTTGCGATTGCGCAGGACGCCATGGCGTCGACGTGGCGCAATGCAGCGGACCTGGTCGTCGAGCCAGAAGTTTCTGACTACGCCTATGATGATTTCAAGCGGGCTGCCGACTTGATAGAGGTTGGCGAATCGGCAATGCGGAAGGCTTTGCCTGCAGTGAAGAAGTGGCTGGAGGCACCGGCCGAAGTGAGCTGGCCGAGAGTCGAACGCCGTGGCGCTCCACGCACCATGCCCATGCCCGCAGACTAGTCTCTTCTATATCCGATCTGCCTCTTCGCGGATCCGTTTCCACGCATTCTGCACATGGCGGTCCTGCGTCTGCATCTGTCCGACTGACAATCGTAGTGTCAGCTTTCCATTCAGTTTGGTATGGGTCAGGAACAGATCTCCGCTTTTGTTCAAACGATCCATGATCGTTTGGTTGGCGGCGTCTCCTCCCTTATGACGGAAGCACACTAGATTCAGCGGGGCAGGCGCTGCCAGCTCGAAGCGATTATCGTTGCGAATCCAATCGGCAAACTGCTGGGCCAGCCGAACGTGCTCGCGCACATTGTGCTGCAGGCCTTCGATTCCATAATGGCGAATCAGGAACCACAGCTTAAGCGAACGGAAGCGGCGTCCCAGCTGGATGTGCCAGTCGCGATAGTCGATCACCGCGCCTGATTCCGTGGCTTGATTTCGCAAGTACTCCGGCAGAATGCTGAGGGTTTGAATCAGCGCTTTGCGGTCGGCCACCCAGAAACAGCTGCAATCAAAGTTCGCCCCCATCCATTTATGCGGGTTGAAATTGTAGCTGTCGGCGAGTTCAACGCCGTTTTGCAGATGACGAAATTCCGGACACACCATCGCCGTGCCTGACATGGCGGCATCGACGTGCATCCAGAGGTTGTTCTTGCGCGCAACTTCGCCGATCTGAGGAAGCGGATCCATTGCGTTCGAGGACGTCGTGCCCACTGTGGCGCAGACGAAGCAAGGAGTCAGTCCCACGTCGCGATCGCCCTCAATTTGATTCGCCAGTACGTCGGGCCGCATCGCGAAATTTTGATCCACTTCGATTAGACGAAGATTCTCCGTCCCTATCCCCGCAATCATCGCGGCCTTTTCCAACGAGGAATGCGTTTGCGTCGAGGCATAGGCGACGAGCTTTCCGTTTGCTCCCTTCTTGTTGCTCGCGTAGTTTGTCGCTTTTTCGCGGGCCGCCAACAACGCGCACAGCACGGCGCTCGACGCGGTGTCCTGGATAACTCCTCCGCCGGCATTGGAAGACAGAAACTTTTCGGGCAGTCCGAGCATTCCCACAAGCCAGTCCATCACGTGCGTCTCGAGCTCAGTACACGCTGGGCTCGTCGACCACAGCATTCCCTGCACACCCAGGCCGGATGAGACAAGATCTCCGAGAATTCCCGGGGCCGATGCATTGCAGGGGAAGTAGGCGAAGAAATTCGGCGACTGCCAGTGCGTGATGCCGGGCAAAATGACACGCTCGACATCTTTGAGAACGTTCTCGAACGCTTCACCCTTCTCTGGCGGACCCGCCGGCAAAGCAGCGCGAATCTCTCCCGGCTTCGCTTGCGAAAGAACGGGGAGGGATTCCACTCGACTCTGATAGTCAGCGATCCAGTCGATGACGGCATGGCCGTAGCGTCGGAACTCGTCGGGAGTCATGTGGAACAACTTTTCTTCTGATATTTCAGTAGTCGGTTTCATTTCAGCTTCCCAAAATAAACTCGCGTTTTGTAATCGAAACTCACTTTTCCGTTCACCGCGTGTTCGTGAAAAATCCTGCGCAGCTCTTTCAGCATGGGTTCGTGCTTCGGATGACCCGGTCCGGGTGCGTACGACGACAGCAGCCTGCCTTCGAGGCCGTCATAATCGAACTCCTGCCGCATCGCAAATGTGCGTTCCTGGAAAGGCTCGGGATCGAAGAATTCATTGACGGCATCCGTCGTCCGCTCGTGGCGGACGTCTTCGTAGTCAGTGCCGAAGGTGAGCAGCAATTGCTCGTACTCACGGAGGAATGACGTCGTGTCGACCAGGCGCTCATTCCATAGCAGAACAAGCCAACCGCCGGGCTTGAGGATTCTGACAAACTCCGCGCGGGTGCGCTTACGATCAAACCAGTGCGCCGCTTGGGCTGCCGTTACAAAGTCCAGGCTGTCGTCGGCGAGCGTCGTATCTTCAGCTGAGCCAGCAACGCTAACAAAATTCGAAAAATCGCTCAGCAGCCGTTCGCCAGCCTGGCGCATGTCTGGATTCGGCTCAACCGCAAGGACGCGGTTCCCATTCTCCAGCAACATACGCGTCCAAATTCCAGTTCCGGACGCGACATCCGCGACCACATGGCTCGGGTTCAGACCACACTCGCTCTTCAGCGCCCGCAAGGCTTCATGCGGATAGCCGGGGCGGTAGCGAATATAGTTCTCGACTCGATCGGAAAAGCGGCTGGTAGCATTCGATGCTGGCATAGGGCAAACATGGCAGGCGATTTCACCTTGCCAAGAAAGTCATTCTAACGGCAGGATAGAGGTGTTGTCCTACCTGCCGGAACCGCGGCACATTCGCGGCAGCCAGTACAAACGATGCGCATTGTGATTAAAGTCGGCACCAGTCTCATTGCCCCCGGCGGGCAGATCGACATCCATCTGCTGCGGGGATTGGTCGATCAGTTTGATCTTTCGAAAAACGAGTATCTGATTGTCACCTCAGGTGCGATTGCCGCGGGTATGTCTGGACTGGAGCTGCAGAAGCGTCCCGGTGACATTCCTCGCATGCAGGCCTGTGCCGCGGTTGGCCAGAGCAAGCTGATGCACACCTATGAGCGCTTGTTTTTTGGCAAAAAAGTTGTGGCTCAGCTGCTGCTATCGAGCGATGACTTCACTTCGCAGGTGCGTTATCGCAATCTGCAGAATGCGCTTGCGCAGTTGCTCGATCTGGGAGTCGTGCCGATCGTGAATGAGAACGACAGCGTGTCCATTCGCGAACTTGAGGGAGCGTTCGGCGATAATGATGAACTCAGTTCCCTCCTCGCGACAGCAGTCAGCGCCGACTGGCTATTATTGCTCACAAATGTTGACGGCTTCATGGTTCCGAACGGGGGAAAGAAACCGCGCATCCAGCGCATTATTCGGAAGCTGACGCCGGAACTGGAAGCGATGTGCAACGGCAAGAGCTCGATGGGACGCGGTGGGATGATCTCGAAGCTGCGGGCCGCGAAACTGGCCAGCGAAGGCGGCGTGCACGTCGCGATTGTCAATGGCCGGCATCCGCAGGCCATCACTATGGGGATAGCGCAAAAGATCGGGACGTACTTTCCTCCGCGAAAATTGAGCCGATGAATAACACTGTGAGCATGTCACTTTCAACCAATGACAAGTTGCTGCGCGCCCGAGCTGCCGCAGCAAGCCTGGCGCTGCTCTCTACGGAACAAAAGAATTCGCTTTTGCTTACAATCGCGAACGCCCTCGAAGCCCACGAAAACCAAATCCTTGCAGCCAACGCGGAAGACATCAAGATCTCCGGTCTCGAAGGGACGATGCGCGACCGCTTGTTACTCACGCCTGCTCGCATCAATGAGATGGCCTGCGGTGTTCGGGAAGTCGCGGAGCTCCCAGATCCGATCGGTGAAACACTATCAGAGTGGACCAAGTCCAATGGACTGAAGATTCGAAAGGTTCGTGTGCCCCTCGGAGTGATCGGCATCATCTACGAATCACGCCCGAATGTGACGGTCGATACCGCTGTGCTTGCGCTGAAGACTGGCAATGCAATTGTCCTCCGTGGAGGAAAAGAGGCGGCTCGCAGCAATGCGTGCCTGGTCGAGATCATGACGGCGGTTGCCGGAGTTCCCGAAGGAGCTATCGAACTGCTGGACTCCGCTACACGCGATTCTGTGCATGAACTGATCAAAGCGCGAGGACTCGTCGATGTAATCATCCCGCGCGGCGGCGCTGGACTGATCACTTTCGTGACCGAAAATTCTGCCGTCCCGGTGATCGAGACAGGCGCGGGCAACTGCCACATCTTTGTGGACGCTTCCGCGGATCTCAACATGGCGGATCAGATTGTGATCAACGCCAAGACGCAGCGTCCGTCAGTGTGCAATGCCGCGGAGAAGTTGCTGGTCCACGAAAGCGTCGCAGCGCATTACATCCCGCGTATCGCGCGCAAATTGATTGACGCAGGAGTGGAACTACACGGCGATCGCAAGTCACAAGACCTGGCGAGAGACTTGCCAGTTTCACTCGCTTCGGAACAAGAGTGGCACGAGGAATATTTGCGGCTGTGCATGGCAATCGCGGTCGTCGATGATATCGATGAGGCGATCGCACACATCAACAAATACTCGACCAAGCACTCCGACTCGATCGTGACGAGCAACGAAGAGAATGCCCGCAAGTTTCTTCGTGGCGTGGACTCCGCCGCGGTGTATTGGAACGCTTCGACGCGCTTCACCGATGGCGGCGAATTCGGCTTCGGTGCCGAGATGGGCATCAGCACGCAGAAACTGCACTGCCGCGGTCCTTTTGCGTTGCCAGAGCTGACATCGTCTAAATACGAAATTGTCGGAACAGGTCAAATCCGTCCTTGATGCACGCAGCCGCTCTTGCTGTGCTAAGTTACTAAATTCGGTTATACACTCATGAGACTTTTGCTCGCAGGATTGCTTGCGCCTACCCTTTTGCTCTCGAGTTCGTCGATCCATGCTGCGAAGAAAGAAGCAGCCGCAAACTCCGCTGCCTCAATCTTCGGTTTCCGTGATACTGCGGCCGAAAGTATCGTTGAAAAGCAATTCCTCGCGGTTCCCGACACCAAACTTGCGGAAGAACATCTGCGAATCCTGACGCAAGTCCCTCACATGGCCGGCACAATCGAGGACAAGCAAACAGCCGACTACGTCGCTGGCAAGTTCCGTGATGCTGGTCTGGACACCGAAATCGTCGAATATAAAGTCTGGATCAACTATCCGTCAGAAATCAGCGTGGATCTGACCGCGCCTGCAGGTGTGACGATGCATGGGCCCACGCGCGAGCACGTAAACGGCGATCCTTACCAGGACGATCCACGCGTTGTGATGCCATTCAACGGCATGTCTCCCTCCGGCGACGTCGAGGCTGATGTCATATATGCAAATTACGGAACGCCGGATGACTTCGAGAAACTAACGAAGCTTGGCATCGACGTAAAAGGCAAGATTGTTCTCGTCCGCTACGGGCAGAACTTTCGTGGAGTAAAAGTTTTCGATGCACAGGAGCATGGCGCGGCAGCGGTGATCATCTACTCCGATCCTGCGGATGACGGCTGGAAGCGTGGTGACAAGTATCCCGATGGACCCTGGCGTCCAGACACGGGCGTGCAGCGCGGGTCTACGGGATTCATGTTCGAGTTTCCCGGGGACCCGACGACCCCCGGCGTTGCGTCGGTTCCATCCTTGCCGGCGTCACAGCGCATCTCGCCGGAACAGTCGGCGCAGATGCCGAAAATTCCAGTCACGCCGCTGTCTTATCAGGATGCATGGCCGATTCTGCAGCATCTCGCCGGCCCAGACTCGCCGCGCGAGTGGCAAGGCTCGCTTCCCTTCACCTATCACGTCGGGCCCGGTCCGGCGAAAGTGAAGATGCATTTGAAGCAGGACTATCAATTCCGCACGCTTTGGGATGTGATTGGCCGCCTCAAGGGTAGCCAACTTCCCGACGAATGGGTCGTCACGGGCAATCATCGCGACGCGTGGATTTATGGTGCCGTCGATCCCAATAGCGGCACTGCAGCCTTACTGGAAGCAGTACATGGTGTGGGCGAACTGCTCAAGTCGGGTTGGAAGCCAAAGCGCACTCTTGTGTTCGCCAGTTGGGACGGCGAAGAAGAAGGGCTGATCGGATCCACCGAATGGGTGGAGCAGCACGAAGAGGAACTGCGTCACTCGCCAGCATACTTTAACGTTGATGTCGCGGTGTCAGGGCCAAAGTTCGGAGCATCCTCAGTTCCCTCGCTCAAGCAGTTTCTGCGCGACGTTACGAAGGATGTGGCAAGCCCGAAAGGCGGAACGGTATATGACGCGTGGCAAAGAGCTGCAAAGCCGGATAGCCCTGTTGCAACGCAATCACCGACGGAGGCGATCGGAGACAGCCGTAGCGCTCCGGCAGCGCAGGTGAAGAGCGATGTTCCTGTCGGAGATTTAGGCAGCGGGTCCGATTACACAGCCTTCCTGCAGCATCTCGGAGTTCCGTCGACTGACATAAGTTCCAGCGGACCTTACGGTGTCTATCATTCCGTCTTTGACAATTTCAACTGGTTCAAGAAATTTGGCGATCCGGATTTCGTGTACGTGCAGGAGATGTCTCGGGTTCTGGGCCTGCAGGCGGTTCGCATGGCCGATGCCGACGTGCTTCCTTACGACTACGAAGAATACGGAAAAGAAGTCGTTGCTTATTTAGAAGCGGCCAGCAAGCGTGCGGAAGACAAGTTTGGGATGCATGTCCTCGATTTCGATGGAGTGAATGCGGCTGCGCGACGTTTTGAAACGGCAGGCGCGAAGGTGTTGGCGAAGGAGAAAAATCCTCCAGCCGATCCCGCGAAACTCAACCAGGCATTGCTGAACACTGAGCGGGCGCTGCTGGTGCCGCAGGGACTTCCGCACCGTCCGTTTTTCCGGCACGCGATCTACGCTCCGGGAGAGTACACAGGTTACGCGGCAGTCGTGATTCCAGGCGTCAACGAAGCACTCGACAAAGGCGATAGCGAGCGCGCTAAGCAGCAACTGGCAACGCTTGCCGCTGCGCTCGAGCGTGCGGCTAAGACGCTGGAAGGTTACAAATAAGGTATGCACTCCGCTCATGTGTTGGGACAGTTTCTGCGAACGCTGCCTGCTTCTGCGGCGGCGACGTTTCTTGCGTTGTTCCCGATTGTCGATCCGTTTGGCGGAGTTCCCATCTTCTTCTCCATGACCTCCGAGTGGCCCGCGCGTGAACGCATTCGGACAGCGTACAAGACCGGAATATGGGTCTTCGTGATTCTGGTGACGTTCCTTTTCTTCGGCCGGTTCGTACTTTATTTCTTCGGCATCTCGCTTCCGGTGCTGAAGATTGCGGGCGGACTGATCGTGGCGAACACCGCTTGGGGAATGGTAACCTCGACCGCTCGAATCACTCCTGCGGAAAGCCACGAAGCGGAGGAAAAAGACGACATTTCGTTGACTCCGCTGGCGATGCCGTTGATGTCGGGTCCGGGAGCGATCGGCGTGGTAATGGCCTTGGCAGCGCACGTGGATAATGGCGCGGCTTACATCGGCATGGTGATCGGTATTGCCGCGGTGGCTCTGAGCGTCGTGCTGTTCTTCTGCATGGGAGGTCCACTGGTTCGTCGGCTTGGTCCGAGCGCCGTGGGCGCGATTAACCGGATTTTCGGCTTCCTGATTCTGGCGATCGCGGTCCAACTGGTATGGAACGGCGTGGCTGACTTCAAGAGCTAGCCTCTACCCGCGATTTCGGCGGGAACTCCTGATCCGTTCCTTTCGTATCCATCAGTGGCGCTGGTGCGCCTGCGAGGTGCTCCATGTCTCTGCGGACTGTCGTCCGTTCGTTATTCGCCCTGCTGCTGTTCTGTCTGGTTCTGGTCCCACTTTCTTCGGCCGATGATTGGCAGTACGAAGAAACGCGCTCCGATTCCCGCGAGTTCGTTTCTGGTGGCTTCGTGCACGTGCGTTGCAGCGTCGGGGATGTGCACATCCGGAAAGGCGATTCTAAGGTGATCAAGGTGCAGTACACAGTGAAATCCCATCGCGAGAAGAGCGTGAAAGAGGCGAGTCTCGACTTCAACGTCAATGGCAGCGATGCGACGATCGAGTTCCATGCTCCGATGGGCGGCAACACAAATTTCGATGTCGAAGTGGAAGTGCCGCAGAGCACGAATCTCGACGTGCATCAGAAGGTCGGTGATCTGACAGTCGACAATATCGATGGCGACAAGGATTTGAGCCTCGGAGTTGGCGACCTTCGCGTCGCGACGGAACACACTGGATATCATCTGCTACGCGCCGACACAGGAATTGGCGACGTGCACGGAGGCGACTACGGTGAGATGAGCGGCTGGCTGGGAAAAACGCTGAAGTATCGCGGCGACGGGAAATACGAATTACGGGCACATGTGGGAGTGGGAGATATTCATTTGGACGGCAGGTAGTTTTTCGCGAGTTTCATTTTGGGAACGCCTGTTGGTTTCGAGGTATCCCCCTCTCTGGTCTATTGGAATCTTTGAGTTAGCGGGAAATCGCGAAATAATCTATGGGGCTCAATGGGTTAGGGGCAAAATCTTGAGTCCCTGAGACTTAGCGTCTTCATGACGGCGAATTCAGAGAT
>DATJWZ010000424.1:0-1189 GCA_035500795.1 Candidatus Eiseniibacteriota bacterium | reverse complement strand
GACCATACACCTCACCGTGCGGCATGGACTATCGGCGGTCTATGTCGAGAAGCTGGATTCGCCCGAGCCGTTGCGTATCTATTCGCGAATCGGCGCGTCTGTGCCACTGCACTGCACCGCAGTTGGAAAAGTCATGCTGGCCCATTTGCCCCCAGATGAACAGGAACGAATTCTTCCTGAACTCGACTTGAAACGCCATACGCCGAACGGCGCGGGAAACCTTCAGGAACTGAGGACAGAGTTATTCCGCGTTCGTAAGAATGGGTATGCGTTTGACCTGGAAGAGCACGAATTGCATATTCGCTGCGTTGCGGCCCCCATCTGGGATCACAACGGCGGAGTGCAATCGAGTCTCAGCATCACCGCTCCGGCGTTCCGGATGCCCGTGACACGTCTGCGTCAGCTTGCTCCACTGATTCAGACGGCCGGCCGCAAGATCTCGGCCGAGCTGGGATATCAATCGGCATTCTCGATGTCACGATCGGCGGCAGACAACCGCAATGGTAAAACTGGAACGAACGGTACGAACTTCGCGGTCTGAGCCAGGACAAATAAAATTACTTTTCGCGTGACGCGAAATCATCGATTTCAAAAGGAGCAAATAATGAATTCCTCTTCTACTCGAAGAACATTCGCCATGCGTTTCGGCTCTATTCTCTCCGCGCTTGGAATTGCAGCAGTTGGTTTCACTAGCGGCGCAACAGCTCAGTCTTCCGATGCGAACTCTATCCGTAAGCTTAACGGTGAGGGTAAACCGGGCAGCGAAAAGGACGTGATCATGCCCGCGGTGATTCACAACGGCGTTATCTACGTATCCGGAATAGGAGCTCACGATAGCCGCGACAAAAAAGAATGGACCATCGAGTCCCACACGACCAACGTGATGGACAAGCTAAAAAAAATAGTCGAAGTCGCTGGCGGAACCATGGATACCGTCGTACAGACGAATGTGTTCTTGACGAATATTGATCATTGGGATGGCATGCACAAAGTTTTTGGTACCTACTTCCCGCACGGCGGTCCGGCCCGCACAACTGTCGCTGTAGCCGCGTTACCGGGGAATTCGCTGGTTGAGATCAATTGCATTGCAGTAGTCGCCCAGAAGTAAAGGGGGTCACCATGGGACTGAACTCGCACTGGAATCGGCGCGGATTTTTGGGAACCGCTGCAGCAATGGCTACGTCGCTAT
>DATJWZ010000423.1:0-1794 GCA_035500795.1 Candidatus Eiseniibacteriota bacterium | reverse complement strand
AGAATCAGGACGGCGTTAGTGACCTTGCCGGCCGCGTCTTTTTGTGGCTTGCCGAAGGTCGTGTAATGCAGGCGGAGTTCGGGGAGGGTCTCACCAGACTGGAAGTGGAAATTGTGGGCGATGTAGTCGCCTTCGGTGGGAGTGGGCTTAGCGGAGACTTGCTTTTCCTGAGCGAGGCAGTTCGTCAGGATGAGCAGCAGGAAAAGGGCTAGACATCGATTCCAAGGCGAATTAGAGGTCAACGAAATCCTCCACAGGGATATGAATAACCGGGCGCCTGACGGCGTAGACGTATGCGCTTGACGTAGCGGCAGCTACTTAGCAGAGAGAAGCGGGCTGCCCTTGTTGGTCAGGCAAGTCAGATTGCCCGAAAATGCTTCCTCAAGTTTCGTCGGATGTGGGCAAGAGACGATGATAGTCGCGCCGCTGTCGAGGACTTGAATGTCAGGTCCCAAACCGGCGCGGTTGGGCCCTGCATCATCGAATGTGAGGAAAAAAAGGTCCCCTTTGGTGTTCCCGGCAATGCCCACCGCAACATCCCAAACATAACTACCCGCCAAAACATAGTACGCTGAGAATGCCTTTTTCTTTGCGATCGCTTTGCGGATGCACTTATTTGTGGCAACGGTCAAACCCGTGTCATAGAGGTCCGGGCCGCAGGTTATGGCATGGTCCCCAGCGATGGCTTTCAAGCGATGCTCAAGAGTAGAAAGGTCTGGAACATCCGAACAGTCGATTGTGTTGAAGTCGATGCCTTCAGAGGTGGGTTTCAATTGCATGAGTTCTGCCCGATGGCTATCAATCCAGGACCGCCACTGTGACTTGACGTCTTGCCTGAGTGCCGGATTCATCTGCTCTTGCAAGGGTGACAAATACGGAATCGGGGCGTCTGGGAGTAAGGCGTGGAGCTTCGAGGGAATCTGATCACTGATGCGGGTCAAGAGGCAGTCTGAACAGTTCGCCTGGGCTCGTGTAAAGTCTGCTTGCAACCGTATATCGGAATCGAGCAGCTCTCGATAGCTCATGACAGCAAACTCGCCGCCAATCTTGGGCAGGTCGTTCCTAAGCAATTCTTCGATGACCTCGATGCGATTCGTAACGCTCCTGCAAGCGAAAAAATGCAGCGCTTTTCTGTCGCCTCTTTTCGCTAAAAAGAATCGCGCACCGACATGGTCCTCGCATTCGGGATCATCCACCATCTGCCTGAGTTCCTCAGTGCTCGCTTGATCTCCTATAATTGCTTCGGCAGAGGAATCTCCTGCACAGGCCCGTTGACCCAGAGACGCTGGTTGGGGCACCGCAGTTTGGGCGGTGGAAGTGCAGGAGAACGCAACGAGCAGCAGGACAAGATCGATCTTCACTTTTGCTCCCCAAATGCATGGATCAACGTGCGTTTAGCTTTTCGAGGACAGATGGACCCAGCTGCGAAACGCTCCCGGCGCCGAGCGTGAGGATCATGTCACCTTCCTGAGCGACCTCGCTGACGGCATTCACTGCATCGCCGACTGAACCTAAGTACTGGGCTGGCTTGCCACTTTTCTCTTGGATTCGCTTTGCCAGAATTTCTGCCGTGATTCCTTCAATCGGCTTCTCGCTCGCGGCGTAAATATCGAGTAAGAACAGTGAGTCGGCATCGGTGAATGCCGTGGTGAATTCTTCCATCAGGTCGCGGGTGCGCGTGAAGCGATGGGGCTGGAAGATGACGTGAATCTTGCGGAAGCCGCATTGCTTTGCGGCGGCCAGCGTTGCCTTGATCTCAGTGGGATGGTGGCCGTAGTCGTCGATGACGCTGAT
>DATJWZ010000422.1:0-5074 GCA_035500795.1 Candidatus Eiseniibacteriota bacterium | reverse complement strand
GCAATCAACAAAAGAGCGCGCAGACCAAACGTAAGCGAGAGATTTTCCAGCAGTCCTCCGGTCACCGCGCCCAATACATTTGCGTTCAGAGCCGCGCTCGGAGAAGGCGCATCCTTGAACGTCGATGAAAAAAGGACGCCGGCGAACACAACAGGGATGGAGAATACACAGATCGCTATGATCCCCAATGCAGTCGAAGGAACCGCGATTCGATCAAACGGAAACCAGTAGGCGAAAACCAGCGATGCCACCAGGCCTGCCCAGATCCACGGTTTCGGTGCCAGCTGTTTTCTTTCGACGATTACGTTGGCCAAGAGCAACGCGATCAATAATGCCGAGATCGCAATTCCATTTACCTGCCAGATGGTTCCAAAGAACAACGCAATTCGGCTGATAATCTGCGTCTCTAGCAACAGGAATCCAGCACCCATGCTGAAGAAAAACAGGAAGAATCGGGACGGAGCTCCAGTCGTTCGCCGGACCGATGCGTAAAAAGCTAGAGCGACCAGGATGACCAGCAGCCCGACGGAATAATAGATACGCGGAATTCGATGATCCCTCTGGTATAAGTACGGCCAGTCATCGGTTGTAACCGGCACGGCCGCTTGACTAAAGGAGGCAGGGTTCGCATTGACGAACTCTGCAAGCTTCCGATCTGTTGAGAGAACATCGCGAATCCGATTGTTGCGAGAAGCGACAAAACATGTCGCTCCGCCCGAGTAGTCGGGCTCAGCTCTGAAGACCAGCGTTGGCGGTGTGAGTGCCTGATCCAAAATCTCGCGTAATCTGGCCCCCATCCAATCCCGCTCCACTCTGAACTTTACAAAAATGATTCCTTCGGGCGTCAAAAGTTGAGCCGCCTCGTGAAACGCCTCTTGGGTGTAGACGAAATTGTCGATTCGCACGTTCGCAAAATCCGAAAACTGCACGTGGGAATCGAGCAAGCCGAAAAGAATCAAGTCGTAATGCTGGTCCGTCCGCTTCAGAAAGTTTCTCGCATCGGTGAGATGCACTCTCACCCGCGGAGAGTCGTAAGGGTGTTCTGGATGCTCGCGCTTTCCTAGACCAATGATTGCCGGATCGATTTCTACTGCATCAACGCTGCTGGCGCCGTTCCGCAGGGCTCCGGCGACGTCATTGCCGGTTCCAGAGCCCACGACCAGAACCTTTGGAGACGGTACGGCAAATTGAAATGGGACATTGTAGCGGGTGTAATCCGATTCAGATCCCAACTCCGGGTTGCGGGCAAGAAACTCCGGTGAAAGGTTCAGTGTCTCCTGGTAAAAAGTGTGGTTGATCTGAAGAAAACCTCCTCGCAGCTCTCCCTTCGGCGTGTATTCGCGTCTGTATTGGATTTGTTGGTAGGGTGTCCAGTGGATTTGAGTATCTTGTTGCGTCGGATCTTGTACGAGTAGCGCCAGCGGCACCAGCAGGCTCGCGACGAAAATTCCGTGCTTACGGTCACTCTGAAGAACCGCGAATCCCAGCAACACAACGCCCATCCAAATCACTGGCGGGAACATCCAGCTGCTTACGAGAAAAAAGATCGCGACTCCGATCAGGCTTCCAAATAGATTGAGCGAATAGCCGTGCAGCGGTCTGGCAGCATGGTCGATTTGTTGGCTGACAATCTGCCCCAGGGGGATAAACACCAAAACAATCAACACGAAGATACAGCCGGAAAAAGCTGCAGCTGCGAGGAAATATCCCCATCCGATCGCTCTTGGCGCGCTCCAGACTGCACTGTCGCTTGCCCCTCCTAGAATGCGAGAAAACATTGTCGGCATGAATCCTTCATTCCATGGAATGCGCACCAGCAACAGGACGCATAGAAAGGCCTTAAGCGCTGACGACCACCGGACTCTCTGTCCCGCCAGAGCACATCCCAGTCCGAAACCAAGGAAACACAGCAGCAGGGCAAGATTCTTGAAATATGCGAAGATCCATAACTCCACCGCGATCCAACGTATCAACGCCAACTCGGCAAATAACGTCAGAAAACTCGCCAGCAAGAGTTGCCATGCGTTCCAATCCAGGCCCCTCTTGTTCAGCGAGATCGGCGGGGTCTTCGCGTGTCGCTGCGCAACCCACTCGATGATGCGTGCGACAACCAAAAGAGCAGCTGCCGCAAGAAAGGGAATGGTTCGAGAGCTCATTGTGGGTAAGCAGAATTGAAACACGTTATCTTACGACGAGCGGGCCGAATTCGGGAGAGCCCGCCTACCCGCCATCTGTTTCCCCTGTGTTCCTGTGTGCCCCCTGTGGTGAAGGATGTTGAAGTTGCTCCGCCCGCTCTACAATCGAGACTGGATGGACACAGTCCGCATAACCGAACTGTTAGAGCCCTACGTAGGCGTGGCCAACGGCCAACGACTAACGACCAATGACTTACAAAGTATATCGATATATATCGATCTATTAAATCGCTGGAACTCCCGCACTAACCTCACCGCAATCCGCAACGAAGAAGAAATCGTAACCCGCCACTTCGGCGAAAGCCTCTTCGCCGCCCGCCAGTTGTTTCCCCTGTGTTCCTCTGTGCCCACCGTGGTGAAGGGTGTTGAAGTTGCCGACATCGGCTCAGGCGCCGGCTTCCCAGGCGTCCCCATCAAACTCTGGGCCCCTGAGATCTCCCTCACCCTGATCGAGTCGAATCACAAGAAAGCCACCTTTCTTCGTGAGGTCGCCCGTGCCCTTACATTGACGGATATCAATATAATAAATGTCCGCGCAGAAGCCCTGGCCGGCGAGACGTTCGACGTCGTCACCCTCCGCGCCGTCGAGCGCTTCGACGCCACTCTTTCCATCGCCGCCCGGCTTGTAGCCCCCGGTGGTCGCCTGACTCTACTGATCGGCTCTGCCCAATACAGATCCGCCCAGGCAGTGCTCCCCACCTTCACTTGGCAGGACCCAGTTCCAATTCCACGTTCTGAGTCCAGGATCGTAGCCCTCGGTAGCCGTCCCGAGTAGCTAAACAGCGGTGATCCGAAATGAATAGGCGGCACGTAAGCAATAAAAGTGGGAAAATAATCAATAAAAACAGCGATAAATAGTTAACATATTACTATAAATAAACAAAAGTGGTAAATATGTGCATAGTGTTGCAAAATGCAACACTGTGGCAAAAGTTTTCCACAGTGTTCCTGCAGGAACACTTCTCCAATTTCTGCACGCTCCCCCCTTAAGGATTGCAAGAAATGTTCCTGCAGGAACATTTCTTAGATTCTCTAACGCAACACGCACGTAGAACCTCTCGTCATTTCAGATAAGCTATCTCTCACGCCATACTACCCTCTGAAAGGCTAGCCATCGAATGCAGCAATGAAAACCTAATTCGCTCAAGTGTTCCTGCAGGAACACTCGACTGATCAGAGCGTATGTTGTCAGAATGTTCCTGCAGGAACATTGGACGCGTTTTGCACATCAATTCACTTACTTGCACAGCACTTCTTGATTGAAATTGAGTTATGAACAGAAGTATCCTGCCAATGCTCTAGCTTCTCCTTACAATTCAAATGGGACGTGTAATCGCGGTTGCCAACCAGAAGGGTGGCGTCGGCAAGACTACGACCGCCATCAACTTGGCCGCTTCCTTCGCGGCTGCCGAAGTCAACACGCTGCTGGTCGACTGCGATCCGCAATCGAATGCCACCAGCGGCATGGGCTTCGTCAAGGATCCTGAGCGCGTCAACTCCTATCATCTCTTGATGGGTGCGGCCACAGGCGAAGAGGCACTGCTCACTACAGAGCTCGATCAGCTATGGCTCATTCCATCGCACAAGAATCTGATTGGGGCAAACCTTGAACTGGTTGATGCTGATGGGCGCGAGTTCAGGATGCGTGAGGCGCTCGCGCCTCTGCGCGATCGCTTTCAGTTCATCGTGCTTGACTGTCCGCCTGCTCTTGACCTGCTTACGCTGAACGCGCTGGTTGCTGCTGATGCTGTGCTGATTCCAATGCAGGCAGAATACTTTGCGCTTGAAGGAATCAGTGAGCTGCTTGATACGATCGAGCGCATACGAGGCAGCTTCAATCCTGAATTAGGTGTTGAAGGTGTAGTGCTCACGATGCTTGATGAGCGCACGAACCTGGCGCAGCAAGTGATGGCTGAGTTGAAGAACTACTTTGGTGACAAGCTGTGCAAGGCTACTGTGCCGCGAAACATCAGGCTGGCTGAGGCGCCAAGCCATGGCAAACCGGCGCTGATGTACGATCCACGATCGAAAGGCGCTGAGAGCTACATACGGCTCGCCAAGGAGCTGATTGAACGGTCTGCTGGCTTCGGGCTTCAGGCTTCGGAACCACTTACCACAGAGGGCACAGAGGAACACAGAGAGGATGGCGTGCAGCAGATGCCGGGTGCGGAGGAGATGGATAAGACGGCCTAGTATATTGATTGACATCGATGTATTAGATTGATGGATGTCTATATATCGCTTGATCGCTCTCCTCGCATGCAGAAGGGCACTTTGGCGGAGAGCATCCAATTTGGCAACAGGAGAGGCGCAGCGGGCAGGGATCCTTCGACTGCGTTGCCGCACATTTCGTGCGCAGCAACTTCGCTCAGGATGACATTTCTTTGGGGTGTGTGGACTAGGGATAACAAATGACAACTTCTACTGCTGAGAATTTGGCGGGGCATTCCGACAAGGATAAAGACAAAGAGAAGATGGAGAAGCGGCGGGCCTTGGGCCGCGGGCTGGCTTCGTTGCTGCCAGGGCCGCGGGTGGTGCCGGGCGTGGGTGCTCCGGGCCAGCGTGGCGCAGTTGTGGGCGGACCGCAGGTTCCTCCCTCCGGTCGGAATGACAGCGCTTCGGCAACTCCTACGACGACCACCGGGGCTGAAGCCCCTGCGCCTATCTCGACGCCTGACGCGGCCCTTAAGGGCCGCTCTTCCACGGAGCCGGATACGGTTTCGCTCCACGAGAGTGCAGCTGTGATTGAGCCCACTGCGACTTCTGCGGATTCTGGTGTGCCATCCGACAGCACGCGGGCGGGGGCGCCCGCGCCACACGCGACCGAACCACAGCTGCATTCTGCGGGATCGCACTACGAGGTGGCTTATTCGGATCCG
>DATJWZ010000421.1:0-42893 GCA_035500795.1 Candidatus Eiseniibacteriota bacterium | reverse complement strand
TTTTCATTACAATATCCCCATGTCGGACTCATTGATTATTGCCGGACGTTCTTTCCGCTCCCGGCTGATTGTTGGCACGGGAAAATACAAATCATTTCAGGAAACAGCGCGCTCGCTTGACGCCAGCGGGGCAGAGATGGTCACGGTTGCGGTGCGCCGCGTGAATCTCGATCGCAGCAAGGAATCGCTGCTGGATTACATCGATCCGAAGAAATACTTCCTTCTTCCCAACACCGCCGGGTGCTATACCGCCGACGAGGCGATACGAGCGGCCAGACTGGGACGTGAAGTTGGGTTGTCGGATTGGGTCAAGCTCGAAGTAATCGGTGATCAGGCGACCCTCTATCCCGATGTGCAGGCTACGCTCGAGGCTACGCGTGTGCTGGTGAAAGAGGGCTTCACGGTTCTTCCCTACACTTCCGACGACATCGTTTTCGCGAAGCGTTTGATCGACGCCGGCGCTGCGACGATCATGCCTTTAGGTGCGCCCATCGGCAGCGGCATGGGAATCCAGAACGTCGCTCACATTCGCATTCTTCGCGAGATGATCAGCGGCGTGCCGCTGATTGTCGACGCTGGCGTCGGCACGGCTTCCGACGCAACGATTGCGATGGAACTCGGCGCAGACGCGGTCTTGATGAACACCGGTATCGCTGCCGCGCAAGAACCCGTGCTAATGGCCGAGGCGATGAAGAATGCAGTCATCGCCGGAAGACAGGCGTATCTCTCCGGCCGTATGCCGAAGAAGCTCTACGCTACCGCAAGCTCACCACTGGAAGGCGTCGTACGATAACCGCGAATGGAACCAGCACAGCCCTCCGCTGTCTACACCAGCCTCAAAGGGAAAGTTGTCCTTGTCACCGGCGGTGCCAGCGGCATCGGCGAGGCGATCGTTGAAGCCTTCGTGCAGCAGGGATCTCGCGTACTGTTTCTCGATATTCAGGACGACGCCGCAACTTCGCTGACTCAGCGACTGGCCCGTCCGGACTGCATTGCGCCGGAATACTTTCACTGTGACCTTGCCAATATCGTCGAACTTCAGTCAGTGGTGGAAAAGATACTCAGCCGCTTTCCCGCGATTGACGTCCTCATCAACAACGCTGGAAACGACAAGCGGCACAAGATCGAGGAAGTCACACCGGAATTCTGGGACTGGTGCATGCAGATCAACCTGAAGCAACAGTTCTTCATGGCGCAGGCAGTTCTTCCTGGCATGCGGAAGGCGAAACGCGGGTCGATCATCAACATGAGTTCGATCGGCTGGGTGATACCGTCGGTTGGAATCCCTGTTTATGTCACGGCGAAGGCCGCAGTCGTTGGAATGACCCGAACACTGGCTCACGAGGTCGGGTCGGACGGTGTACGTGTCAACTGCGTCATGCCGGGAGCGATTATCACGGAGAAGCAACGGAAGCTCTGGTACACGGAAGAATACAAGCAGCAGATCCAAACCCGACAGGCGATCAAGCGCGAGATTCAGCCTGACGAAGTGGCCAAACTTATTCTCTTCCTCGCTTCCGATGAAAGCCTCACGATTACCAATCAGAGTTTTGTCATTGATGCTGGATGGGTGTGAGGCGGGATCTGAAATCGAAGATCTCCACTCTCATTCCGAGCGAAGCGGGAAATCCCTGCCTCTGGCAGTCGTTGTGAGGGTAGGGATGTTTCGACTCCGCTCAACATCACAAAAGGAGGCTGCTTGTCTCCAATAAAAAAGGGCAGCGCGAGGCTGCCCTGGTTTCGGCTTAAAAGAACTCAAAGCATCTTCATGCTGTCGACGTGGATCGAGTCACCCTTCGTTGTGCCGGTGATGGACATGTGGTGTCCCTCATGCCCTTTCAGAGCGTCTGGATTGTCGACCATCAGAATTTTCTGATCGCCGTCGGTAACGACCACCATCTTGGCTCCAGCAGCCAGGCATTTCTTGGTGCAAGCTTCCGCGCCTGCATTCGCGCCTTTGGCGCCACATTTGTCGTCAACGACCCATCCCTTTACAGTCGTGCTCTTCCCCATGTCGTCAAAAGCCATTGCCGACAGAGCGAAAACAAAACTAAGCGCAAGACAGATCAGCAGCACTTTTCTCATGGCTCGGTATTCTCCTTTTGAAATTCCGGTTCGCGGCCCCACACCGCAGAAGAGTCGGGAATCGTCATCCCCGAGGATGGCGACTCCGCCTTTCATGAATCGAGCAGGCGAAATATACCACAGGGCGGATGGGCGTTTGTCAGCAGTGACTCACAAAAGGAAATCAGAAGGTGCGCTTAAGAGAATAGGACCTACTTTTTGGCCGAACTAGTCTGCGGAGAAGTGGCTCTTGCTGGGGCAACATAGACATATTCCCCAGGCTTGGCGTAGCCGAGCTGTTCGCGGGCTTCTTTCTCGATGGCGGTCTGATCGCTCTTGAGACCCTGAATCTGCTGCGTATAGCGATCGTTCTCCTGCTGAACGCCCACAATCCGCTTCTGCAATTGCTGGTATTCGGTCCGCTTCTGCCGATACACAACCATTCCGTTGGCGCCAAACATAACATGCACAAACAAAGATGCGGCGAGCAATGCAACGGTTATGGTCGCGATGCGGCGGCGCAAAATGTAAACCTGCATCAGAAGAGGGCGGGCACGCTCGATCCACGAAGCGGCAAAGGCCTCAGCCTGCGGGGCACGGTCCACTACTGCGCGAAGGCTTTCCTCGGCGCTCGGGAATCGGGGAATCGAAGAAAAACGCTTCACAGAATTCCTTTAGTCAAAAATCCAACTCCTGGCAGCAATACTCAGTTTTTCAAGACCCTTCTCGCTTCGTGCCTCGCTGTACACACGAACGACAGGCTCCGTCCCTGACAAGCGGTAGCAGACCCAAGACCCGTCATCGAACAAAAGTTTCAATCCGTCGGTGCGCACCACTTTGCTCACCGCATGACCGCAAAAATCGCGCGGATCGGACTTCAGCTTTTCAGTGAACTTCGTTTTGACCTCCGGGGTCAATCGGAAGTTCTCCCGCTGCGGAAAGAAGGAACCAACCTGGTTACTGATCGCCTTCAATTGTTCGCCGAGCGACTTTCCCCGGCAAGCGACAGCTTCACAACAGAGCAACCCGACGAGGAGTCCATCTTTCTCAGGGACGTGGTGGCGAATCGAGAGTCCTGCACTCTCTTCACCGCCGATCGCGATCTTGTCCTGCATGATGAGTTCTCCGATGTACTTGAATCCTACGGGAGTTTCATGCAACTCCACTCCATAGTGCTCGGCGAGTGCATTGATCATGTTCGTCGTGGCAACAGACTTCGCAACACCGTTCTTCCATCCGCGGCTTTGAACCAGGTAGTCGAACAAAAGTGCGATGACGTAATTGGGCTGGAGAAAGGTTCCATCCGAATCGACAATGCCGAAACGGTCGGCATCGCCGTCAGTAGCAATTCCGATATGTGCTCCGGTCTCGCGCATTTTCTTGCGAAGGTCTTCGAGAAGGTGATCGTCGGGCTCGGGAGCATGTCCGCCGAACAAAACGTCGCGGTAGTCGTGAACGGTTGCGACTTCCACTCCTGCGCTGCGAAGGAGTTGGTCGGAATATCCGCGAGCCGCGCCCCACATTGGATCAACAGCGACTTTGAGTCCGGCCTTCTTGATCGCTTTGAGATCGACGATCTCTCCAAGACGCTTGAGATAGTCCGGTTTCGGGTCGAGGCTTCCCTTCGAAGCCGAGGCTTGAGCTTTCGCCGGAGACTCGCTGTCGGCTGCGGCGATTTCCGCTTCGATCTTTTTGGTTACTTCAGGCAGTGCGGGACAACCGTCTGGAGTAGAAAACTTAATTCCGTTGTATTCCGGGGGATTGTGTGAGGCGGTGAAATTGATCACGCCATCGGCCTTGTTGGAAATCACAGCATAAGCAAATGCTGGAGTGGGAGCAGGCTCGGCGACTACGAGAGGCGTGATCCCATGCGCGGCCAGGATATCGGCGGCCATGGAGCAGAAGGTCTCGCCCAGAAATCGAGGATCACGGCCCACGATTACGCGAGCTCCTTGCGGCTTCTGCGAGGCCACGTAACGCGCAATTCCTCGCACGGCTCGTTGCACGTTACTGAAAGTAAACTCCTCGGCCATGACGGCGCGCCATCCTGACGTCCCAAACTTGATCTGCGTAGGCATCTTTCCTGCTCCGAACACAACAAAGTTTTATATAAATGTCGACGGGTGATTTTAAATGACTGACAAGCGACTCGTCCTCACCAACTGCGGATCCGAAGAAGAAGCAGAGAGAATCGGACAATATCTTGTTGAGAATATGCTCGCCGCGTGCGTCAATATCATGCCTCGAATCAAGTCAATTTATCGGTGGGAAAATAAGGTGGAATCTGCAGCGGAATGGTTGCTTCTGGTAAAGACAACGGTCAAGAATTTTGAGCAGGTTCGAGACGCAATCCGGGGACTTCACTCTTATGAAGTTCCGGAGTGCATCTCTTTGACGATCGACGACGGCAGCATCACGTACCTGCAGTGGATTAACGACTCAGTGAAGTGACACAGGGCTAGATCGCATTCAGGGCTTGATCCAGATCGGCAAGAATGTCGTCTACGTCTTCGATTCCCACCGAAATCCGTACCAAGCCATCAGTAATGCCAATCGCCTTGCGTCCCTTCTCACCGAGCGCGGCGTGCGTCATGGTCGCGGGATGCGAGATGAGCGTCTCGACTCCTCCCAAAGATTCGCCTAGCGAGCAGACGCGGACTTTCTTCAGCATCCTATTCGCGTTCTTTAGCGATCCAGTTTCGAAGGTGATCATCGATCCAAAGCCGCTCATCTGACGGCGGGCCAGATCGTGCTGCGGATGATCTTTAAGTCCCGGGTAAAACACGGCTCCAACCTTCTTATGCTTCGAAAGGAAGTCGGCCACTATGCGTCCGCTGCGGTCGTGAATCTCCATTCGGGCGGCAAGCGTTTTGACGCCACGCAAGATCAGCCAGCATTCGAACGGGGAAAGAATGGCTCCAGCGGCCTTCTGCAGAAACGCCAGCTTGTCTGCGTGTTCCCGATGCTTGCAGACAACGACTCCACCGAGGCCGTCGCTGTGACCGTTCAGAAATTTCGTTGTCGAATGGACGACCATGTCTGCTCCGAGCGCCAGCGGTTGCTGGAAATACGGCGACATGAATGTGTTGTCGACGGCGAGGATCACTTTCTTGCGCCGGCAGATCGCGCTGATCGCAGCGAGGTCGCTGATTCGCATCAGCGGATTCGTCGGCGTCTCCACATAGACCACGCGAGTATTCTTGCGGATTGCTGTCTCGACATTTCCGGCGTCAGAGGTGTCAACATAAGAAAATTCCAGGCCGAAGTTCGTCATCACCTGGTTGAACAGGCGCGGAGTGCCGCCGTAAAGATCATTGCCGCAGACGACGTGGTCTCCCGCTTTCAACATGCTGACAATCGCGTTGATGGCGGCCATGCCGCTGGCGAAGACTCGAGCCGCAATGCCGCCTTCGAGGGCAGCGAGATTTTCCTCGAGGCGTGTGCGTGTGGGATTGGAGACGCGGGAGTATTCGTACCCCTTATGTTCGCCGATTCCCTGCTGCACGTAGGTCGATGTCGGATAGATCGGAACCGTGACTGCGCCGGTGAGCGGGTCGGGCTCTTGTCCGGAGTGGATAGCGCGGGTGGCAAATCCGAGAGTTTTGGTGTCTTTCATGATCCCTTTGGAGTTTCGTTTTGGGAATTCTGGGCTGCTTGGTAAGTACCCCTCCCCTTTACCGGTCTATTGGAATCAGAGACTTAGCGGGGCAATAAATACCTTGACACACATGTTAAAGTCGGTCCATGACTTATGAATCAAAATATCTCATCGACTTGGGCGATATTTTGGGCGTGCAGATCGTTTGCCATCACTGCAAAAGCAAGATAATCCTTACACAGGAAAGCGAAAAGGGGATGATCGCTACATGCCCATTGTGCAACAGGGATTGGATGGAGGATACAACGGAGGAATATCAGAGCCTTAAGCAATTGGTGAAACTCGTTAGAACGGCCAGCAGTATCCTCAAGGGAAGAAAGTTTTCCCTAAAACTTGAAATCGCACCGCCGCCCACACAATCCTAGTCCTTCCTGGGGTTTTCGTGCTCAGGAGAGGTCGGATCAATCCTTCGCTCTTTGCGCTCTAGCAATCGGTTCAGGGCTTGAATGTACTCCATGAATTTTGCGTGATTCTTTTCATTTTGAATCAGGGTGGCGAGGCGCTTCATTTCTTCTCGTTCTTCGGGCGTCATGAGAGGAGCCCCTTAGCGGCGATAAGTGTATGGATGATTTGACCGCAGAGTCAAGCAAGATAACAAAAGCCCAAGCGTTCACATTTAGCGCCAAATGGAGAAGCCGTGGAAGGGTTATCGAGATTGTGTCTACTCCGGCAGGAGATGTAGTGATTCGCCATCAAACGCGGCGATCTGCCAACTGACGGTCGCATTCTTCGCAGCCTTCTTGAGTCTTGCGATTTCCGTTCCGCTCACTCCGGCTTTTCCGCCTTTCAGTTGAATGAGGCGCACTTCAACTAGATCGGCATTCTTACGAGTGAGGCGGAAGGCGATTGCATCAATGATTCCCGTGCGCGGTGAGCCTGTCGCGCCTTCAAATAACGCCAGTTTCCAGCCATGCTTCGCACAGTACAAGCGGAGAGCTTCTTTGCTGGCTGCTTCAGCGGCACGCGCTTTCGCAAACGCACTCATTGTCCGGCGCGTGCGCCATGATTTTAGAGCGGCTTCATGTCTAGATTTATTTCGCATTTTCTCGTTCATTGAATCATCCGGCCATTAGCGTCGGTTGCTTGCGGGGTTTTCTCGAAATACCCAATCGTTTTGAATGTAAAGTTCTCCTGCTGCTTGCATCTGCACCAGGAGATCAAAGTTTGCCCCTGTTTGTTGACAGAGATCGGCGACTTTTTGGTGATGATTTGTGGTTATGAGTTTTAGAACTTCAAGGCGAGCACCCTTTAAGGCCTCGGATAATTTTCGCTCTCTGCGCCAAGCCAGAAAAGCCGCAAATATGAATGTGACCGCCACTATCAACCAATTGACATTTCGAGGGTTGGGTTTATCTCGAACAATCTCTATCATCCATGCGATCGCAATCACGCTGCCACCCGTCAACAAAGTCTGCCACTCTCCCCAAATAGCAAGGAGGAATCGAAGAAAATCGATCAGCATTGCGTCCTTCCACCGGACGCACTCTAAGTGCTACAGTAGAGCCGTCCAATCCACGTTTTTAACCGGGGAGATCAGACGGAAATTCTGTTCTCCCCAGAAGCTTGAAAATGAAACCGGAACCTCAATACATCGAAGGCCCAGAAGCACGAAAGAATTTCGAGCAAACTATGTCCGCTCTCTTTCGTGCTCCCAAAGCGAATCCGAGAAAGCAAAAGCGCGAAACCACTACAACGCGCAAATCCAAGAAGGCCGACAAAGACTAGAACGGTTCCACCGTCCGCGTCTCTGTCGCCGCGTGATGTGGCGAGTCGCTCTTTCCAGTCAGATCGCTGTACGTCAAACGCCGCCCTACAATTTGCCGCATCGCTTGCGCGAATCTCTCCGCATCTGTCATCTTCGAATTATCTTCATGCTTGCGGTGATTGAAGCGAAATACTTGCTCATCCACATAGCGCGAGAGATGGAAGGGTTCGACGCAAACATAGGTGCCTTTCAGTCCGCGCTTCAGCAGCGACCAAAAATTCTCCATGCCGTTCACATGCACTTGGCCGCGAACGTAGGCTTGAGTCTTATTCACGACATCATGCACGAAATTCTGTTGCAATCCGTCCATGTAGGCGACCGCATCGTCGGTATAGACCTTGGAGCCGAATTTCACGTTCTTGAGAATCGCATCCTGCAACGTCTCGCGCCTCACGTTCGGCACAACCGTAGCGCGAACCTTGCGGAGATTCCTGTCAAGAGCACCATGCACAATTGTTTTCCCGCCGTAGACTCCGCCCATGGCGTTATAGCGCAACTTGCGGCCCTTATGCATGTTCTGAATCTTGCCGCCGACGAAGGTTTCGTCGGTTTCTACTTCGCTGCCCGATCCGCCGATTTTCCCGCTGCCGAACTTTGGTTCCTTCAATGCTTCGCGGATGCGGTGAAGCATGAACCATGCGGCCTTCTGAGAAATACCAAGCGCTCTTGCCAGTTCATGAGAACTGATTCCGTTCTTGCAATTCGTGAGCATCCAGACTGCGGTCATCCATTTGTCGAGACCGAGAGCGGAATCCTCGAAGATGGTTTTGACTTTGACGGTGAACTGCTTTTTACAGGTGTAGCAGAACCAGAGACGGCGGGTTTTGATAAACGAGTTTTTGGACGTGCTGCAACGTGGGCACACAATGACGCCATCCGGCCAGCGGAAATGGACGGCATATTCGAAGGCGCGATCAGGATCGGCGAAGTACGCGATGGCTTCTTGGAGTGTGTCCGGTAGCTTCATGTACCGAACTTTAACCTAAAAACACATGTGTGTCAAGGTATTTATTGCCCTTAGCGGCAAATCACGAAATAGATCTCTGGAATCAGCAATATACGGGCAAAATCCTGAGCCGCAAAGACTTACGCTTCGTTCTATGTCGTAAGCCCTTTCAAATCAGATCTGCACTTTAAAGATCAGATTGCAAAATCTTGAGCGGCAGAGAGTTACCTCTATTCCACTCTGACTCTGCGTCCCACTTAGGAATCTCTTCTCGTGACACAGGACACAGGGTTTCACAGAAGAACGCTATGAGCTTCCATAAGATTTGGCGAACTTTTCAGGATCGTAGAAGGACGGCGGTGAAGTCAAGGTTATGTGAACATTGCCGCCGAAAAGTCTGTGGAAAACTGACGGCTCTGGAGGGCCATGAATCCCCGAACGTGCCATCTGATTTCGGAGCTAACATGGACAGGTGCTCATACGGAAGTGGTCGAGCTGCGAGAAGTTACCTTGGTGCCTTAATCATCGCGCCAAGCGCACCGCTGCGCCCGGGTCGACTGCTAATGTTTGAAGCGTGGGGACGCGGTTGCGCCTTCGCCCTGCAGTGAGATATTCCAGTCTAAATTCGATCGGTATCGCGGCCCGGCTGATGTTCGCACTCCTGGGTCTAATCACCTCCATTTACTGCATGCTGGCGTATTTGCCGGTCACTTATGTGTCTTTTATTCAGGCACCTTTGTATCCCTGGCTGACAGTACTCGTGCGGCTGCACGCTTACATTTTTGCCGCTGTGGCGCTAATCCTCAGCCTCAGCATTTTCGCGGAGCGACGAGCGGGGCGGGAAGGCCGCATGGTGCTGGAGTTCGTGGGATTGCAAGTTGCAACGGCTGTTTTCTTTTTGTGGAAGAGGCCGTTCTCCCACCTCGAAAACAACTCCCTAAGTCTTCTATGGAGCATTGCCACACTTTTCCCAGTGTTCTGGCTAGGCATTCTCGATCACGATGCAGAACGCGAATCGCCACGGGCGGAAGAAGGCAACCGGCACCATCATTTTTCTTTGCTGATTGGGGTGGAAGCTGGCTTGGCATTCGGGATTCTGTTCCCGGGGATGCTGTGGCTTTCCTACACGTTGGCCGGACGGCGCCCCACGCTGAGCGGCTCTGATCTGCTGGCATGGGTCTGGACGGTCGGGATCCAGATCTTGTTTGCGGTGTTTGCAGTTTCGTTATTGAACCTAGCACGGTCGATGAGTTCGCGGGTGCGCGCCGGGAGTTGGCGGACACTTTACTTTTCCGCATTCGCCTCTGTCGCCCTTGCCTGGCTCTTCAAGCGAGTGCTTCTTCCCTGCATTCCATTTACCGGACATGACGCGGACCTCTATTCTGTAGCGCTCTCGGTCACCATCGTGTGCTTTTCTTCGAGTTTTTGGCGCCGGATTCAAACGTTCTACAGAGAACCGCAAGCAGGCCGCGACAGCAATACTCCGCGAAACTTACGATTCGAGAATACGGCCCTCACTTTCGTGCTGATGGCTGCAATGTATGTCGTGCCGAGCTTCATCGGAATCATGGACTGGAACTATATTCTGATAAAGCTGTGGGCCGCGGTCGTATGGTTGGCCATTACGACTTTGCTAGTGCGATTTTCATCTGCGAGAGCAACCCGCTATCCCGTCCTGCTCCTGCTGATTTTCTGTGCTACGACCTTTGTGGCTTTTCGCTTCACACAACCAGTCTCATCATGGATGCGCAAGTTGAAGGAACAGCATTCCGTGTGGGTCGACGCCATCGACCGCCGCATATCCAATGATGCATCGTTTGCAGCGGTCAGCGACCTGTGGGCAGAATCCAGTCACAGAACTTGCGATGAATTTTGCGAGTTCCTGCATGAGCAGACGGCTATCCCAGCTTACATTTCGGTGCATCCTGTCGACATCAAACTGGTGGATCGTCTCGCCCCGGCCCCTGGGCCAAAACCCAATATCTTTGTCATCGTAGTCGACAGCCTGCGCAAGGATTATTTATCGCCCTACAATCCGGCGGTCCAGTTCACTCCCCGTATTGGAGAGTTCGCCGCTGAGAGCGTGGTAATGCAGAATGCTTTTACCCGCTACGGAGGTACTTCCCTCTCGGAGGCCGCGATCTGGTCGGGCTCTGTCATGCTGCATAAGCAATTTGTCCAGCCCTTTCACCCGATGAATAATCTGGAAAAACTGGTGGAAGTGAATCGCTATGAGCGCTACGTGAGCGTCGATACCATTCTTCGGCCTTTAATCGAGCAGCCTCCCGATCTGCACCGGCTCGACAGTAGCGTCAACTTCTGGGCGGACCAGGACTTCTGCCGCACCGCAGTCGAAGCGGAACAGGACATTGACGAACGCCCGGACAAGAACAAGCCTGTTTTTGTTTATACCCAGCCCCAGAACGTGCATTTAGTCGCGTTGTGGCACGCGAGCTCCGTACGACCGCCCGAGCCTGGCAAGTATCCCGGATTTCAGGCCTCGGCGGCGACCGAACTGCGCCGCTTCGATGAGTGCTTCGGAAGCTTCATCGCCTATCTGAAGTCGCGCAAACTCTATGACAACAGTATCGTCGTCCTTACTGCGGATCATGGCGAGGCTTACGGCGAATTCGGACATATCAGCCATGCGTACGGCCTCTATCCCTCTACGTTGCGGATACCTCTTATCATCCACTTACCGCAAGCGATGCGCGATCGCTATTATTACGACCCGCAAGCGGTTGCCTTCAATATTGATGTGACGCCATCGTTGTATTACCTGCTGGGATACCGGCCAATCGCGAACGACGAAAGATTCGGACGGCCGTTATTCACGGAAACGCCCGAAGAGCACGAGGCCTATCAGCGGAAATCGTACCTGGTTACGGTGTGCTACAACCCGATCTACGGCATACTCGGCGGAGATGGAAAGACACTATTCATCGCCAACGAAGTGAACGGAGAGTACCAGTACTTCGACTTGATCCGGGATCCGGAGGGGACCGTCAACCTGATCGACAGCAAGATCCGCGCTGAGGGGCAACGCCAGATTCGGGGATACGTTCAGGATCTCGCGGACTACTATCACTATCGGTATGGCACTCCGACGCTGCTGAGTTGGGCGATGCGCTGAACCTCAGATTCCGCCTTCAAAGATCTTCTTGGAGAGATAGCGCTCGGCTGAATCGGGGATGATGGTCACGACGCGCTTCCCTACTCCCAACTTCTGAGCGACTTCGAGAGAGGCGAAGACCGCAGCGCCGCCGCTTGATCCGGCGAGGACGCCTTCTTTGGCTGCTAGATCCTTCACCATGGCGAAGGCGTCGTCATCGTGAACCATAATGATTTCGTCGCAGACGGAACGGTCGAAAGTTTTCGGGATGAAACTCGCGCCGATGCCTTCGACTTTATGGGGCCCTGGTTTGCCGCCGCCGTAGATGGATCCTTGAGTCTCGACGAGAACGGTAAGGACTTTGGCGCACTTCTCTTTCAGAAAACGCGCGACGCCCGTAAACGTGCCCGCAGTGCCTGATCCGAGAACGACTGCATCAATTCGTTCGTCCATCTGCTCGAAAATTTCATGCGCTGTCGTCTCGTAGTGATAGTCGGGGTTGGCCAGGTTTTCGAATTGTCCGGCCATGAAGGCGTTGGGATCTTTGGCGACGAGATCTTTGGCGCGATTGATGGCGCCCTGCATGCCGTCGGCGTCGGGGGTGCGGACGACTTCGGCACCGAGCGCTTGCATGATGATGACTTTCTCCTGCGAGAAATTTTCGGGGACGAAAAGACTGACTTTGTATCCCTTGTTGACGCCGATGAGGGCGAGACCTATGCCGGTGTTGCCTGCGGTGGCTTCGACGATGGTGCCACCGGGCTTGAGTTTTCCTTCTTGTTCGGCACGTTTGATGATGCCGATGGCGGCGCGGTCTTTGACGCTGCCCCCGGGATTCAGGTACTCAAGCTTGGCGAATACATCGGCTGACCCCGGTGGAACCAGGCGCTTGAGTTGAAGCATTGGAGTTTCACCGACCAGTTGGGTGATGTCGTCGGCTACGCGCAGGCGGGACATTTCGGAGGTTTTGTGACTCACATTCCAGACTACGGGGGGAGGGAGCAATCGTCAATGCGTGGGATCAGAGGCTGGAGGCAAAGGATTGGGCGCCACGTGCAAGGCCCAACTCCTCTATTTCAGTCGTGTCGAAGTTTCGACCCCATTTCTTGTACTTCACCTTTCAGTCGATGCATGGGTGTGCGTCTATAATTAGCGCCCTACTTCTTACCGAGAGGATTTGCATGCGACGATTCGCCGCTTTGCTGTTAATCCTGTGCCTGATTTTGCCGTCCTCACTTCTTGCCGGTGATGAGCCGACGTTGGCTGGGTACTCAGCGGGTTCCAGCCAAACTGAGCGCGACTGGGAGACAAAGTTCCGGAGTATTCCTGATCCGGCCAACCTACGTCAGTACATGCAACGCATGAGCGCGCGGCCTCATCATGTCGGGTCGCCTTATGACAAGGACAATGCGGAGTGGATTCTTGCCCATTTCAAAGAGTGGGGACTGGACGCGCACCTCGAGACGTTTGATGTACTGTTTCCTACGCCGAAGTTGCGCGTGCTTGAGATGGTTGAGCCAACGAAATTCACGGCGAAGCTGGAGGAACCGGCGATCGCAGCCGATCCGACTTCAAATCAAAAGTCCGAGCAGCTTCCGACTTATAACGCATATTCTCCCGACGGCGATGTCACTGCGCCCCTCGTGTTCGTGAATTACGGCCTGCCCGAGGACTACGAGAAGCTGGACCGGTTGGGCATTTCGGTCAAGGGCGCAATTGTTATTGCGAAGTACTATCACTCGTGGCGCGGCGTGAAGCCGAAAGTGGCCGCCGAGCATGGCGCGATTGGATGCCTCATTTACTCCGAACCTCAGGATGATGGGTATACACGCGATGTTGTCTTCCCTGACGGTCCGATGCGCAATCCGGACGGCGTGCAAAGAGGAAGCGTCATGGATTTTGCTTCGGTGAGTCCGGGTGATCCGTTGACTCCGGGCGTGGGTGCAACGAAAAACGTCAAGCGGCTATCGTTGAACGAAGCCAAGAGCATTGCAAAAATTCCGGTTCTACCGATCTCTTACGGCGATGCGCAGCCACTGCTTGCGGCGCTCAAAGGTCCCATGGCGCCGGACGAGTGGCGGGGCAGCCTGCCGATTCCCTACCATGTAGGCCCGGGACCGGCGAAGGTTCATCTCAAACTGGCGTTCAACTGGGATGTAAAGCCCGTATACGACGTGATCGCGAAGATTCCGGGCAGCGTCGCGCCGGATGAATGGATCATTCGCGGGAATCATCATGATGCTTGGGTGAATGGAGCGGAAGATCCCGTCTCAGCCCAGGCTGATTTGCTCGAAGAAGCCCGCGGACTCGGGCTGCTGCTGAAGCAGGGTTGGAAGCCCCGGCGAACAATCATCTACGCGGCGTGGGACGGTGAGGAACCGATGCTCCTCGGATCAACCGAGTGGGTCGAGGCCCATGCCGACGAACTTCGCCAGCATGCCGCAGTTTACATCAATACTGATGGGAATGATCGCGGGCTGTTTGAGATGGGAGGCTCACATTCGCTAGAGCAATTCATCAACGGCGTGGCGCGGGATATTGAAGATCCGGAAACCAAGATGAGCGTATGGGAGCGTGCACATCTTTCCGCGATCGCGCATGCCAAGTCTGCCGAAGACCGGAAGGAATTGCGCGATCGAGCCGATCTTCGCATTGAAGCACTTGGTTCCGGAACCGACTTCACGGGCTTTCTCGACCATCTCGGCATCGCCAGTTTGAATCTCGGGTATGGCGGCGAAGATGAGCAAGGCATCTATCACTCGATCTATGACGATTTCTACTGGTACACGCATTTTTCGGATATTGATTTCGTTTACGGTCGAGCCTTGTCGCAAAGCATTGGCACCGCCGTGATGCGTCTGGCGGATGCCGAAGTCCTGCCATATGACTTCGTCGATTTCGCCGACACGGTGCATGAATACACGAAGGAGTTGAAGAAGCTTTTGAGCGATAAGCAGGACGAAATTCGCGAGCGGAACAAGGAGTTGGACGAGGGCGTATTCAAGGCGACGCTCGATCCGCGGAGGCCCACTGTTGCTCCACAGCATGAGGAGGTTCCACCGCACATCAATTTCGCGCCCCTCGAGAATGCGCGGGAAATGCTATCTCGCAGCGCCGAACGCTATCGAAAGGCGCTGGCTCAAAAACAATTGAATCTTGGGGACGAACCGCCGTCAATGCTCGCGATGCTCAATGCCAAGCTGATCCAGAGTGAGCGCATGCTGACGAATGAAGACGGTCTGCCGCGCAGGCCCTGGTACAAGCACTTGCTGTACGCTCCGGGGATTTATTCCGGATACGGAGTCAAAACCATGCCTGGAGTACGCGAGGGGATCGAACAAAAGCGATATGCGGAAGCGGAGCAGGAAATTGTTCGAGTGGCGAAGGCTTTGGAGCAGGAAGCGGCGTTAATTGATTCTGCGGCTGAGATTCTGGAGAAGCAATGACTGTGGTTTCAGGTCTCGCAAAAATCGGCGACCTGGGGCATCGCCATTCGCTCTAGGGCTTTGCTGAAGAAGCCGTTTGCGTCTTCGCGTAGTAGCCGCTCTTTGTACGCACAACCAGTTTACTGTGGCCTTTGGCTTTCGCCTCCACGCGGATCTGGCGGAACCCTCCGACCATTTTCGGGTTTGTGGGCTTATACCCGATGGCGTACTGGTTGCGGATGTCGTTTGCAATCGTCTTGCTGATCGCGTCAACTTCATCGAGCGTTTTGGGAAAGAAAGCAATTCCACCCGTTCGATCAGCGAGAATCTGCAAAGCCTTCTTGGCACGCTTGGGATGCTCCTCATCTCCAAGGATTCCGATGGCATAGATGGACGGGCTGTTCTCCTCCTGCAACTGCTTTACGGCTTGCTCCAAGGTTTCCGCGCTGGCGTTATCCTCGCCATCGGTCACGACAAAAATAACCTTTTTTTCCAACCGGCCATTCTTCTTGAGGTGATCGGCTGAGGCGACGACGGCGTCATAAAGTGCGGTCCCGCCTCGAGCGTCGATCTTTTCGAGGGCTTCCTTCAGTTTGCGCAGATCGTTCGTGAAATCCTGATCCAGGTATTGCTCGTCGTTGAAGTTAACGACGAAGACTTCGTCCTGCGGATTGCTGGAGCGCACCAGGTTGAGTGCCGCCTGATTCACCTTGTTGCGCTTTTCGCGCATAGAGCCGGAGTTGTCGATGACGATGCCCATGTCGACAGGAATGTCGACATGATGGAAGGAAATGATGCTCTGCGGCTTTCCATCTTCGAAGACGGTAAAGGCGTTGCGATCAAGATTCGTGACGATGCGCTGCTTGTCGTCGACAACGGTGGCGTGAAGCATGACTTCGTCGACATCTTTGCGGAGGACGTAGACCCCCTGGTCGTCGAGCACCTTCTTGTTTTGACTGTCCTGCTGTGATGCAGGGGCTTTCGGTTCTGTGGGATTCGGCTGATTCGACGGACTTGCCTGCTGGGACCATGCGGGCAGAAATAGGCACAACCCTGTGAGAATCAGAGAAACGACAAGAAGCGAAATCCTGGTGGTCTTACTCCGCAGGCGCGTAATATCCCGTCCTGGCATACACCCGTAGAGGCGGCAATCCTTTCGGTGGCAGCAGCTTCACTTTAATCTTACGCCATTTGCCGTCGCGCACGACCTTCGTTGGACGGTACCCAAGAACATACTGGTTACGGAGTTCGACACCAATCTTGGTCGCGACGTCGGCCAAGTCGTTCGGGTTGTCGATGGTGAAGGCACGTCCTCCAGTCAACTCTGTAATTTCAGTGAGCAACTGCGGGCCCAGGCGCTCTTCGAGAGCAGAAGCGTAGCGGTCGTAAATGCCGATGGCATAGATCATCACGTCGGCTTCCTTCACCAGTGACTTGATCTCATTCTCAGTGTACCGGCTGTGGTTGTCTCCACCGTCAGAGATGATAAGCAACGCTTTCTTCGCGTACTTGGCCTGTCGCATTTTGCTGATGCCCATATAGATGGCATCGAGCAATGCGGTTCTGTGCCGAGGCACGGCAAAGACCAGCTTGTTCTGAATCTCATCGATGGAGTTCGTGAAATCACTCACCGCCTCCGGTTCGTCGGAGAAGGTGATCATGAAGAACTCGTCCTGAGGATTGGCGGTCTTGAAGAACTCAACGACAGCTTCTTTGGCCCGGTCCATTTTGCTGCTCATGCTACCGCTGGAATCGAAAATCACTCCGAGGGAAACGGGAGCATCCTCACTGGAAAAACTGCGGATCTCCTGAGAAGCGTTGCCCTCGAATAACTGGAAATTTTCTTTTTCCAGGCCGGTGACCAACCGGTTCATGGGGTCAGTAATCGTGACGGGGACGAGTACAAGGTCTACATCCACCTTGAGGGGGCGAATGTGCGTTTTCATTCCCGTGGTGGACGCCAAAAGGTCTTCTTTGGGAGCCTCTTTGGGCTTCTCGACTTCACGAGACTGAATGTGGACGTCGTTTACATCGGTCTGGGCAAATCCAGGAACACAGGCAAGAGCGAGAAGGAATAGGAACCATTTCCAGGGGCGCATGGTTCTAGGAGTCGATAGGTCTTCTCGGCGCAGGCTAGCGGTAGGATCCCAAGGGAGAACCTCACAGGCACATCGAACTAGGGCCTTAGGGCGAGATGACCGACGCCCATCCTCAAGGCGGGCCATAAAATCCTCTATGCCGCGGATGTTAGCACAGCTTCCGCAAAACGGCGCGGGGTTTTTGTCAAATTCCGGAGACAAATTCCCGGAATCGGATCATGAACTTCAGCCACTGGAAAACGCCCGCTGGACGGCCTGTCCAGCCGCTGTCGCTAACTTGTTACAATCAAAGGTTTCCTATGGCTGACATACATCCTTTTCACGCTCTCCGCTATAACCTGCAGCGAGTAACCGCGTCGCAGGTCGTTACCCAGCCCTACGACAAGATCAGCCTTGCCATGCAGGAACGCTACTACGCCGCGAGTCCTTACAATCTGGTCAGGATCATCTTGGGCCGCAGCGAACCCGGCGACAATACGCTGAAAAACGTATACACGCGCGCTGCCGACTTCAGCCGCCAGTGGCGTGACGAAGGCGTTTTGCAGCAAGAGGCGGCGCCCTCGATTTACTCGTACTCCCAGACATTTGCGTCTCCTTTTGGAGGCACTTTCGAGCGCAAAGGGTTTATCGCTCTCGGACGCGTTGAGGATTATTCGGCAAAGGTCGTCTACCGACACGAGCAGACGCTAGCCAAGCCGAAAGCCGACCGACTTGAACTGCTTCGAGCCACGCGGGTGCACTACGAGCAGTTGTTCTTGCTCTATGAGGATTCCGGCGAGATTGATTCCTTGCTTACCACCTCCGAGAAACCGACGATCGATGTCGTCGACGAATACGGTGTTTCCCATCGCGTCTGGCAGATTTCCGATCCCGCGGTAGTTGCGTCGGTGCAAAAGGCTATGAGCGATAAAAAATTGGTGATCGCCGACGGCCATCACCGCTACGAAACCGCCCTTAACTTTCGCAACGAATGCCGCGAGGCTGCGAAACAAAACAATCATGACGCGTATTACGAGTTCGTCATGATGACCTTCGTCAACATGAACGATCCCGGGTTGCTGGTCCTGCCCACTCACCGCGTCGTGCACTCACTAAGTTCATTTTCAGTAGAAACATTCCTGAAGGCAGCTCGGGAACTGTTCGAAGTGACAGATGTCGACCCCTCGATCAGTGCCGATCAGGCGACCGAACTCTTACGCGAAAACGGGCGCTTGGGGACGGCCCTACTGGCCGTGTCTGGAAGCCGCGCCGTCGTGCTGCACTCGCCAAAGCCGGCAATTACGAGTTACATGAGAGGACTTTCTCCTCGGCAGCAATCGTTGGATGTAGTGGTGTTACACAAATGCCTGCTGGAGGGAGTGCTTCGACTCTCAGAAGAATCGATCCGGAATCAGCAGAACCTTTCTTACGTGCGAGAGGCGTCGGAAGCGCTGGCTGCAACGCGCGGACAGAGCCAAGGCAAAAAAGCCGATATTGTGTTTCTGATGAATCCTTGCCCGGTACAGAAGGTGCGCGATATTGCTTTTGCTGGCGAGGTGATGCCACAAAAGTCGACCGATTTCTATCCTAAGTTGCTGAGCGGGTTAACCGCGTATGCGCTGGACTAGGGCGTGGAGAAAAGCATCAGGTTCCGAGTAAGGGACGGTGTGGCGGCGAGACGCCTCCAAGACAGCCGGCGAGTCGCCGGCGCTACGTTGACACCGCAACTCGTCTTGCTAGCTTTGGTATCGCTCGGCTGCGCACTCCTGCTTCGGGGCGCTCCGGCGGAAAAGCATCTTTCCGTTTATTCCGTCGCAGCGAACTATTCTCTTCCTCTCATTCAACAAGAAGGCCACGACTACGTCGGGCTCCTTGAAGTGCTCGAGCCGCTGGGTAAAGTCAGCGCGAAGGCGGATGGTTCGAAGTGGCGTCTGAAATACAACAATACGCAGGCTGAATTCCAGGCGGGCAAGACCAGGGCCCGCGTCCAGAATCATGATGTCGATCTGGGAGGGAATTTCGCGATCGAGAATTCACGGGGACTAGTTCCTCTCGGATCCCTTACGTCGCTGCTGCCGCGGATCCTTGGAGGTCCCGTTAGCCTACATGAAGTTGCCCACCGCCTCTTTATCGGCAGCGTAGCTACGCACTTCACGGCATCACTAGCTGGAGACAATCCTCCGCGCCTGGTATTTCGTTTTTCTGCCCCGGTCAACCCCAGCATTGCGACGGAACAAGGATTCCTGCGGATGACGTTTTCGCGAGACCCGATCGTTGGACCTGCAGCTCCAACACTTACGTTTGGCAATAAGATAATCCCTTCTGCGACTTACAGTGAAAGTAATGGATCAGCGCTAGTGACCGTCAGCGCAACCGCGCCCGTGATCGCCAGTTTCAGCGGAGATGGGCGGACCATAACGATCACTCCGACGCAGTCCGCAACGTCAGCAACTCAAGTTGCTCCCTCGAGCACGACACCAGCTTCCACGCCAGCGACTCCGCCACTCCCCACCCCAGCCCTGCCGCCATTGCCTCAGCCGCCGATTCCAGGACAGGCTGCTCCCAGGCGTTACTTCGCCATTGTCGATGCCAGCCACGGCGGCGACGATGATGGTGAAACCCTCAGCAACACGCTCCTGGAAAAGGATGTGACAGTTGCTATCGCTAGGAGCCTGAGAAAGCAACTCGAGAGCCGCGGAATCAGCACTCTCGTGTTGCGAGATTCGGATGCCAACCTTCCGGTCGATCAGCGAGCAGTCTTCGCGAATGCCGATCACGCAGCGATTTACATTGCCGTGCATGCGTCTTCCGCTGGACATGGAGTTCGCGTTTATACTGCGCTTCTTCCGTACGGAGAAGACGATCATGGACCGTTCCGCTCCTGGACGACTGCGCAACGCTCGGCACTCCCGCTTAGTCAGAGCACCGCCGCAGCGGTGAGCGGTGAACTGCAGAAGAGACAGGTCCCTGTGCGAACACTCACTGCGCCGCTCCGTCCGCTGAACAATGTGATCGGCCCGGCTATTGCGATTGAAGTGGCGCCGCAGGCAGCAGATGTTGCGCAACTGATGGCTCCCGACTATCAGGAACTGGTGACCAGCGCCATTGCAACAGCGATCGCCGCGAACCGCGACCAACTCGGAGGCGCACCGTGAGGTGGAACCTATGATCCCCCGGCATCTTGCAATAGCGATGGTGGTCCTGGTAGCGGCAGCGCTCGGGCTGAGCGTTTACGCCTGGCATATGCGCAGGTCTGTGGTCACGGTTCCGGCAGCTGCCGTGGACACGCGGCCGCTGGGACCGCCTGTGACCGGGCCTGTAGAAAGAGTAGTTCTGTTCGTCGCTCACGACGAGGACGGCACGCTTCGTCCAGAAGCCGCGCAGGTCCCAATGCCCTCGGGACGCCAGCAGCGCGCCGAGGAATTGTTGCAAGCATTGCTGTCGATTTATCTCGACAAGTCTTCGCCGCATGTCCTGGCCCCGGGGGCGGAGGTACGCAGCGTTTTTCTGGTTGATCCGGGTGCGGCGGTGATCGACTTGAACTCGGCGTTTGCCGACAAACACCGGTCGGGCGCGCTCGTTGAAGAACTGACGGTTGCATCGCTGATCCATACCGTCTCGGCGAACACGCAGGGCCTTCTAAAAGTCAAAATTCTTGTCGATGGCAAAGAACGCGACACTCTGGCAGGCCATGCCGATCTCTCGTCGTACTACGATGTGGCTGCGGTGAACCAACTCGCGAGCGAACTACAGCCTCAGTAATCAGGATCGACGATTGTCGAGCATTTTTCTAGAAACAAAAAGCCCACGCTTTGTCCGGCGCGGGCTAATTTGAAACGAACGATTTTAGCTATTTGTCGAGCGCTTCAAGTTCTTGTTTTGAGCGCTCCAGGATCTCACGGATTTTCGCAATTCTGGCCGCATCGTGCGATCCGCGCGTTGCCACTTTCAGGGCCGTCTTCATGACCGCGGCCGCCGGACGCATGACCTCGGCGCCCTCTATGCCCATCCACGGTGCCCATTCGCCAGCCTGCTCCGCACGGCGCCAAATCTGCTTCACCGCTTCGGATTCTTTCTGCAATTCGGCGTTCCCGGCCGCAGTCAGCGAATAGGTTCGTTTGCCGCCCACCGCTTCGGATGTGATCATCCCTTCATCTTCAAGCTGCTGCAATGCCGGGTAGATCGCGCCGGCACTGGCTTTATATATGCCTCCAGACTTGGTCTCCAATTCTTTCATGAGTTCATAACCGTGCTTCGAACCAGCCTCTAGCATTGAGAGCAGAGCCAGTCGTATTTCGCCTGGCCCAAAAAAACGACCCCAACGCCCACCGCGTCCCCAAGGAAAAGCTCCGCCGATGAAAGGCGTCGCCATAGATCCTCGCCACCACGTTCCACATCTTCCGTACATAATCGAAACTCCTCTTTCCTGGTACTTAAACTATAGCGTTTAATATATCTTTAGATATAGCTACTGTCAACTTTGAAATTCCCTTCGCCTGATTGATTTACAATCGCGAGGCATGTTCTACCGCTCGGATAATCGCTCTCCTGAACAGTTAAGGCATGTAAAGATCACACCGGAATTCATCACTACGGCGGAAGGCTCAGTCTTGATCGAGGTAGGAAATACGCGCGTGATCTGCACCGCTTCAATTGAGGAGGCGGTACCTCAATTCATGCGCAATACCGGCAAGGGATGGATTTCGAGCGAGTACAGCATGCTTCCCCGCTCGACGCTGACGCGCACTCCACGAGAGGTGTCCAAAGGCCGGCAAAGTGGACGGACGCACGAGATCCAGAGGTTGATTGGGCGTTCGCTGCGCGCGGTGGCGGATCTCGGGAAACTCGGCGAGCGCACGATCTGGATCGACTGCGACGTGATCCAGGCCGACGGAGGAACACGAACTGCTTCGATTACGGGAGCGTTTGTGGCCCTGAGCCTGGCCCTGCAGAAACTAGTGGAAGCTGGGACCCTACCTGCGATTCCCTTGAAGGACTCCGTGGCCGCGGTGAGTGTCGGAATTGTGGACGGCGAGATTCTGCTCGATCTTTGTTACGAGGAAGATTCGCGGGCGGATGTAGACATGAATTTTGTCATGACCGGCGCGGGAAAGATGGTTGAGGTGCAGGCTACCGCAGAGCACCGGGTATTCGACGATGCTCAGTTGAGCAAGATGCTGGCGCTGGCAAATCAGGGCGTGCAAGAGTTGAACGCCAAACAGGAAGAGATCCTGAGCCTGAATCTGCAACAGCGCGTTCCGGGCAGGTAGCGCATGGGGCAGCGGATGGGCTGCCCACATGCGCATTGATCAATGCCACTATTTCTGCTGTGCCTTCTTCTCTGCCGCTGCCTTCTGCGCGGCGATCGTCCAGGGTGGAGTGATTCCGTTCTCGCGCGCGTAGGCGATTGATTGGCCCAAGTGCTCGTGGTTGTCGGTAACCAGGATGTAGACAACATCACCGGCGTTCGCTTGCGGGCCGAGTTTCGGTAGCAGCTTGGCGAATTCTGCGTTGCTCATGCCCTTGATTGCCTTCTCGGTAAAGTCCCACGACTTGTTCAACTCTTCGACGATGCGGGCGCGGTCGGTCGTAGACTTTTCCAGTCCTTTGCGGTCGACTCCTGCTGGCGTCTCGGCGCCCATCATGCCCAAAATGCCGTATCGCTCCGCGGCCACATGCAGGAACACTTCAGCAAAGGAGCGCGAGTCGGCCGTGGGTCGCCAAGTCAACTTGTCGGCGGGAACTGCGTTGGCGAGATCGACGAACTTTTTCTGCATGGTCTCGAGATCCAGCAAAGCCTGCGCCTTCATGTCGTAACTTGGCGCAGTATGGTCAGCGTCATCGCCATCCCGCCTCGGAGCCGCCATCGAAACCGCGCTTAGGGCTAACAAGCAAATCGCAAACGCCAGCGAACATCTGTTCATTAGATCCTCCTCAGGAGAAGCCTCGCATGTTAGACGTGCTGGGCGGAAATCAGCCTGCGTCGGGGGACAGACTGTTTGCCGCAAGTGATCGGTTGCGGGATGGCTGGGACCGATAGCGCCTCGGAGTCGGAAGTCGGTACAGACCTTTTCGGAACACCTCCCGGATTGGGACTCGGCCCCTCACCTAAGATTCTCCACGAGGGCGAGACACTATTTACGCTGACATCGGGTGGGACTACGGTGAAGAAACCGTTATGGAAATCCTTCGCCCCTTCGATCGCCGTTGTGAATCCCGCAGGCCTATCGACCTGCCACTCTTGGTCTGGGGCGTCGATGTCCAGGGAGAGCGCTTTTTGCAGGAAGCTCATGCGCGTGACATCAGCCTGAGCGGCGCCTTATTGTCGGGTCTCGACGCTGATCTGCGATCAGGCGATGTAATCGGCATTCTCTGCGGAAAAAGGAAGGCGCGATTCCGGGTAATCTGGGTTCGCTATGACGGCGACGGCGAAAAAATGCAGGTCGCAGTACACCGTATCGAGGCGGATGAATGCCCCTGGGTGGAATTGCTGTCGGTAGACACGGATCTGAATCGGCCGGACGGCGTTAATGCGCCTTCGCCGTAAGGGCTTTTTTGGTTGCCTCAGGGCCCGAAAGGCGGACGCACTCGCTTAGGAGGACACGTACCCGGAGCCTTACAAGCGGGAGCTTAGCTACTCGATCCAGACCGTCTTCGCGTTTACGAACTCCCGGATCCCGACCGTACTCAGCTCGCGCCCGTGTCCCGAAGCCTTAACGCCGCCGAACGGCACACGCGGATCAGACGCGACCATTTTGTTGAAGAAGACTAAGCCTGCTTCGATTTCGTTGATGAAGCGCTCGCGCTCATTTTCATCGTTGGTCCAGATACTAGAGCCGAGCCCGAAGCGCACGTCATTGGCGATATGGATCGCCTCGTCAATGTCTTTCACGCGAAAAATCGACGCAACAGGGCCGAAGAACTCTTCGCTGTACGCCGGCGAGTTCTTCGGAACATTCGTCAAGACTGTGGGTTCAAAGAAATTCCCGGGGCCCTTGATCGCGTGGCCCCCAGTCAGCACATGCGCTCCGGCATCGATCGACTTCTTCAGATCACGTTCGAGATCCTTCACCCCATCGGGAGTCGACAAAGGTCCCAGGTCGGTTTTCTCGTCGAATGGATCACCAATCTTCAGACTCTGCATCTTCGCCACAAATTTCTTTTCGAATTCGGTGGCGATAGGCTCGGCCACGATGAAACGCTTGGCGGCAATGCAAGACTGGCCATTGTTTTGGATGCGCGCCTGAACGGCAGTGCTCACGGCCGCGTCGAGGTTTGCGCTCGGCATCACGATGAACGGATCGCTTCCGCCCAACTCGAGGACGACTTTCTTGATGCGCTTGGCGGCGCCGATCCCAACCTGAATGCCAGCCTGTTCGCTACCAGTCAGCGTCGCAGCGACCACGCGAGGATCATTGAGGATTGCATCCACCTGGCCCGAGCCAATCAACAGTGTCTGGAACACTCCTTCAGGGAAGCCCGCTTCCCGAAAGATGCTCTCGATCGCGAGCGCGCATTGCGGTACGTTCGATGAGTGCTTAAGCAAGCCGACGTTGCCCGCCATCAGCGCAGGTGCAGCAAATCGTATGACCTGCCAGAAGGGGAAATTCCAAGGCATGACGGCGAGAATCGGTCCGATGGGCAAGTATCGAACGAAGCTCTTCTTGGCTCCCGTCTCGACAACCTCGTCGGCGAGAAAGCGTTCCGCATTTTCGGCGTAAAATCGGCATCCGGTCGCACACTTCACGGCTTCGGCGACCGCAGACTTGTAAGTCTTGCCCATTTCGAGCGTCATCAGATGGCCAAGTTTCTCTTGGTCGCGCTCCAGGATTTCCGCGGCTTTCAACATGCGTTGAGCACGCACAGCAAATGGAGTCTTGCGTTCTGCTCGGAAAACCTTAACGGCGAGCTCGAGTTTTTTCTGGATCTCCGCTTCGGATAGCGGCTGGAATGTCTTGATAACTTCTCCGGTGGCGGGGTTCACACTAGCAATGCCCATAATGGCAATTCCTCTCCTCAGGCTGGCAGGTGGCTACCGCAGCCAATTCCGTTTTTGATCACTTAGTTGAAACACGTACAGAATGGTAAGGACACAAAACCACTATAGCGCTAAAGAGCGTATTGATTTCGCACGCCTTATCGTCGGCGGTTTATTTCTGGCGATGGCGCAAATCGTCGTCGATGGGGTGGTGCTGTGGATGGGTCCAGGCATCAAGCAGGTCATCAACGACTTCTGAAGCAAAGAGTACGATCGCGCCAACCGCGCAAACGATCATCACTGCCAACATGACGCAACCTTCGCAGCTTCAAAGTTTAGGCTCAGCAATGAAATTTCGTCAGTGATCCAACTCACTCAGCACGTATCGATTATTGACGTCTCGGCTGCAGATTTTCAGCATGCGGAAGTCTGCTGTTGAGTGCAACCGCCCATAACGATTTTGTTGGGCCATTGGTTTACAATAGTCGGTACTTCCAAGCACTCATCTCCATATTCCGCTCGAGGAGGATTTCTCATGAAGCTTACCCCTGGCAAACTTGCCGGACTGAAAAAAGTGTCCAATGAACGCGGTGTGATCGCTGCTGCCGCGATGGATCAGCGCGGCTCTCTGCAGAAGTCGCTGGCGAAGGAAAAAGGCGGCGAAGTTACCGACCAGATGATGGAGGAGTTCAAGTCGCTGGTGACCGAAGTTCTCACACCGCATGCGACGGCGATCCTGCTCGATCCGGAGTGGGGACTACCTGCTTCGAAGCGCCGTGCCAAGAATGCTGGCCTGCTGCTCGCATACGAAAAGACTGGATACGACAAGACGGGTCCCGGCCGTCTGCCCGACCTGCTCGATCACTGGTCTGCGCGCCGCTTGAAGGAAGCCGGCGCCGATTGCGTGAAGATCCTGCTGTATTACACCCCATATGATCCGAAGCCGGTAAATGAGACCAAGCATGCTTGGGTTGAACGCATCGGCGATGAATGCCGCGCCAATGACATCCCGTTTTTCCTGGAGTTTGTCGGGTACGAAGAGGGTGCAGACGAAAAGGGCCTCGAATACGCCAAGAAGAAACCGCACATTGTCACCGAGAGCATGCGGGAGTTCTCGAAAGAGCGCTATGGCGTGGACGTGCTGAAGGTCGAAGTCCCGGTCAACATGAAGTATGTGGAAGGCTGCAAGTCATTCGGCGGACAGAAAGCCTACACGAAGAAAGAAGCTATCGACCTGTTCCACAAGGCCGCAGCGGCCGCGACCAAGCCTTTCATTTATCTGTCGGCGGGCGTCAGCAACGCGGAATTCAGCGAGACGCTGGAACTCGCAGGAGAGTCGGGCGTAAAGTTCAACGGCGTTCTCTGTGGTCGCGCTACCTGGAAAGATGGAATTCCGGTTTATGCGAAACAAGGCGCAGCCGCGTTTCGCAAATGGCTCGAGACCGAAGGCGTGAAGAACATTCACAACGTCAACGACAAATTAAAGGCGGCCACCAGTTGGCACCCGATCTACGGAGTGGAATTGGTTCACGCATAATTCCTCTTCTGGTTCACCGGCGCGGGCGTTTTGTCCGCGCCTTTTTCATTCTCAAGGAGTTGCGCGATTGCAGAAGGTTCTTCTCTCATGGAGCAGCGGAAAAGATAGCGCATGGACGCTGCATGTGTTGCGCCAACAACGAGAGATCGAGGTAGTCGGCCTGCTGACCACGATCAACACACACTTCCAGCGCGTGGCCATGCATGGGACGCGTCACGAACTGTTGAAGCGTCAAGCGGTGGCTGCGGGACTTCCGCTCTGGGAAATTCCACTTCCCTGGCCCTGCAGTAATGAGAACTACGAGCAGGCCATGGCGGGCGCGTGCAAGCAGGCCTTAGGTGCTGGAGTCTCGGCGATTGCGTTCGGAGATTTATTTCTAGAGGACGTCCGCAAATATAGGGAGGACCGGCTGCGTGGGACGGGGCTCGATCCCATGTTTCCTCTGTGGGGCCGGAAGACTCGAAAACTGGTTTGCGAGATGATTGACGACGGCCTGCGGGCGCGCATTGTTTGTCTGGACCCGGCAAAGATGCCGTCTGAATTCGCGGGACGGGATCTGGATCATGAATTGTTACGACAGCTGCCTGAGGCTGTCGATCCCTGCGGAGAGAATGGCGAGTTTCACACGTTTGTGCACGCCGGACCGATTTTCCGCGAACCGATTCCGATCAAATCTGGAGAATGCGTCACGCGGGACGGCTTTGTTTTCGCAGATGCAATTCCGCTGGAAGCGCGGGATGTTTCACCACGGAGGCGCGGAGATACCGAGTAAGTCCAGAAAAGAGTCTGCTCCGTGTATCTGGGTCTCCGTGGTGAAGTTAGATTTCGTCTTTTGTCTCCAGGCTCCCTGTTCGCTTCTGGACAACGGAACTCGGGGATGGACAGCCCGCCAAGCCCGACGCTAGCATACCGCCTGCTCTCGTCCTTTCGGATCAACCGATTACCTTCTTTCCGGGATTGGCTAGAATCTTGCCTCCGAGGAGACCAAGTCCATTGTTGCGCGTCTAACGCTGAACAGGTTTCCATTGACAGCACCGTTAGGTCTAACCTCGCGATACGAGTAGAAAACGGGGAAATGTGACTGGACAAATCGAGGGTTTTCGTTTTGGGTTACGCCTCTTCGGTGGCGGCCTATTGGCGCGAGCCAGAGCATGGCAGACCATTCATCGCCTTCAGCAGAATTTTGTCTTTGCCTTGCGCCTTCTCCGAAGAAATTTGGGCTTCACCACAGTCGCGGTGGCGACATTAGCGATCGGCATTGGGGCGAATACCGCCATCTTTAGCGTGATCTACGCCGTGCTGCTCGCGCCCTTACCATATCCGCATCCCGAACAGTTGGTGATGGTGTGGTCAAGGGTCCGCGACGGCAATAACTCGGTGTCCGCCGGTGACTTTCTCGACTGGAAACGACAGAACAAGACATTTCAGGATTTGGTTGCATGGACGGGGGATTCATACAACTTTGCGACGCCGGATCAGCCTGAACGTATCGTTGGACGCGCGATCACACCCGGCGCATACCGGCTGATGGGCGACACTCTTTTCCTAGGCCGTGATTTCTTGCCGGAGGAAGGCGAGGTCGGCAGAGACCATGTTGTGATCCTCACGCACCGCCTCTGGCTTCACCTTGGAGCGGATCGCAACATCATTGGCAAACAAATCAAGATGGACGGCGAGCCATACACCGTCGTTGGCGTGAACCAGGCAGGCCAAATTGACCGACTGGAATCGCAGTTTGTGGTGCCGTTGTCATTCAAGCCCGATCAAGTTAACCACGACTTTCACTGGCTCCTGGTGATCGGCCGCCTCAAGTCAGGAGTATCGCTTGCGCAAGCGCAAGCCGACATGAACGTGGTCACCGCTCGTATTGCGCAGGAGCATCCCCTATCCAACAAAGGCTGGAGTTCGAGTGTCGAGGCCCTGCATAACGACTTTTTCCCTAAGGAGAACCAGAGAATTTTGTGGCTGCTCATGGGAGCGGTCGGGCTGGTCTTGCTCATTGCGTGCGCGAACGTCGCCAACCTTGTCCTCGCGAAGGGTACGACCCGTCTTAGGGAAGCCGCTGTTCGTACTTCGCTAGGCGCTACAAGACGACAGCTCTTCGGACAATTTCTTACGGAAAACCTGGTGCTGGCGGCGACCGGTGGTGGATTCGGCATCGCTCTAGGAGCCCTTCTTCTGCGGGTACTTGTCGATCGGCTCCCTGCGGGGCAGCTTCCATCCGAGGCTGACGTCACGTTGAATATTCCCGTGTTGCTCTTTAGCTTGGCCGCTACAACGATTGCCGGTGCTCTGTTTGGTTGCATTCCAGCGTGGAATGCTTCGCGTGTCGATCCGAATGAAACGTTGAAAGACGGTGGGCGCTCGGGCACGAGCCTGGCGCGTCATCGGTTGCGAAAGACGCTTATCGTGTGCGAGTTTGCACTCGCATTAACACTCTTGACTGGAGCCGGACTCGCCTTACACAGTCTCTGGAACTTATCGCACGTCGATCTGGGATTCAGAGCCAGCCGTCTTCTGACATTCGGATTGCAACCACCCAAAGAGGAACCGTATCAGCCGGTGCTCATCAACACTTTCTATCGGGAAGCCCTCGACAGGATCAAAGCGCTGCCGGGAGTGGTCAATGCCGAAGCGGCGACCGGAATGCCGCTTCAGGGGGTGCATTTTGGCATGCCCTTCAGTATCGCCGGTCAACCGGTAAGCGATCCTTCGAGCCGTCCCGGCACAGGTTTTGAAATGGTCACGCCCGAATACTACGAAACGTTTGGAATCGAAATTTTGAAAGGCCGTCCTTTCACGGAACAGGACTCGGCAAATGCTCCTCGCGTGGCTGTCGTGAATGAGGCATTCGTCCGGCATTTTCTGCAGAACGTCGACCCACTCCGCCAACGTGTCGTGATCGAGGAACTTGTTCCCGGGCAGACGAAACTGGGGCCTCCCGTGGAATGGCAGATCGTCGGAGTCTCTCGCAACATTCGCAATGGTGGCATGCGCGGAGAGGACTTCCCCGTGATCGATGTTCCTTTCCAGCAGAGTCCATGGCCTGGCGCCGGAGTCGTAGTGAGAACTGCTGGAGATCCTGCGGAGATGAGCAAAGCCGTAGCCGGCGCGATTCACTCCTTCAGCCCGGATGTGCCGCTCGATCAGATTCGAACCATGGATGAAATTGTCGACCAGTCCCTGGTGGGAGACCGCTTCATGACAGCTCTCTATGCGAGTTTCGCTGGTGTCGCGCTGGTGCTTGCTGCCATCGGAATTTATGGCGTCATGGCTTTCGTGGTGGCGCAGAGGCGACACGAGATCGGATTGCGAATTGCCTTCGGAGCCAGCCAGGAACGGGTTCTCGGCCTCGTCTTGAAAGAGGGTATGGCATTGGCCGCGAGCGGGCTCGGGATTGGATTGATTGGAGCGTTTTTCGTCGGCCGCATCCTGAAGGGCTTGCTCTACGGAGTAGGAACACTAGACGCGGTTGCTTTGTGCGCGGTCGCAGCTACGCTGTTCGCGGCGGCATTTTTCGCTTGTTACGTTCCGGCGCGCCGGGCAGCCAGAGTCAATCCCCTGGAAGCCTTGCGCTGCGATTGACAGGCGGCGGCTTTTTCAAAAGTAATCAGCTCCGCGGCTCTCGTCACCGCAGACTACACCGCAAAGATTTCAGGATTCTGCGTCGGCCCATCGAGATGTCCGACCAGTCGCTTTTCCAATCCTTCGCGAGCGGTGCCAAGCTGCTGGCGTAAGTGTTCTTTCTCCTGATCACTGAGGGGCGAGAAGCTCCGAGCGATTTCCACGTTGTGGGCCAGCATCTCGGGCTTGGGCATTCCAACTACTGCTGTAGTCACAGGCAGACTCATCGAATAACGCAGTAGTGAGTTCATTTCGGCTTTGTCTGTTCCTTGGCCGACGAGGAACTCCTGACCGGTCACTTTCATGGCTATGATGCCAAGGTTCTTTTTGTTGGCCGCTGGAAGAGCCAGTTCTTCAAAACGACCGTTGCGTGAGGCATTCAGTGCCATCTGCACGCAGTCGAGATCATGCCGCTCGATCGCTTTGGCCATGACTTCCCCGTTCGTGTGGCTGGTCATACCTGCGAAGCGTGCCATTTTCTGCTCACGGGCTTCCATCAATCCCTTCAGTGCGCCGTTCGGGGCTTCGATTTTTGCGAGATCGTCTTCTTGTCCGAGGCTGTGGATGTGAACGAGATCGACATGGTCGGTCTGCAGGCGCTTTAAACTTGCTTCCAGTCGACGCATGAATTCGTCGCGCGTACGGTCGGGAATTTTCGTTGCCAGCCAGACGTCTTTCCGGCGCGAAGCCATGACCTTGCCGACGCGAGTCTCGCTCTCGCCGTCACCGTACGAATAAGCGGTGTCAAGATACGTAATGCCGGAGTCAATCGCTTTATTGAGAATCGCGCTGGCGCTGTCTTCGTCTTTGTACATAAGGAAACGGCTGCCGCACCCGAAAGCGAGAATGGAAACTTTGGCACCGGTGCGGCCGAGGGTTCGCGACGGCAGCATGTTTGCGCCGGTCGAGGCCCCGGCAACATCTTTCAATAGCAGAAGGCTGGTTCCTGCCGCTGTTCCAATTCCAATATTCTCCAGAAACTCCCTGCGCGAGATTTCCTTGCTCATGTCGCCTCCTGACTGACCACAATCTTAACCCCATGAGCGGTCCGGGTGTATAAGCTTCCTATGAACGTCTCAAGAACCGCGCTAATCACGGGCGCCAGTGGCGGCATCGGATATGAACTTGCGAAACTTTTCGCGCACGACGGTCACAATCTGATCCTCGTCGCACGGAGCGCTGAAAAGCTTGCTCAGGTGGCGAAAGAGCTGGAAGCTACCGGAGTCCGCGTCAAGACCGTGCCTCTGGATTTGACCGATTCTCCTGCTCCCAAGTTTCTTTTCGACCAACTGAAGCGCGAAAGCGTGCCGGTCGACATCCTCATCAACAATGCCGGCTTTGGTGCATATGGCGAGTTTGCGACGATGTCGGAAGCGCACATCCACGGCCAGATTAATCTGAACATCACAGCCCTCACCGAACTCACACGCCGTTTCCTGCCAGGGATGATCGAGCGCCGGTTGGGCCGAATTATGAATGTGGCGTCCACCGCCGGATTTCAGCCCGGTCCTCTGATGGCTGTCTATTACGCAACCAAGGCATATGTGATTTCGTTTTCTGAGGCAGTTGCGAACGAAGTTCAAAACACAGGAGTTACTGTGACTTGCCTTTGCCCCGGAGCGACCCATACCGGATTTGCCACGCGTGCAGGGAATGACAAAACACGCATCTTCAAACGTGCCGGCGTTATGCCCGCAGAAAAAGTCGCACTTGATGGCTATCGCGCCGTAATGGAGGGCCGCACGTTAGCAATCAGCGGAGCACAGAACTGGCTGGTCGCGCAATCGACCCGCTTTGCACCACGGAGACTGGTTACAGCGATCTCGCGCTGGGTATCGGAATCTGGCGACTCCTAGCTTCGGCCTACGCGCAAGAATCGAGTTCATGTTGTAGTCTGTGCAGACATGCCCACTCTAATCGCACAACCCACACGCATTCAGGCCGCCGGCAACAAGCCCAAGCTCATAGACGAATACGTCGGACGGGTGAATTCGAAAACATCCGCGGCAAGCGTAGCGCATATGCGCAGCCCGGTGGGCTGGGTCGAACCTGGGCAAACTCCCGAGTTCGACGAGTTCACGATTGTGTTGAAAGGAATGCTGCGTGTGGAGCACCAAAATGGCGCCATCGAAGTGCGGGCTGGCCAGGCGGTCATTGCGCACGCGGGGGAATGGATCCGCTATTCAACTCCGGAAGAAAGTGGAGCAGAGTACATAGCGGTTTGCCTGCCTGCGTTCTCGATGGAGACGGTACACCGCGATCAGTGAGTCTTGGCTATTCCGAGTGTCCGTAGTACCCAGGACGTGCCGTTACGTGCAAGAGCTCGTGCAAGCTCTTCGGCAAGCGAAGTTTGACGTTGATCTTGTACCACTTTTCGGTGTCCGGTTTCGATCCCGGCTGATAGGCCAAAACATATTGATGCCGCAACTGTTCGCCAATCGTTTTCGTCACGGCGGGGAGTACTTTCACATCCGTCACCGTATAGGCCCTACCTCCCGTCACCTCTGTAATCGACCGCAGAAGTTCCGGCCCAAGTAGTTCTTCCTGAGTGTTCACATATTGGTCGTAGGTACCAACCGCGTACAGTAAGACATCAGCTTCTTTTACCGCTCCTCGGACATCATGCTCGCTATAGCGACTGTGATTGTCCCCGCCGTCGGAGAGGATGAGCAAGGCCCGACGAGGATAGCGGGCGTCTTTCATCTTGCGGAGGCCCATGTAAATGGCGTCGAGCAAAGCAGTTCTTCCTTTGGAAACGGAGGTGAGGAGGTCATTCTCGAGCTGCTGGCTGTCATTGGTGAAGTCGGTTGTTAACCTTGGAGCGTCGGAGAAGGTAATCATGAAGAACTCGTCCTGGGGATTCGACGCTTCGCAGAATTCGTGAATTGCTTCTCTCGTGCGCTCCATCTTGTTCGCCATACTCCCACTCATGTCGACGATCAAGCCGATAGAGACTGGCGTATCTTCACTCGAGAAATTCTTGATCTCCTGAGGCTTCTTGTTTTCATAAAGTTGGAAATTGTCTTGATCCAAGCCCATGACTGGCCGGTCAAAGTCGTCAGTGATCGTAACCGGCACCAGGACAAGGTCGGCGCGAGAATGGATCATCGCTCGGCCCCCGGGAACAGCCGATGCCACCTCGACCCCACGAGGAGCCACGTGAACATCGTCAATCGAGGTTTGGGAAATACTTACTGCAAGAAAGGTGAAAAAGAAGAGGAAAAGAGCGAGGCAGGTCGATCGAACCGAGCGAAACATCACGAGCACCGTCCAAACTTTCAATCGAACAGCAAGAACGGCTATTTGGTCGCCGTTGTTTTGGAAGTCGTTGTAGGACGAATCTGGTAGACGGACAAGGCAAGATCATGCAGAGGGCAAATGGGAGGGAGAGCAAAAGCGAGTCATCAGACGTCAGTTTCTAGTCCAGGCAGGTTCTTGCAGAGAATCGCTTGCGGGGAAAAATAAAAGCGTTTTCTTGAGCTTCAAGGAGCCTCAGGGCCTTTTTCCTATTCCCACTCAATCGTTCCGGGTGGCTTGGACGTGACGTCGTAAACCACGCGGTTCACGCCTTTAACCTCGTTCACGATTCGAGTTGAGATTGTTTTGAGAACGTCGTTCGGAAGCGCGACCCAGTCCGCCGTCATGCCGTCTTCTGAACTGACGGCGCGAATGGCACAAGTGTAGGCATAAGTGCGCATGTCACCCATTACGCCGACTGACATCACGGGTAGCAGAACAGCGAAGGACTGCCATATCTTGGTGTAAAGCCCAGCTTCTTTGATTTCGCTGACGACAATGTCATCACATTCACGAAGCAGTCGCAGTCGCTCGGGTGTGACCTCTCCCAGCACACGCACCGCAAGCCCAGGTCCAGGGAACGGTTGTCGCTGCAGGATCTCGGCGGGAATCCCCAGATCGCGCCCGATCCGCCGAACCTCATCTTTAAAAAGATCTTTCAGCGGTTCGATGAGTTTTAGCTTCATCTTGGCGGGCAGTCCGCCGACATTGTGATGTGACTTGATGACCTGCGAAGGACCTCGAACCGAGCGGGACTCAATCACGTCGGGATACAAGGTTCCCTGCACCAGCCACTTCACTTTCCCCTCAGCCTTCTCGATGCGCAGTGCTTCCTTTTCGAATACTTTGATGAACTCGTTGCCAATGATCTTGCGCTTCTTCTCAGGATCGGTTACCCTCGCCAGCTTTTTGAGGAATCGATCGGTGGCATCGACCGCCTCAAGGTGTAAACCTAGCTTGTCACGCAAGCTAGTCTGGACCTTCTCGAACTCATTTTTCCGCAGAACTCCATTGTTCACGAACACGCAGGTCAGTCGCGACTTACCCTTAGCGTCGCGCAAAGCGCGATCCACCAGCACCGCTGCTACCGACGAGTCAACGCCGCCTGAAAGTGCGCAAATTGCACGTCCGCTTCCAACCTGCTCTTTGATCTGGGCAATCGTCGAATCGATGAAGTGCTGTGCCGTCCACGTCGGCTGGGCGCCACAGATCTGGAATACAAAATTCCTCAAGATTTGCGTGCCTTGGGGCGTGTGATGAACCTCAGGATGGAACTGCACTGCATACCACTTCTTTGCGACGTTCTGAATTCCCGCGACGGCATAGTGCGTCTTCGCCATCAGCTCAAAACCCGGAGGCAGTTCCAGCGCCTCATCGCCGTGCGACATCCAGACCGCTAACTTCTTGGCCAGACCCTTGAACAGCTCGGACTCCGAAACTACATCCACTTCCGCATGCCCATACTCACGCTTGGCGGCCGGACGAACCCTTCCGCCGAGCGTGTGCACCATGAACTGCAGCCCATAGCAAATGCCGAGCACAGGCACGCCTAGATCGAAGACATGGGTGTCGGCGGGCGGCGCATCCTTGTCGTAAACCGACCAGGGCGCACCCGAAAGCACAATGCCGACCGGAGAATAACTTTTGATCTCCTTGAGCGTTGCGTTGCACGGGAGCACCACCGAGAAGACATTCTGTTCACGAATACGGCGCGCGATGAGTTGCGTATATTGCGCACCAAAATCAAGGATGACGATGGATTGGCCCATTGCCACCTGGCCCGAAGAAGATAAGTTTTTCAGGGATTGTGTCTCCACGAATGAGTTTCTCAAATTCGAGGAGACAGTGTAAAGACAGGAAACGTAAGAATCTTGACACGTCAGTCCAATGTCCCCCGATGCACCGATGAATGGGACGAGTGTGGATACTATGACTCGGTTACGAGATTGGGCAAATCGCTCAAAATCAACTCGTTCTTATCAATTTCCCTGCTGAGGACTGGGGGTGGCGGCAAAGGAGGCGGTAGCGGGGGTGCCCAGAACGAACTTGGCATCTGCATGATGAATGCGTATCCAGCCAGACGCGCTGTATAGGTCCAATCGGCGACTGCAAAATAGATGAGCGTCAACAGAACCATCGCCAGAATGACCAGACGCCAGGGCAGAACAGCGGCAAGGCTTAACGGCATCGACACAAGGGTAGTGGCTACCACGAATGCAACGACATGCGCCAGCGCCGTCCAGAAGCTTACGGCAAAGAGCGCTCCCGTCCGCTCCCGGCAAAGGCCTATTGCGGCTTCGATGGCGTTGATTGCATCAACGCCATCGCGCACAGCAAAAACCGCCGCCAACGAAAGCAGCCAATTCAGGCAATAGGAAATCAATGCAATGGCTGTCGCCATCGGAATAAAGATCAGAAACACCAGACCCGGTTGAGGATCCGTATTCGAGGAGGCAAAACCCGCAAGGATCGATGCGCCGCAAATCGCAATCACTGCGGCGAGAACTACGGAAACCCTGAGGAAATTCAGACGCAGCAAAGCGGGCCATGGACTTTGCTCGGATAGAGGCACGGATTCACCAGGTGCGAGGCCCATTCTTGTTGCTTTTTGTGCAATCTGCTCGCATACGTAATCCAACGCTGCTCTCGCAACAGTAATCCTGCCCAACGAAGCCGCGATCATCCAGAGCAGACAAAGGGCCAAGACGGCGAGCAGCAACGACAAGAATCCCCGGTACAGGCCGCCCTGAAGAATGTGGGCGATTGCCTGCGAGATGAGAAACGGCTGCCGGCTTTTTAGGAACAGGAGTTCGATGTTATTGACCGGAAGAGTGTTTAGAAACTCGAAGAATCCAAAGAGAAGGAGTACGGTTGCAGTCGCGCCGACGACCCAGCGCCAAGTGATTTCGGCAATGGTGAATAGCGGGCACCGAAATGCGGCCCGAAATCCCTCTGCCGTCGGAGAAAGCTGTGCCATTCCGTAAGCATAGCTCAAGCAGGTCCCGTTACGTACCGTCTAAAACACGACCGCATAGGGGAAATGCTTAGTATTTTTAGTTCGCATCGTTCCACGATGCATTTTTGCAACGCATTGAGTATCCCGACGCATCCAGTTAACTAGGCACTAAATTAAAAGCTAATAGATCGGCCTCCTGCAGCCTTGTTCTGCACGAGGAGAACAGAAGTTTTCATCAATGGAGGAAGTACATATGCGATCTTTGAAATACTTGGCGCTGATGGCGACCGCCACTCTCGTTTTCTCGATGGGAGCGTTCGCGAAGGATTCTCATTCAGGCAGCTTCGACCTTGACCAAACGGCAAGAATCGGCTCTACCGTTCTACAGCCTGGGCACTACAAGGCAGAGTGGACTGGGCCGAACGATGCTTTGCAGATTTCGATCGTTCAACATGGAAAGACTATCGCAACGACTCAGGGCAAATTAAAGCAGCTGCCGTCGAAGTCGGCGGACACAGCAGTAGAGATCCGCAGCGACCAGAGCAAAAAACTCGACGAGATCGATTTCGCCAATCGGACGCAGGCGTTGGTCCTTTCAGGTTCTCAATCGTAGAACAGAAAGCAAAGCGGGCCTGCAAAAGGCCCGCTTCTTCAACGCCAATATATAAATTACTTCACGACAAGATTCACTAACTTGCCGGGAACGTAAATCTTCTTCACGATGTGCTTACCCGAAAGGGCGGCCTTAATCTTCTCGTCTGCGAGAGCGCGTTCAATTACATCATTCTCAGAAGCATCTGCCGGAACGACAATCTTGCTCCGCAACTTGCCATTGATCTGCACGGGAATTTCGATCTCCTCTTCCTTAGCCAACAACGCGTCGTACTTTGGCCATGATGCCTTGAGCAGACTTCCCTTCTCGCCGACCATCTCCCAGAGCTCATGAGCAAGATATGGAGCGAATGGAGCGAGTAATAAAATCAAATTCCGCTGCACATCGGCAAGGAATGCCACAGGAACCACGCCCTGTCCGATGGCCTCCTCGGCGCCGTATAGCTTGTTGACCAACTCCATCACCGCCGAGATGCACGTGTTGAAGTGCCAGCGACCCTGGAAATCATCGCTGACGCGCTTAATCGTTTGGTGCAACTTGCGCTGGATCGCACGTGCTTCTGATGGCAACTCCGACGGAACTTTCTTTCGCCAATCCGAATGATCCGGCTTTGCGTTGCGCACGTAGAAGCGATAGACCCGTCCGAGGAACCGCTGAATCCCCTCGATACCCGTATCCTGCCAATCGAGATCGCGATCGGGGGGCGCTGCGAACAGACTGTACAAACGGGCCGCGTCGGCACCGTAACGGGCCACCATCTCATCCGGCGAGACGACGTTGCCCAAACTTTTCGACATCTTCGCGCCGTCTTTGATCACCATCCCCTGTGTGAACAAACGTTCCACAGGCTCATCGTTGGTAATCATGCCCAGGTCGCGCATGAACTTCGTCCAGAAACGCGAGTAGATCAAATGCAGGATCGCGTGCTCGACGCCGCCGATGTACTGATCGATGCCACGATCACCGAACCAGTACTGCGCAACTTTGCTATCGAATGGCGCATGATCGTTATGCGCGTCGGTATAGCGATAGAAGTACCACGACGAATCGACGAACGTGTCCATCGTGTCGGTCTCGCGCCGCGCGGGGCCGGCGCATTTCGGACACGTCACGTTCGCGAACTCCGGCACACGCGCCAACGGAGAACCGCCAGTGAGCGTGATCTCAACCTTGTCGGGCAAGATAACCGGAAGATCCCTCTCCGGAACCGGAACGAGGCCGTCTTTCTCGCAGTAAAGCATGGGGATCGGCGTGCCCCAATAGCGCTGGCGCGAGATGCCCCAATCTTTCAAACGATAGGTAACAGTCGCCTTGCCGAATCCTTTCTCCTCGGCTAGAGCCGCCATCTTACGGATCGCGTCGGAGCAACTCAATCCGCTGTACGGCCCGGAATTCACCAACATTCCATCATGAGCGGTAAACGGCAACTGCGGCTCGGTCATAGTCTCTTCCGGATCGTTCGAGACTGGAAGAATGACAAGACGAATTTCAATTTTGTACTTCTTGGCGAAGTCATAGTCGCGATCGTCGTGCGCCGGGACACTCATGATCGCGCCGGTGCCATAATCCATCAGGATGTAGTTGGCAATCCAAATGGGAACTCGTTCGCCGCTAAATGGATTGATGGCGAAGCGGTGGGTGTTCACGCCGTGTTTTTCGATCTCGCCGATGTCGCCCTTTTCTTTCGCCTTGCGCTGCTCGGCAATCAACTGCTGCACGGCATCTCCCAGCGGTTGGTTATAACGAGTAAAGTCAGCGACCAGCGGATGCTCGGGCGCGAGCTGAATGGAAGTCGCGCCGAAAATTGTGTCCACACGGGTCGTAAAAACGCTGATGTTCGATCCAGCCGAGCCGGCATTACCCTCGAGCTTGAAGTCGACGAGCGTGCCTTCGCTCCGCCCAATCCAATTGCGCTGCATGATGCGGACTTTCTCGGGCCAGCCCTCGAGTTTGTCGAGATCGTGAAGCAATTCCTCCGCGTACTTGGTGGTGCGGACGAACCATTGCTCCAGCTCGCGCTGCTCGACGAGCGTGTCTTCGTGGCGCCAGCAAGATCCATTGCTGAGAACCTGCTCGTTGGCCAATACCGTCGCGCACTTCGGACACCAGTTCACCTTGCTGTTCTTGCGGTACACCAATCCGCGCTCGTAGAGCTTCAGGAAGAACCACTGGTTCCAGCGATAGTAGTCGGGCAAACAAGTCGTAACTTCGCGGGACCAGTCGTAGGCGAAGCCGAGGCGCTTCATCTGCGCCTTCATATTGGCGATGTTGCGAAGCGTCCACTCGCGGGGCGGAGTGTTGTTGGAGATCGCCGCGTTTTCCGCGGGCAATCCGAACGAATCCCAACCCATGGGATGAAGAACGTTGTAGCCGTTCATCCACATGTAGCGCGCGAGAGCATCGCCGATCGAATAGTTGCGGACGTGCCCCATGTGGAGATCGCCTGAGGGATAGGGCAGCATTTCGAGCACGTAATATTTCTTCTTCGCCGAATCCGACTCGGCGGCGTAAAGAGATGCGTCCTGCTGCCAGCGCTCAAACCACTTGGTTTCGGTGCGCCGCGCGTCATAGCGTTCGTCATTCGGACGAGCGATTTCAGAGTTAGCCATAGTGTTGGCGGATTTTTCTTCGATCGCCATAGAGAGAATCAGAGCCTAAGGGATAATCTTTTATTTTACACACCGGGGCGCTAACACCGGAGTTGGCGCCTGATACCGCGATGCTTCCGGCAAACCATTCACCACAAAGGTCACGAAGGTACACGAAGGAAACCCTTCCTGCTCTTACCCTACGACGTTCGTCAAAGTTCCAACAGGCGGGATCGTGATGCTGATTTCATCGCCGTTGTGCAACGTGAACGAATCCGGCGGCACGATTCCGGTTCCAGTTAGCAGAAAGCATCCGCGTGGGAAAGAGTTGGCGCGGTACAAGTACTCAACCAGTTCCTCCGGCTTGCGTTTCATTTCTTTGAGAGTTGTCGCTCCAGAAAAGGCGACCGTTCCGTCCCGTCGAATCTCGATTTTGATTTCTGTCGACGAAGGCAGTGGTTCGTCAGCAACCAGAATGCACGGGCCTAACGCACAACTCCGGTCGTAAACTTTCGCCTGCGGCAGGTACAACGGATTCTCCCCTTCAATGTCGCGAGAGCTCATGTCATTGCCAACCGCGTAGCCTGTGATTCTCCCACCAGGACTGATCAACAACACCAACTCTGGCTCGGGAACGGACCAGCGCGCATCGTCTCGAATCGCAACCTTCCCGCCGTGTCCGACAACTCGGTGCGCTGTCGCCTTGAAGAAGAGTTCGGGGCGTTCCGCGTGATAAACGCGATCGTAGAAATCTCCACCGCCGGCGCTCTTCGACTCCTCCATACGCGCGTTGCGGCTGCGATAGTAAGTGACGCCCGCAGCCCAAACTTCCTGGTTCCCGATGGGAGCCATCAGATCCTGCATCTCGGGACGATGAGAAGGCCTCGCGCCTCGAATCAATTGCTGGATATGGCTCGCGAGATCTTCGCGCGCAACCAACTCATCCCACGACGCAGCAGGTATCTCGTGAAATGTGCCTGATTCTTCGACCACAGCCCTATTGCGCAAACGGTAAAGTTTCATGGTGGAAAGTATCTTCTGCGCAGCTATCGGATGGCAAACTCGCGGGCACGGACCTGAGCCCTAGGGCGCGACCAGCTTCTTCAATGCCTCTACATTTCTGCGATCATCCCCGGGCTGATCAATGGGCGTTTCTGCAATGAACGCCGCATGCGTCAACCGCAGATCATTCAGCAAACGCCGGAAAGTCTCCTTGCCGATGGTTCCCTTCCCGACGTGCTGATGGCGATCGAGCTTCGATCCTCGCGCAGCTTTCGCATCATTGCAATGCCAGACTTTCACGCGGCTCAATCCAATGGTCGAATCCAGGTGCAGCAACGTTTGACAAAAGCCCTCTTCGCTGACGATGTCGTATCCCGCAACGTGGGTGTGACAGGTGTCGATACATGTGCCGACCGGAATGATTCCGTCAAGCCTTTCAATCACCTCGGCAACCTGCTCGAAACTCCCGCCAAGCGAGAACTCTGCCCCCGCAGTGTTCTCGATCAGGATGGTGAGTCCGGCCTTTGGCAGATCGAGGCCCTGCGTGGAGGCCGCAATCGCCGCCGCGGTGCGGAGCAATCCCTGCTCACGATCCGCGCCTCGAAACGAACCCGGGTGTAAGACCAGATAGTCTGCACACAGTGCCAGCGCCCGCTCCACCTCGCCACGAAATGCCTGCATTGACTTCTGCAAAAACAGCTCGTTGGAACTCGCGAGATTCACCAGGTAGTTCGTGTGGATGACCAGAGGCTTGAGATCGTATCGAGCGCGCAGCCGATTCATCTCATCGCACTGCGGCTGCCCGAGTTCGTGGGGAGCCCACTGGCGCGGGCTCGAAGAGAAAATCTGGAGAGTATTGCAGCCCAGCCGATAAGCTCGCTCGGCAGCATTCTGCACCCCACCTGCGGAAGAAGTATGAATTCCAATGCGCCGGGATGTCAGCTTCGGAGGCTGTTTCGGCGCGGACTGCTTCAGAATGTCTTGCTCCCGCGCCATCGAAAGACCCATCCCATGAATATATATCGCCCACTACCAACCAACCGACCGGTCGCCCTGTTTGCGGTGCACATGGCCGGAACGCTAGACTTATCCGTGCGGCTTCTCCTGCGGCCGCCGCTGTTCCCAGACCTTCCATTCTCAGGGTGAATCTATGCTGGTCGTCATGAAGGCGCAGGCCACCGAAGATCAGGTGCGCGCCGTTTGCCAAAGAATCGAGAAGCTTGGATACCGCGCCCATCCCATGCCGGGCGCAACTCGCACTGCCATCGGCATCACTGGCAACAAGGGTGAGGTTGAACAGGGCACGCTCGAAGAAATGGCGGGTGTGCAGGAAGTTATCCAGGTCTCGAAGCCGTATAAACTCGTCAGCCGCGACGTGAAGGAAGAAAACACAGTCATCCGCTTCCCGGGGACCGCGGCCACGATCGGCGGAAAGAATCTGGCGATTGTCGCCGGACCGTGCGCCATCGAGAGCCGCGAGCAGGCATTCGCCGTGGCTGAGCGCGTTCACAAAGCCGGAGCCCAATTCTTCCGTGGAGGCGCCTACAAGCCCCGCACCTCGCCATACACTTTCCAGGGACTCGGCGAAGAAGCCCTGCGCATCATGGCCGAGATCCGCCAGCAGTTCGGCATGAAGATCATCACCGAAGCCATCGATCACGAGTCATTGGATCTGGTCGATGAATACGCGGACGTTATCCAGATTGGCGCCCGCAACATGCAGAATTTCTCGCTGCTCAAGCGCGCTGGACGGGCTCGCAAGCCCGTGCTTTTGAAACGCGGTATGTCAGCGACACTCGAAGAATTCCTGATGGCCGCCGAGTATATCCTGAGTGAAGGCAACTACAACGTCGCGCTCTGTGAACGAGGTGTCCGCACGTTTGCGGACCACACGCGCAATACACTTGATCTAAGCGTTGTTCCCGCGGTGCAACGGCTGAGCCATCTGCCGATCCTTGTCGACCCCAGCCACGGTACCGGAAAGCGCAACAAAGTTACGCCGCTTTCGCGTGCGGCAGTCGCAGTCGGAGCCGATGGGCTGCTCGTCGAAGTTCACGATCGCCCGGACGAGGCTTTATCCGACGGTCCGCAGTCGCTCTTCCCCGATCAGTTCGACGAACTGATGAAGCAGGTGAGGCAGATCGCCCCGGTGGTGGGGCGGACGGTGCCGGAGATCGGGGTGAGGGAGACGGAAGCTGTTAGTAAGTAGTTTGACATCTCGGAAATTCAGGGCTGAGCTCTTGAAATCGC
>DATJWZ010000420.1:0-31245 GCA_035500795.1 Candidatus Eiseniibacteriota bacterium | reverse complement strand
GCGGCTTGCACCTGCAATCCATGACTCATGCGATGAGTGAGCTTGGCTTGCAGAGAGTTGTAAATCGAATTGCCCACTGATACCTGGTAAAAAGGCTGCACCAGTGCGTTGTGCGCAACGGCATCAAACGGCAACACACCGAACTCTTTTCCGAGATACAAGTTCGTCTTGATGACATCGTCCGTTGTGCAGCCGGTTGTGTTTTGCGGATTCGTGGGACTGCTGCAAATCGTGAGTAACTGCTGCACCAGAGCGGGATCCGGCGGGTTCCCGTCGACCTCGCGGTAAATGTGATGACCTTCCGCTCCGACGTAAGAAAGATCGAGCACGTTGTTGCCGCCAAGCTCGCGTTGAATGCCCAAGTTCCAGTTATTGGTTCCGGTATTTCGGAAATGCGTATCGAACAATACCGGGGCTAATGCGGCTCCGTCAGGGATGACAGGCGACGGTACAGTTTGGGGCACGCTGGGTAGCGGAAATGCCCCGGTTCCAAAGAAGTTGTTAATGGTCTCAAATGGGAAGTTTACGTAATCCTGCTCGAAGGGTGGGTTGCCGCGGGCATTTCCAAACAAGTTTCCAAACACCCGATCGTGAAAAATTCCAAACGCACCACGCACAGCAGTTTTGCCTGTGCCGAATGGATCCCAGGAAAAGCCGACTCGCGGTTCGATATTTGAATAATCGTTGTTGTATAGCTGCTTCCCCGTGCCTGGACCAACGATCGACATCGTGAGCGGCGGGGCAGAAGTCGGGCTCTCTAACAGGTTCGAGAAATTGGCATTCTCTTCGAAGGGCACGCCATCGAGTTGATAACGAAGGCCCAGTGTCAGAGTAAGGTTGCGGCGCACCTTCCACGTGTCCTGACCGAACCAATCGTATTCATGTTGCCGGAAATGCTTCTGGTCGGTTGGCGTTCGTTGTGCCGCTTTGTTGAAGAATTCGGCGTTAACGTCTTCCCAGACAAATCCGTAATAGGCCGCCGCGGCGTCTTGCAACTGCACAGTCGAAACGTCAAATCCGGCGGGATCGTTGACGTTGCCGGCAAGCGCCACGCCTGCGTTCAGAAAAGATTGAAGAGCCACTTGGCGGCGGGAGAAAAAGCTATTGGGCCCCTGCTCCGCGATATTTCGGAAATCCGCGCCGAACTTGAACGTATGGGTCCCGTGTACCCAAGTGAGGTTGTCGCCATAACTTGTGGTACCAGTTTTACGCCATTGTCCGTTTGAGACCAGGGCGGTGCAACCCACGCTGGTGAAGGGATCCATATTGAAATCCCACCCGTTTCCGAATTGATCCGTGGATGGGATAACGCTATCGAGCGTGCTGAGTCCAGTGCAACCGAAGTTCGAATAGATCCGGTTCCAACCGAAGTTGAAGTTGTTGACGAGACTATTGGTAATTGTCGAAATGAGGTTCGCACCTAAGCCCTGGTTAATTGCCTTTTCGCTCACTCCACCAACGTTGCCGGGCAGAATGTCGTTGTGTGTGGGATTTGGATCGACGAAATGATCGTAGCCGTAGCGAACAGTGACGGTCTCCCGGTCGGTGAAATGGTGATCAATTTTTGCCACCGTACTGTAGCTGTTCTGCTGCGAGGCACTGGGGAAAAATAATGTGCCAGTGAAACCGTCCCCATTATCGACGGTTGGATTGGGAAACAGGCCAAAGACCTTCTGCATCGTGGGATCGAGGGGCGCTCCAAACGCGGCATTGTTCGCTCCGGTCGCAGTCAGGTTCACCGGTACGGTAACAGTTTGTCCGAAGTACGGGCTGCCGGAATTCTGGTCTGTCGTGGTGTAGTTGAAGACACCATTCTTGAACCCCTGCGTAGGAACGGTCGCATTGTTTGTTAACGTCGTGCGAAAGCGGTCGAATTCCTCGTTGAAAAAGAAAAAGGTTTTGTCTTTGATGATGGGGCCGCCGATTGTATATCCGAACTGATTGCGCACATACGGGTTCATGCGTGTGCTTGCGCCCGATGAATCAATCGCAGGGTTGAACCAGTCGCGGGCGCCGCCAAAGCTGTTCCAGCGGCCAAACTCGTAAGCTCCGCCATGGAACTGATTGGTGCCGCTCTTGGTCACGACTTCAATGATGGCGCCCGTGTTGCGTCCGTATTCCGCATTGAAGTTGTTGGTGATTACGCGGAATTCCTGAGTGGAGTCGGGATTGGCCGACAGAACGCCGTCGGGAATGCCGGGCACCGACGTATCGTTGTTATCGACTCCATCGAGCAGGAAGTTATTGTTACGCTCCCGGGAGCCGTTGATGGTGAATCCGCCAAGCCCCGTATTGGTCTGCGACGTGCCGGGAGAGAGCAACACCAGACTGTAAGGATCGCGCGTGATCAGAGGAAGGTCTTTCATTTGCTCCTGATCGACGAGATTGCTGACTTGAGAAGTTTCGAAATCAATTGCCGCCACGCTGTCAGCCCGCACTGTCACTTCCTCGCTGGCGGCTCCGGGCAACAGTTCGGCATCGACAGTGGAAACGTGCGCGACGGTGAGATCCACGCTGGGAAGATGAAAAGTGCGGAAACCTTCTTTCTTCGCAGTGATATCGTACGTCCCAACCTCGAGATTGGTGATCGAGTAAGCCCCGGTAGCGCCGCTGGTCGTAGTGCGCGAAAGATTGGTGGCAAGATTCCGCACCGTCACCTGCACGCCGGAAACAACCGCTCCTGTGGAATCGGTTACGGTGCCGCTCACCGCGGCGTTTTGCCCCTGCATCTTGAGAGGCAGCACAACTCCGAATAACAAGACAAAAATAACAGTGCGAACAGCAGACAAAGACTGCATGGCTGTATTTCTCCTGAAATGAAAACTCGACAAGACGACGAAAGTGAGAGTGCAAATGCGCGGCCAAAGCAGGGACGGAGTGGACGCTAGCGCCTCAGCGAGGCTGATCGATTGGGATAGTCAAACGGTTATCGATTACGTCACGACCAAAAATCGTCACGGATGAGGAGGCTATTGCGCGGCAAGCTTTCAAAATCTGTAGCCGGAATTCATCGGCTCTATTGCTTTTTGTAGATAAGAACGCGTGAGCACATAACGTGACACAGAAAGACATCGTCGAAACAATGGCAAGACAATTTGGCATCGTGCGGACGAATTTGGAAACCCATGTTTGTTGTGTAGGAGTTTCTGGTTGGATACTGAAGTGTCTCTTAGGACTGCTGAAGTGCTCGCTTCGCCGCGTGATATCCGCACATTCCGTGTACTGCACCTCCGGGTGGTGTCGAGGCCGAGCATAAGAAAATGTGGCGGGCCGAGGTCGAGTAGAGCTTTGCGGTCGGACGAAACAGCATCTGTCGCAGATCGATCACGCCTCCGGAGATGTCGCCTCCGCCGAGATTCGCGTCCATGCTTTCCAAACGCGATGGTGAGAGAATGCTGCGCGCAAGGACTGTCTCGCGGAATCCTGGCGCAAAGCGCTCGATCTGAGCCTCGATTCTCGGAAGCATGTCGAAGTTCGATCCGTTTGGAACGTGGCAATACGCCCAAGCCGTGTGCTTTCCTGCCGGCGCACGCGAGGAATCGAATAGAGAAGGTTGCACCAGCAAGATAAATGGACGCTCCGGATGCTCTCCGTCTCGCACAGCTTTTTCCGCCGCTGCAATCTCGTCGAGAGTGCCACACAGATGAACGGTCGCAGCGCGTGAGCAGTCGGGAGATTTCCATGGAATCGGTGCGCTGAGTGCGTAGTCCACCTTGAAAATGCCGGGCCCGTATCGAAACTTCTTTAGACGATTCTTGTAATCTTCCGACAATTGACGACCGGACATCGCGATTAGCTGTCGAGGCGTTACGTCGCACAGGATCAGGTCATAGTCCGTGAGCGCGTCGAGAGAATCCACGCGGGAAGAAGTCGTCACCTTTCCACCGAGCTTTGCCAGGTGTTCGCACAACGCTTTCGTGAGCGATTGCGATCCACCTCGCGCGATCGGCCATCCTACGGCATGAGCAGGCACAGCCATGAGAATTCCGAATGCACTGCTCAGGGGCTCGTTCAAGGCGAGAAACGAATGTGAGGCGAGTCCGGCGAACAGGGCGCGTGTGCGCTTGCTTTTGAAGCGTGCTGCAACGGCTGTCGCCGGGAGAAATGCGTTCATTCCAAATCGTGCCATCAGCCAAGGATGGCGTGGAATTTCCAGCACGGGGCGCAATACCTCGGGGGCGAACCCCCACCAGTGACGGACGAAGGGCTCCATCAGACTGCGCCAGCGACCGCCATCAGTTCCCAGAGCCGCGGCCGCTGCATCGAGGTCTCGTTCCAACACGATCGCGCTGCCGTCATCGAGAGGATGGGCGAGGGGCGCGGGCGAATGTACCCATTCCAAACCGTACTGGTGCAACGGGAGCGATCTAAAAAATGGAGAGCCAATTCCGAGCGCATATACGGCGGAGCCGAAATCGTGCGTGAATCCCGGCAGAGTCAATTCCATGCTGCGCACCGCTCCACCCGGAATGGGCTCAGCTTCGAACACCTCTACCGGCACGCCAGCCTGGGCAAGGACAATGGCTGCCGAAAGGCCGTTCGGCCCCGATCCAACCACGCAAGCTTTCACGGCCTTTCCCATAGCATTTGGATGATCGCGGAAAGAATGACGACGAATTTATTCCCTTGGCGGGACATCCGCCCATTCGACAACGCGGATGTCGCCGCTGGGTGTTTTCGTCAGCGTGGGCGCATAGCGTCCGATAAGTTGCCGCTTCCACCACATGCCGGTCTCGCGCTTCTCTTTCATCGAGGTGAACCAATACTGCCAGAGAACGGTCCGAATCTCACGCGGTGGTGCTTGCGGGAACGGATTGTCGGCGAATAGCTGCAACACATCTTTGTCGTTTGAGAGCAGTCGGATGACCGTGTCCGGCACGATGGTATATTCGCGCCACGATCCTAGGGATGCAAACCACAAGTTCCAATCGAATCGGGGCTGATACGGAGCGTAGATCCGCGGAGCTTCATTCAACTCCTGCGGCTTGTAACGAAAATGGTAGGGCTTCCAGTTCTGGCCGTCGTCGGAGCCTTGGAACTCGATTTCGTATCGGCCGCGCGTCATGACGGCAAAGAGTCCGTAACGATTCGCGATGCGAAACGGTTCCAGAGCCACGACTGGAAAACTTGGAAGATGGTAGGTTGCCAGCATTTCGGCTACGGTCGCGTAGAAAATCCAGGAAAGCAGGAAGACACTGAGTGCGAGACCCGCAGTGCTCCTGGCGTTTACGAATTTTTTCCAAAATGTTTCCTCAGCCAATTGTAGAGACTCGCTGGACATAGATTCCATGCTCTTCTGCTTGGCGGGAATGAATGTTCGCAGGAACTGATCGTCCAGTAACAACACTCCCAGTGCGAGGACTAGATAGTTCAGGAACGTGTAGTTTGCCGTCAGGATAACGCCGATCTCCCAGGGCGTGACGATGAAGAAGCAGACGATCCGCCAGCGGCGCGGCAGGAGAAACATCCAGACGATTCCGAGTTCCATGACCAGCGTAGCGACGACGGTAGTCGCGTGAAACCAATGCGGCAAGTGCTGTACGTACCAGCCGATCCAGGTTGGAAGCGGTCCGTTCTGGTAGTACTCATCCATAGCGGTGAAATTGCGCCACTGCGGGTCGCCACTTAGGAGCTTCGCCATCCCCGATTCGAAGTAGATTCGAAACCATTCCCACTGCAGCAGGAAATGGCTGGCGCGCGATGCCGGATGTGTATGACCGAGGCCGGGACGGAAACCAGGAGGCGCGAAGAGAAGTGAGATGAAACCGGCTTCGAGCAGCATGCCGTCGGACTGGTAGCTGGAAAAATCTTGTGCCGCAGCGATGAATGACAAAAAACAAATGAAGCAGATGGCCAGCATGCCGCGCGGCCAGAGATTGAGTATCAAGAGCAATGAGGCGATCATTCCGAGCCAGCAGAGCGTTATGAGCATGCCGTTTCCGCTCGAAAGCCATAACACGGTCGGCGCATACCAGAGGCGTTCCCAGTGTCCGAGCGACTGGGCGACCGCTTGGAGATAAGGTCCGGCTGGCAAGATTCCTTGTGGACCGATGAGTCCTTTGATCTGGAAGACAGTTGAGAAGAACGCTGAAAAGTAGATGGCTCCGAGAGCGCGCAGAAACAGCCAGCGTGCGATCAGACGTTTCTCATCTCCTTGGATTGGAGCGAACAGCCACCGAAATACATTTTGAGGAGAAAAGGCCATTGCGCCGCCATTATATGAAGAGTAAGCCACGGAGGGGTTTTCAACTTCGAAGATTTCAGCGTGGATTGTGAAACCGCTTCTTATCCCAGTCGGGTCTTCTTCTTCGGAACTCCCTTAGTATGACAGTCCGCGCATTTCACCGTGTGGACGTTGTGCGGGCTCTTGGAATTCTTGAAAGTTGTGTCCATGGTTTCGACGTTGATGCCGCAGTTGGAGAGTTGCGGGTGGCAGGTAGTGCAGGAGGCGCGCGTGGTTTGTCCGTGCTTTTCGTGACAGGCGAAGCAGCTTAGGCCTTCGTGGACGCCGACGGGCGTGCGGTCGTCGTCTGAACCGACTTGTCCGTAGGCGTTCGGCGCGTGGCATTGGTAGCAGAGGGCCTGACGCTGGTCGGGACTGATCTTCACCGGGTGCGTGCCATCGAGCATGTTTGGAAGCGGAAGACGATTCAGCGAGACGTAATCTTGCTCTCGGCGATCGAAGAGGGCTAGCGATGGGCGAGTGAGTTCTTGGCGGGGCCCCGCATCCTCCGGCTTTGTAGCGGGTGCCGGAGCGAGTGGATCGCCGTGATGATGCATTTGGTGACAGGTGAGGCAAGGCATCGCTGGCTGATTCGCTAGTTTCGAGTCTCGCAACTGCCATGGGCCTTGCTTGTTGAGTGGTGTGACGAGATCGCGGATGCTGCCCTGGAAATGCATCGAGTGGCAGCGGAGGCAGTCGTCCATTAAGAGCGTCTGGCCGTTGTGATCCTTATTGAGAAGGATTTTTGAATATGTGACGCTGTGGGGGCCGGAGGCCCAGCTGGCGTATTCTTCGCGATGACATTTGGCGCAGCGCTTTTCGATTCCGAGAACGTCGTCGGTTTTCAGGTGGACTTGCTCGGGAATTTGTCCGCGAAGGTGAGCGGCGAGTTGGCGCAGATTTTTCAAGTGATATCCGGCGTCGAGCGTCATCACGTCGCCGTGGCATTCGGAGCATGCGATGTTGCGGTGGGAAGACTCGTGCCAATCGCGGTACGGTTGCCAGATTTCGTGGCACTTGGTGCAGGAGCGTCCGCCGGAGTAGGAGTAGTAGAGGCTGGCGCTAGGCAGAAGGAAGATGGAGAAGAGGAGGAGGAGCAGCGGCGCGATGATGCCGGAACGGAGGAATTTGCGGTTGGGGGTCGCCGAGATTTTTTGTTGCTCCACGAGTGATGGCCTCTGGGGCTAAAGCCCGATTTCCATTGGCATTTGACGCGGCGCTAAAGCGGCGGTCTTCCACGGCAATCCATACGTTCCTGAAGTCTTCATACTCCTCCGTGCGTCCCTTTCCACGTCTTTACGATGTTTGCGGAGGCGTGGTATGCGACGGCCATGATGGTGAGGACTGGGTTGAAGCCGCCGTTGTTGGGGTGGACGCTGCCGTCGATGACGTAAAGATTGTCGATGTCGTGAACGCGGCAGAATTTGTCGACCACCGAAGTTTGCGGATCGTTGCCCATGCGGCAGGTTCCGGCCTGATGCTGTCCGCCGCTGGGGATGCCGAGGAAGGTCCAGTGGAACGGGATGGTCTGAATCGCTCCAGCTTCCTTCAGCCATAGGACCGCTTTTTCGGTTATGAATGTTGTGCCGAGCAAATCGTTCTCGTGATGGCGGCCGGAGATGCGCGCGACGGGGATGCCCCATGCATCTTTCACTTTGGGATCGACTTGCACACGGGAGTCGAAGACGGGCATCTCCTGCATGGGGCCCATGACGGTAACGTTGCGCTTGAAAAATTTGCGCATGAAATCTTTGTGGGCCTTGCCCCAGCGCGGAATGCCATCGCCTGAAACTCCGGTGACGACCTGGTAGGGAGAGCGGAGGAATTCGTTGGCGAGAAGGCCTCCGGCGACGAATCCGGGATTGTTGTGGTTGAAGTCGCAGATCGCGATGGAAGCGCCGGGACCGAGGTCGTCGTAAGTTTCCTGATCGAAAAGACCGGCGGCGCCGGTATAGGCGTGGCCTTGCAGGTTGCGTCCGACCCAGTCGTAGCGGTTGCCGAGTCCGTTGGGGAACATACGGCTTTTCGAATTCAGCAGCAGGCGCGGGGACTCGACGGCGGAGCAGGAAACGACGACGAGATCAGAGGTCTGCTCCTGATAATGACCGTTGGCGTCGTAGTAGGCGACTCCGCGGATTTTTCCGCGATCGTCGGTGAGAACTACTTTGGCGATGCATTCGGTGCGGAGTTCGCAATTGCCGGTTGCGATGGCTCGCGGGATCACCGTGTTCTGGGTGCCGCACTTGGCGCTGACTTCGCAGGCGTATCCGACGCACCATCGGCAGCGCATACAGGCGCCGCGTCCGTTGTAAGGGACGGAGTTTCGCAACATCGGGATGTGGAACGGATGCAGGCCGAGACGTTTGGCAGCGGGCTCGAGAATTTGGAAATCGCGATTAGCGGGAAGCGGTGGCATGGGCAGCGGCCGCTTGCGCGGGGCACGGAAGATGTTGTTGGAGTCGTTGCCGGAGACTCCGATTTCCCATTCGGCTTTTTCGTAGTAAGGTTCGAGATCCTGATAGGTGACGGGCCAGTCGTCGAGGGTGCTGCCGGGGACAGATCCGTACTTTGTGCGAAGACGGAAATCGTCTTCCATGAAACGCCAGGCCATGGCGCCGTAGCTGAGCGTGCCTCCGCCGACGCAGGCGGCGTTGTTACTGTAGGCCCAGTGGCGCGGGTCTACGGTGAATTCTTTGCCGGAGCCGTCAACGTAGACGCGCGGGCTGCGATCGTCGGGGCCGAAGGAGTTGCCGAGGACGCAGGTGCGCTGATTGCGGAGATCGTCTTTGCGGTCGTCGAAGGGAGTGAACCATTTGCCGCGCTCGAGGAGGACGACGGAGAGTCCGGCTTCGGAAAGATCTTTGGCGACGACGCCCCCTCCGGCGCCGGAGCCTACGATGACCGCGTTGACGTGTTTGAGGGACATTGTTCAGGGGCTGAAAGCCCCGATCTTTTTGAGTCCTTAACGGCACGGCTCAAGTCGTGCCCTGAAACGAGCCTTTGCTCTAGCCGACGTTGCGCTTTGCTTCGTCGGAGCGCAGGCGGCCGCGGATTGGCGGGTACGGAAGGTCGAGCATCTTCCAGCTCACGCCTTCGCGGTTGCCGCCGTGGCGCGGATCGCCATAGAAGCCTTGCATGGTGTGATCGACGACCATGCTGAAAAACTCGGACGACAAGATCGGCTTCCAGATCGTGCCGGGTGCTTTGCCATCTTCAAGTTGATGGAGCAGAGCGGCCTGCTGTGTGGAATCCAGATCGGAGAAGAGTTTGCCGTGAAGTGCGCGGCTGGTCTGGTCGACTCCGCTAAGGCCGATACGATATGTCGACTGAAGCTTCTTGTACGGGCCGCAAAGCTGGCGATCGATGTAGTTGACGACGCCGGCCCAGGAGGCTCCGGGATCCTGGTCGGGAGGGATGATCTGATCAACCATTGCGGCAAGGGTGCGGGCTTCGTCGATGCGGAAAAAGCGCCACGGGGTACTTTTGCGGCTACATCCTACGGTGACTCCGGCAGCGGCTGCTGCGGTGGCGGCAGCTTGCAGGAAGGCGCGGCGGTTGAGCTTGGCGAAATCCATCGTCGGTTGGAATGTAGCGTCCCAGGCGCTCGGGCTCAGTGATGGGCATCACTCAAGGGCGTGACGGGTTCCCCTTTTCCGGCAAGAAACTTCAAAATCCTTAACCACCAAGGACACTAAGGTTCACGAAGGAAGAGGCTTGCTGGCTTCATTGGTATGATTTCGTGCTATGACGAACAACTCTAATCAGGAACGCGAACGACTGGTCGAATCCTACCGCGAATTCTCGGATGGCGAACTGGAGAAGATCGCGGGGGAGGCCGACGAGTTAACCGATGTTGCGCGTGAGGTGCTCGGATCCGAGCTTGCCCGGCGCGGGCTGAAACTCGAATCGGTCGAACATCGAGCGAGCGATGAAATGGAGATCCGGCATTTGGTTACGTTGCGAACGTTCAGAGACTTGCCGGAGGCGCTGCTGGCAAAGGGTAGTTTGGAATCGGCTGGCATCGAGTGTTCGCTTGGTGATGACAACATGGTTCGGCTGGACTGGTTCTATTCGAATGCGATTGGCGGAATTAAATTATTGGTTCGCGGGGATGATGTCGAAGCGGCCGAGCAACTGCTGACACAGCCTATCCCGGAGCACTTTGAGGTTTCGGAGGTCGGCGATTTTAAGCAGCCACGATGCCCGAAGTGTGGCTCGCTGGATGTCAATTTCCAGGAATCGGATCCGGCCGCATACTTGAGTCTTGCGGTGAATGTGCCGCTACCCTTTCGTCGGCGCGCCTGGCGGTGCCGCTCATGCAATGAGGAGTGGGAAGCGGATGAACCCTCTGGACCAGAACTGTTACAGCCTTAGCATCGTAAATCCTTTTTGAATCACTTCGAGAGTGTCTTCGGCTAGATTGAGGGCCGGGAGTTCTGCACGGGTGAACCAGCGGACTTCGGCGGCGTCGCTCGCAGCAAGGAGTTCACCTCCGATGCGGCGGCAGAGGAAATCAATCAGGACGTAGTGATATTGCACGCGATGTTCGGTGTCGCGAAGGATCCGGTCGAAGACTCCCAGGAGTTCGCCGGGATCGACGACTAACCCCGTTTCCTCTTGCGCTTCGCGGACAGCGGCTTCGCGGACGAGTTCTCCGACTTCGAGGACGCCGCCGGGGATGGACCACTGTCCTTGAATGGGGGGATGGGCGCGTTTAACGAGGACGACGCGGTCGTTCTCGATGATGATCGAGCCGACACCGATCAGCGGGCGGTCGGGATATTCGCGGGTCATTCTTAGCTGCGAGCTGTGAGCTACGAGCAAGGATATCCGAGAATGGTTCTGGCTCGTAGCTCGAGGCTCGCAGCTTGTTACAATTTCCTGCGCATTGCGAAAAAGCGGACAACCACAGAGGTCACAGAGGGACACAGAGTTATAGGGAACATTTGCTTATGGCACTGGAGGAATATAAGCGGAAACGGCGGTTTGAGGAGACGCCGGAGCCTCCACCGAAAGTGGAGAAGAAGCGTGGGAACCGGTTTGTGGTGCAGAAGCATGAGGCGACGCGGCTGCACTACGACTTTCGGCTGGAGATGGAGGGCGTGCTGAAGTCGTGGGCGGTCCCGAAGGGGCCGTCGCTCGATCCGGCGGACAAGCGGTTGGCGATGCATGTGGAGGATCATCCGGTTTCGTATTTCGATTTCGAGGGGAACATTCCTGAGGGGAATTACGGGGCGGGCAGCGTGATGGTGTGGGATGTAGGGACCTGGCAGCCGCTGTCTCCGGTAGCGGTGGATGGGAAGTATGTTCTGGGGACGGAGAAAGATGCTGTTGCGATGCTGGCCAAGGGTGATCTGAAATTTCGATTGAATGGGGAGCGGCTCAAAGGTGATTTTGCGCTGATCAAGATGAAGGGGCGGCGTCCTGGGAGCAAAGGCAACGAGTGGTTGATGATCAAGAAGCACGACGATCAGGTCGTGGAAGGATATGACGCGGGGGAGATCGATGAGTCGGTGCTGAGCCATCGGAGCATGGATGAGATTGCCGGGGATGCACGGTCGAAGGAGTGGAAGAGCAGCCGTCCGGCGGGGCGAGGGAAGCTGAAGGCCGCGTGGCTCGCCGATGCTGTTGCGAAGCTCGATCAAAAAAAAAAGCAAAGTCAAAAGAAAATCGCAGAGGTCGCGGAGGACGCAGAGATAGGTAAAGCAAAAACGTCTTCTGTCGGCATCTCAGCAGGAAAACCTGGGACTGACGTTTCGGGAAACGGTCACAACAAGGCTGACAAGCATTCGTCTGAAAAGAAATCTCTGAAATCCTCAGCGGCCTCTGCGGCCTCTGCCCTGGTGGTTTCAAATGCGCCAGCCAAACGGGCCATGCCTACCGCCATTTATCCCATGCTTGCGGAATCGATTGAGAAGCCGTTCGATGATAAGGACTGGCTATTTGAGATCAAGTGGGATGGATATCGGGCGATTGCGTTCATTGAAAGCGGGAAGGTGCGGCTGGTTTCGCGGAATCAGAATGAGTTGACGGGGCGGTATCCGGAGTTAAAGAACCTGCCGGAGTACGTGAACGCGAAGACTGCAATCCTGGATGGCGAAGTTGTGGCGCTGGATGAAGAGGGGCGGGCGTCGTTCAGCCTAATGCAGCAGAGGACGGGATTTCGTCCGGGGGGAAAACGGATCGCGGCTAAGGCGGATATCCCTGTTCTGTATTACGCGTTTGATTTGATTTATCTGGATGGGTACGACTATCGGCGCGTGAATTTGATCGAGCGCAAGAAAAAGCTGCGGGAGATTCTGAAGGATGGGGACTCACTGCGATATTCCGATCATTATGAGGCGCAAGGCATCGCCTTGTTTGAGATTGCGCGGCAGAAGAAGCTGGAAGGGATTCTGGCGAAGAGAAGCCTGAGTTGCTATGAAGAGCGCCGCAGCCGCGACTGGTTGAAGATCAAGATTCGGCATCGGATGGAGTGTGTGGTGGGTGGGTACACCCAACCTGAGGGCACGCGAGCACATTTCGGATCGCTGGTGCTTGGGCTATACGACAAAGAGGCACGGCTGATTCATGTGGGGCAGGTCGGGAGCGGGTTCGATCAGAAGCTGCTCGGGGAGCTCATGAAGGAATTGAAGAAGCGCGAGGCGAAGAAGAATCCCTTCTATGGAGAAGTTGAGGCGTTGCGGAAAGTGACTTGGGTGAAGCCGGAGCTTGTCGCAGAAGTCGAGTATGCGGAGTGGACAGAGGGGGCGAATACGGGGAGCGGTCCGAAGCTGCGGGCGCCTGTTTTTCTCGGGTTGCGGGATGACAAGGATCCGAGGGAGTGCACGTTGGGACAAGCACGCGGGGCCTGAAGGGCCCGGTTCTCTCTTGTTTGCTTAGACGCGCCCTAAAGGCCGCCCTTCGACGGTGGTGGTTAGACTTTCTTGAACATCTGCGGATTTTGACGTGGACAGACGCGGGAGGGGCGGCCGCGCCACAGCCGGCGAGAGCGCCGGCGCTACCTAATATCTTTCATCGCTAACAAGGTTCCGTAGTCGCGGCCTGTGGCGTCGACCGCTCGTGCTACTACCGCGGTGAAGGCGTCCCTCAATTCGGGATATTTCGTGACCATGGCTTTCATCACAGCGACGTTGTCCTGGTACGCCTGGTTCGTGTTGCTCACGTTTGCGGATTGATACCGGACAATCAGGTCGAGATCTGTACCTACAACGTCGGGAAATACGGAGCTGATTTTGTAGGTGGTGGTTCCGGCTATCAAATCGGTGGTCTTGCCGCCGGCTGGAAGATCGGGAGGCTCCGCCGCCTGTGATTCGTCGTAGAGTTTGTCGGTCGCGAGGGTGCTCATGAAGGGCGTGGGCGAAATCAAGTTGCGGGCTTCGAGATAGTAGAACCATGCGTTGTGCATCTGCCCTTTCGACTTGAACTGGCGGGCCTGTGTGAGGAACCAGTCGCTATCGTGTCCGGCAATCTGAGCCGGCTTGATAAACACGTTGCCGAATTTCCAGTCCGAGCCCGTCTGCTGAGCGAGAACTGAAAACATGGTCCGGCCCTTGGGAGAGGTCGCATCCAGCAGAACAACGGCATATTTGCCGGCGGGCAGGCTATCGAAATAAAAGGCGGCGCTGTTTGCGGTTTGTCCATTCTTGGCAAAGACTCCGCAATAGAATTCCGCTCGCGCGTCTGGGGCGGTCTGGGTGTTGTCGAGGAGAAAGGCACTCTTGACTGTCGCCTGGGCCCCAGCAAGTTCGGGCTGAGCGGCTTTCACCCGCTCTTCCATCCCCGAAAAGTCAGAAGCGACACTTGGAACGGCGTTCTGTTTCAAAGAGGCGACATCGCCCTTGGAGACCATGTCGAAATAGCGCTGGCCAGCGTTGGTTATTGCGGATCGAGTGGCGGCGTCCATGTCAGCGGACGTCTGGCAGGTCTGCGCCTGAGCGATTAGCCCGGGAAGTGACAGCAGACCGCACACGAGGAAAGCGATGACGAAGTGAGAGCGGAGCGGAGTCGGATTCATTTGGATACCTTCTTTGTGCTCAGGGCTTTACCACTGGCCGGCACTACCAGGAAGCCCGAGCGTGCCTTACTTAAGAGTTTCTATCGGGCGAAAGGGTTGACTGCAATCCTCGTACAGGAGGCCATCTCATAGACATAGAAAATGCATCCAAACTATGCAAGAGCCTATCGTTCCAACGTTCCATTTGACAGGATCCCGGTCGGGCACCCTTCCGCTTTCTCGTAGTGCTAAAATTTGGAGAAGGCCCCCCCACGAAGTTCCCCAAAAGCTCAAGACTGTGGCTGAGAGGAGTTGCGATGAAGATGAGACTCAAGAGCAAGGAGCTTGGCAGCTGGCTATTGTCAGGGGCGCTGCTGTGCAGCTTGCAGCTCGCGATGGCGTCTCCGACTCAGAGCCACAAAAGGGCGGCGAAGAAGGCTCCGCCTCCCCCCTTGCCGTCAGGGCCAACCGGTCCCGTTCAGCAGATTCCGTTGGATTCGATCGCGGCGGTTCCGCCCCAGGTGACGTATGAAAACAATGAGTTGACCATCGTTGCTCCGAATTCGACCTTGGCTGATATTTTGCGGGCGGTCAAGAAGCTGACCGGAGCAGAAATCGATGTTCCAGCTGCGCCGGAGCGGGTAGTCACGCGGTTGGGCCCGGGCCCCGCACGAGACGTAGTCGCAGACCTGTTGAATGGATCGCGGTTCAACTATGTACTGCTTGGATCACCCGACAATCTCTCGGCGCTGTCCCGGGTGGTTTTAGTGGCAAAGACCGGGAATCAGGAAATCACGCCAAATCCGGCACCGGTTGCGCAGAATCAGCCTCCCGTTCAGCAGCAACCCCAGCAACAACCGGTTTTCGGACAACCCGGTGATGCGCAGGCAGAGGGAAACGACGCTTTGGACCAGCCGGAAGAAAACACCGCGCCTGAGGACAACGGCGATCAGAATCCGAACGAAGCGGATCAACAGCAACAACAGGACAATCCGCAGGTAAAGACGCCACAGCAGATGCTGCAGGAAATGCAGCAGAGGCAGATGCAGCTACAACAACAGCAGCCACCGGGACAGGCTCCGATACCGGGGTCGGGTATGCCGCCCCATCCTCCGCAAGAACCATAAAACGGATAACAGACTAGGGATTATTTCCGCGGGTTTCCGGGGAGTGTGGTCCGGCGTGTGCGGTTAGAGGCGATTCCGGCGCGGCGGAAACCTTCTGCAGAAGATGCCAGTCTCGCGCAACTTCGGTGTCGGTGATCCCGTGCGGCGAACGGTTCAATTCAGAGGCGAGACGTGCCTCCAGAAGCTGCTGCACAAGTTGCGGTGGCGCATCACCGGCGAACAAATTGTCGGCAGAGACGCCAATGTCCACCACATGCTCGCCAACCTGCATGCGCAGGATCGGATGGCCGTCTTCATCCACGCCAGCGGTTGCATGGGACTGCAGCTTCGCCCAGTTCTTCTCAACCTTCTTCTGGCCTTCTTCCGGATAAGCTCCAGCAAGAAAATGCTTCAGTTGATGCTGGTAAGCACGAAGATCCTCGCGATCAAGCGGAGATTGAGGTTCGCCGCCCACAACGTACACCATGGCATTCCGGGCGGGATCGAAGCGGCTTGCACCGCTCCCGACATAGACCGCCGCAACGCATCCCGCAAAAATCGGGCTCACCACAGCGCTGGGGACGATGTATTTCTTCGAAGTGAAGAAGGAATCGACAACTCCGTGAATTGTGGTGCTGCGAGGCATACTCCCCGGAACCTGGGGCATGACAAGTCGCGAGAAACGCACTTCCGGATGCTTCGCACTGTACTTGATCAGCATTTTTGCCATCTGTTTCGGGGTCGTGATACCCACGTCAGCGACGATGCTGCGATGCAGAGCATGCGGATAGTAGAAGTTGATGATGGCCTTGGCGAAATCCGCGCAGTTTTCGGAGACCGTGTGGAAGTGCGAGCGGTTCGGCGAAGAATTCAGTTTCTGAATCAGCGCCAGATCCTGCTCAGGAGTAGTCTCGATTTCGAATCCGTAAATCGTGCGATCGTAGGACGAACCGACAAGCTGATACCAGTTCCCGCCAGGAGTGCCCCCATCCTTCAAATCGGGAGCGATGGCTTCCAGGTAAGTGCGCCGATAGCGATCACGCAAGAAGGCCGTCATTCTTGCGTCCGAGAAAAGAGGAACATCCTCAGGGCGATCGACTGCGTACAAGTAAGGAATAAGGGGAATAGCCACCCAGTCATACTTGGCCACGCCATCGTAGCGGCTGAGCACAACACCTGTTTCGCCAGGCGCGCAGGGACGGAGAACCACAGGACTGTCCGCGCAGACGCCGGAGAGATACACCGCAACATGGCCTGTCGCGCTAAAGAAGCCAAGCTTTCCGTAGGGTTCTTCAAGCAGAAGAGTGGCTGAAGCATTCGCCAGACCGGAGCACGCAAGCAAAAGCACCAGCGCTGGGAACAGTACTCGCTGAGCGAACCTGGCTGGACTGGACAAAAAAGTCACCGCTGCTATTCCTATTGTAATCCGTTGTAGTATGAACCCCTTAGCGGAAGAATAGTTGCTGTTGAGCGAAAAACTAGTTACTGAAGTGCAAGAAAATAGGGGATTTACCAGCGAATATCGAGCGAAGCCTTGTAAAACGCACAGTAAATTATGGAACCACCTTCCCCAGCTTTCTGATTGCCCACCGGGCGCTCTCCGCCACTGCGGAATCACCGTCACAGGCAAGTTTGTCCAGATGTGCGACGAACTTGCGGTCGCCACTATTTCCCATTGCGATAGCAGCGTTTCTGCGTAGGCCGCTCAGTTTGGCACGGCGGATGGGGGATCTGCGAAATGCTTCACGGAAATCCTCGGCCGACATTTCTGCCAGCCACTCGAGTGCCGGATTAACGAGGCCGGGTCGAGGTGCGAATTCAGGGGCGGTTGTGACTGGAGCTTTACGGTTCCAGGGGCACACGTCCTGGCAGATATCGCAACCGAAAACGTGGCGGCCCATACCATTGCGCAGGTCTTCGGGGATTGATCCCCGCTTTTCGATGGTCAAATACGAGATGCAGCGGTTGGAGTCGAGCTGGTAGGGAGCGAGGATGGCATCGGTGGGGCATGCTTCGATGCAGCGCGTGCAGGAACCACAGCGGTCGGGCGCGGGCAGATCGGCGTGGAGTTCGAGCGAAGTCAGGATCACGCCGAGAAATAGCCACGATCCTTTTTTCTGATTGATGATGCAGGTGTTCTTGCCGATCCAGCCGATGCCCGCGTATTTCGCGAAAACACGTTCGACGACCGGGCCGGTGTCGACGTAAGAGCGCGTGATCAGGTCTGGGTGGGATCCCGCGCACGATTCGTGCAGCACGGTTTCCACCTGCTTCAGACGCCGCAGGACGGCGTCGTGGTAATCTTCGCGGGTCCAGGCGTAGCGGGAGATCCAACCGCGGATCGAGTCTTTCATTTGCGTGGAGTAGGGCTGGGCGGTGTTGTAGTTGATGGCGCAGACGACGACGCTCCTCGCCCAAGGGGCGACTTGGGTGAGGGACGAGCGCTTGAGCTCACCCTGGTCATTGCGCGCTTCCATGTACTTCATTTCGCCCGCGTGGCCAGCAGCGATCCAGGCAGGGAAATATTCGAGTTCGCGCGAACCCGATGCCGGTGCGATGCCACAAAGGTCGAAGCCAGTATCTGCAGCGGATTGCTTAATTGCCTGTGTGATTCCGATTTGTTGTGCAGCATTCATGAAGAAGCTTGGAATTGAGTTTCTGGTCGCGGCAGTTATTATTATTCTCGCACTATGAACAGAAAAAGATTGCTTGCTCAGTTCAGCGTAATCCTTCTTCTGGCCAGCGCGCTTGTGGCCCAACAAGGCAGTCTTTCATCCATGGAGACTCTTACGATTTCTGGTTTCTCGGACCATCCGCCCCTCACACTCAAGATGGCAGACCTGAAATCTCTCGCTCACATCACGGTTACGATTCACAATCCGCACTCGAACGCCGATGAAACATATTCCGGAGTAAGCCTATCTGAACTGCTGGCCAAAGTGGGAGCGCCCATTGGCAGTGATCTTCGCGGCAAGGCGCTGGCGGATTATGTCGTTGCGACCGGATCGGACGGATATCGGACGGTGCTGGCGCTGGGCGAGGTCGATCCGGCTTTTCATTCAGGAGAAGTGATCGTGGCCGATGCAATGAACGGAAAGCCGCTCGACGATCACAGCGGTCCGATGAAGCTGGTGGTGACGGAAGATAAACGTCCGGCGCGATCGGTGCGCAATCTGGTGAAGATTGAATTGAAAATGGCGGAGTAGCGTGGCCTAGATGCCGAGTTTCTTGACTTCTTCGTTGTAGTACTTGCGATAGAGGATGTCCCACTCTTGTGAACCTTCGAGGATAGTGCGCTTCTGGGTGTCGATCTTTTGCCGGGCGGCCTGATCGATTTTCGCTTCCTGATTCAGAATATCTTCAAGAATCTTGCGGGTTTCCTGGCGGATGGTGTTGGGGTCTTCGATGAACTCGACTTGATCCATTTCTTTGAGAACGTCGGAAACGGCGCGGGCGAGCACGTTGACTTTGTCGCGGCTCAGTCTCACAGCACCGCCTTGTACTTGCGGACGAGTTCGTTCTTCACCTTGCGGAACATCTCCTGATAGTTGGCCCCGCTTTTCCGCATCTCATCGGAGTAGGCTTCGAGGATCACCCGGACTTCGTCGTTGATTCGATCTTCCAAAGAGAGTTCATCAAGGAGTGCGGTATGGACGCGCTCAGTGGTTGCCGGGACCGACGACGTCTCGATCAACTTGCCGGCAATGAGTCGTTTAGTGACTTCGCGGGCCAAGTAGCCCACATATTCTTTGGAAAAAAGCATGTACGGGTAATGCGGCTTGAGACCGACGTTTTGTTCTGATGAATAGGAAAGTGTAACACAGCGCAGCGGTTGGAGCAGAAATGCCCACGATAAAACTTTGCTATTGCGAAGTCGGCGATGGGGTCCGGTTGCGCAGCGTGTAGACAAATTGGGGTATCTCGTGGCGTTCACGCTCCACCTGCTCCGCAGACTTTTTGGAGAGTTCCTGATAAATCTGAAGTTCCTTTTTCGCCCGTTCGGCCTGTCCTTGTTTGCGATAGACCTGCGAGAGCCGGAAATGCGCCTCCGCATTTTCCGGGGCGATGTGAATCGCCTCAGCAAAGTGAGCGATAGCGCCGGATTCGTCCCCTTGCTCGGACCTCAGAATTCCAAGTTGAAGGTGCGCGGGAGCGAGATTCGGATCGAGCCTGACGGCATTGCTCAGGAGCGTCTCGATTTCAGAGTTCGAGGTATTGCGGCCTCGATTCTGTTTCCAAAGGGCTGCTGCGTAGTAATAGTTCGCGTCTGCATTCTGAGGCTGGGTTATGACAAACCGATGAAGGCGATCGAGCAAGATGGGGAAAGAAATGTTCCCGCTGGCCTGCATCTTTCCCAGGAAAATATACGGCAATGGATCGTTTGGGTTCAGATCGGAAGCTTGGCAGATTCTCTCGATGGCCTGAGCGTATGAGCCGCGGGCAAAGGAAGCTGCTCCCATGCCGATGAGCATGCGCTCCGATTGCGGGAAGAGGCGATTGCCTTTGGTGAATACTTCTTCGGCCGGTTCGGGGGCATGGTGCAAGAGCAATTCTGAGCCCCAGTCGAAAAGATAAGGCTCGGAGGGATTCATCTCAGCTGCGCGCTGGTATTCGTGCACCGATTCCAACGAATCGCCGGTTTTCTCGTCAATGTCTGCAAGCAGATGGTGAAGGTCAGCTTTGTCGCTGGATGCGAGGAGGTGTCGAACTTGTTCCCGCGCTTGCTTGTAGTCGCCGCTGTGCAGTAAAGCTTCAACATCGGGCGGAGCCCCGGGGAATACGACATCGTTATTGCCGAGTTTCACCGTATCCTTTGCGATCGATTCGCGGGCACGAACGACGGTGTCAGAGCCGTGGCCTCCGAGGGCTGTGGTGTCGACAACTCCCGAGACGGTGAACTCGGGTTTATCAAAGAATTCGGTCGCAGCCACCGGATTGATTTTGAGGACGAAATCCTGTGTTTCGGTATCACGCACCGCGATTACTAACGATTTCAGATCGCTATTGATATATCCTCTTTTCTTCGCTTGCAGCGAATATTGACCTGCGGCGAGTCCAGTGAGTGTATAGCTCCCCTGCGCGTTCGTGGTGGTGGTAAATGTTGTCGCCAAATCCTTGCTCTGAAGAATAAGGGAAACGTCGGAAAGTGGGGCTCCGGAGCCATCTTTGACCAGTCCATGGATCGACGCCGCGCCAGCCTTGCTACCTTGAGCGGCGGCTGCACCGCAGGAGAGGAATAAAAAAATTGCAAGCCACTCGCGCGGCAGAGCGAGCGCTCGTTTTCGGCTTCTGACAACCGCTTTTTGCCCGTACCAAGTTTTTGCGTTTTGAAGCCGCACTGGTCTGGATTTTAGTCTCGACCATCCCTGTCATCAACAAGAGCAACCGCTGTTTGGCAGGATTTACTGAAAGCAATACAATGCTTCCCTTCGTAACCAACACTCATGAAAACTCATCGGATGCTTCGATTCAGGTTTATCTTCACAGTTGCGCTCGTCTGCATATGCGTTTCCTCAATTTTCGCCCAGCAGGGTTCTGGAAAACGCAAAATCATCCTCGATCAGGATGCCGCCGGTCCCGGGGGAACGGATCAGCAGTCAATGCTGCTGCTGATCCAGTCGCCGGAAACCCAGGTGTTGGGTATCACTGTGGTGACGGGCGACGCTTGGTTGAAGTCCGAGGTGGCCCACACGCTGCGGATGCTCGAGATCATCGGCCGGACGGATATTCCTGTCGTGCCCGGTGCGGAGTATCCGTTGGTCCGACGAAAAGCAGAAACGGAACTTTGGGAGCAGGTGCACGGACCCGTGGCGTGGCTGGGAGCGTGGACGCCGCGCTTGTATCATCCGCCGGATGTGTTGGGGGAAATGCCGGAAGGACTGCCCACAACCAAGCCACTGGACGAGGACGCCGCGCATTTCCTTGTGCGGATGGTTCGGAAGTATCCGCACGAAGTGACGATTTATGCGGGCGGGCCGATGACGAACCTGGCTCTGGCAATCGCGATTGATCCGGAATTTCCGAGCCTGGCGAAAGAGTTGATCTTCATGGGCGGGAGCTTGAATCCGGTGACGGATGATCCGGAGTTTGTGAACACGCCGCGGCGGGAATTTAATTTGTGGTTCGATCCAGAGGCGGCGCATTCGATGTTGATGGCGCCATGGAAAAAGATCGTATGCACGACCGTGGATATTTCTGTGAAGACACGACTGACGCAGGAGTTGATTGACCGCGTGAAGGCGAGCAATTCACCCGCGGCGCAGTACGTCGGGAAATATGCGCGGCTAAGTGGGCCATACAACTATCTGTGGGACGAACTTGCGTCTGTGGCGTGGCTGGAACCCAGCATCATTACTGCCAAGGATACGCGGTATCTGGATGTGGATCTGAATCATGGCGCTGCGTACGGGGACACATTGAGTTGGGGAGAGCAGGACAAGCCGAAGATCAGTGGCCCGCCTGTCGAGATTCAGACCGACCTGGATTTGCAAAAATTCTACAAAGTATTTGTCGAACTGCTTGGCGCTCCGACCCCAAAACCTTAACCATAAAGGGCTGGAAGGTACACGAAGGAAGACTAATGCTGGAGTTGCTCGAGCATTTGTTGGGCTTGTGGATGATTGGGTTGCTGCTCTAAGAGGTCTCGCAGTATCGATTGCGCTTTGTCTCGATTGCCTTCGATCGCATAAACCCGCGACAGGTTGATGTACGCTTGATCGAATGCCGGTGTCCCCTCGATGCATTTTTCAAAACTAGCTACCGCTTGATCGCGGCGATTTGTGACCAGGTAGAGAATCCCCAAATTGTTCAGAGCCTCCGGATATTCTGGGCGTGCCTTTAGCGCACGGTGCAGGTAATCCTCAGCCTTTGCGGTTTCGTTGGTCTGAGCGAAAACCATCCCGAGACTGTAGTTCGCTTCCGAATCGTCGGGCGCAATACGGACAGCCTGCTCGAGAACCTGCTGAGCTTCTGCCCAGCGTTTTTGGGCGCGATAGGCGTTTCCGAGATTGTCGAGCGATAGGAGGTGGTTAGGGTTAATGCGGAGCGCTTTTTGAAAGAGATTGATCGCCTCATCGATGTGATTCTCTCGCGTCGCGAGGACGCCCAGATTATTCCAGGCGTCGGGAAGCGTTTCCGGGTAGTTCGGTTTCAGTTGAACGCTACGTTCGAACATTTCACGCGCGTCGGCATTCTTGTTTTGATTCAGATAGATACTGCCAATACCGTAGACGGCTTCGGCGCTCGTCGGATCGTCACGTAGAGCCTGCTGGAATGAAGTTTCAGCTTGATCAAGATAGCCGCGCTGGAAAAACAGAGCGCCGAGAGATAGCTGATTGCGTCCGCAATCGAGTGCAGGTTTCTCGCCCGGAAAAGGCAATGCTTTCGCTAACCGCTCTGCATCATTTGCCGGAATGTGTATGGCGTCGTGCTCGACGTGTTCCGGAACGATTGTCCCCTGATAGATTTTCACTATCCTGCCTGCGGGATCGATGAGGAACGTTGTCGGGAGCGGCATGTCGCGGTGGCGATCGTAGATCTGACGAAAAAGAATGTTGTAGATGGCGGCTAGATCGGCGGAGCCGCGCAGGATTGGTACAGAAAAATTGTGACTGCGAAGGAATGTTTCGAGATCAGATGGCGTAAGAACTTGCTTTCCATCGATTGAGACTTCGTCGATGTGCACGCAGAGTGTGCGAAGTCCAGAGTCAGACCATCTTCTGTGATTCGTTTCGAGGAGCGCCAAGGTCTGCTGGCAGTCCGGAGATTGTGAGATCCAGAAATTCAGAAGGACACTTCTTCCTTTTTGAGCGAGTATCGATTGCGAATTTCCTCGAACGTCCGGCGGGGAGAAATCGGCAGCCGGAACTGGCGAGAGAAGCCAGGTTTCCAGTTGTGGAACTGCAGACTCGCTTGCTGGGTCGGCGGCTCCACCTAGCCCGGGTGATCCCGCGGCTGGCGCGGTAACGCGGGGGGTCTCTTTGAAGGCTTCTATTCGGGTGGGGACTGAGCCTTCCTCGACCCAGACGCGATGATTGGCGGGAACATCGCGAAGCTCCTGCACTTGTCCACTCGGCCACTGGATGGATGCTTGGATCGGACCTGCTGCGTCTCCCAGTCCGAAGAAAACATCTTTGCTGTGCTGGCAGAGAAATCCGGAGCCGGCCTGCAGCATCTTTGTTTGCTGGCCGGAGGAGGTTCGAATTGTGATTTTGGCTCCGATGGCGTCGCGATTGCTTTTTGTTCCTTTCAACCGAAAAGAGAGGGCGGGCGGCAACTGCTTGATTTCGTTCTTGAGCAGGCGGAGTTGGGGGGCGTTGCGATTTTTGAGCAGAATCTCTAGTCGGCCGTCGTGATCGAAATCGGCAAGAGCAAAAGAGCGGCCGTCTTCGGGAAAATCCAGTCCAAGAACTGCGGAGAGATCGGAAAAAGTTCCGTCGCGATTATACGCGTAGAAAATGTTGCGCTCATAGCCGCTCCAGGTTTCGTCGGATCGGATGAGTTCATTAATCGCGTTCCAGCCTTGTTCGTACTCGTGCGCAGATCCGGCCTGATCGGGCGAATTTGCCACGACCTGGCGCCAAAAGAAACTGTTCAAGTCATAGCGCTTCGGGCCCGAGACCATGCCATTCACGACATAAAGGTCGTCATAGCCATCGTGATCGAAATCAAAGGCATCGCTCGTCCAAGCCCAGCGCCCGATCCCGGTGCCCGATGCCCGCGTGCTATCGTCGAACTTGGAGCCGCGATTCTGCAATAGCGAGTTGCCCATCGCGTGCTTCTGGTAGTGCGCGCGAACATCCGGAGCAGAGTCCTTCTTGAAGGAATCAAGCATTGAGATGCGGATGCCGGCGGCGGTCCACATATTGGCGACATAGAGATCCTGGGCGCCATCATTTTCGGCATCGAACCAACTCACGCTCATGCCCGCTCCGACATCCTGTGCCGCGAGTTCGGGCGCTACGTCAGTGAAGGTTCCGTCTCCATTATTGCGGTACAAATTCTTTCGTCCGAAATCGTTGACTACGTAGAGGTCGGGCCAAGCGTCATTGTTGTAGTCGCTCCACGCACAGCAGAAGCTGTAGCGCGTGTTGTTCTTGTCGAGGCCACACTGTGCAGTTACATCCGCGAAGGTGCCGTCGCGGTTGTTGCGCATCAGAAAATTGGGCGGTCCGTTTTCTGCGTCGTGGTATGGCGACGGATATTTATATTGTCCCGTACCCTGGTAGAAGGAATACAAACAGAAATAGATATCGAGCCAGCCGTCGCGGTCGTAGTCGGCGACCGCCGCCCCCGTGAAGGTTCCCTGCGGTGGGCTCGTGAATTTGAACGCACCGGGCTTTTGCTGGAAGCGGCCTTCGCCTTGATTTAAGAAAAGGAGAGGGCCGTTGGCTCGGACCACGATCACGTCCTGGCGTCCGTCGTTGTCGAAGTCGGCGAAGAGAGCGCATGCGGTATTTTCGAGAACTCCTAGCCCGGATCTCTCTGTGACATCTTCAAACGTTCCGTCACCGCGGTTGCGAAAGAGACGGTTGGGCAGTCCCGCTGGTTGGCACACGTAGAGATCGTCGATTCCATCGTTGTCAATGTCGGCTGCCGAAACGCCGTTGTGCCCGTAGATGTCGAGGCCGCATGCGCCGTCGAGAACCGTGCGCCAGTAGTCAACACCATGCAGCATTTGCGCGGAGTAGGAGTTGTTCGCTCCGAATGCGGAGGCCGCAACATCGGCGTAGACGGGCGAAATCGAGCGAGCCCGGGTTTCATCAATGACTCGCCATTGAGTAACCTTGCAATCTCCGGGAGTTGCCAGCCGCCAGATCAGGTGCCAGTTACCGACGCGCTGCTCGCGGTAGAAACCGGTTCCAGCACCGACGACTTCGTAGCGGACCTGCGTTTCCACGCCTGCTGTTCCGTTCGAAGCGTGAATCTGAGTGATCTGAAATTCGGCGACTTCGACATTCGAAAAAGCTTGAAATAAGGGCTGGAATGCACTCACGAAGGCGGCGCGGTTGAGAGTTAGCTCGTCGGCGAAACGATTCTTTCGAACGTCAATTCCCAGGGAACTACGGACAAGACGCGAGTCGCTGGCTTGAAGAGAAACTCCCAGGAAGTCTGGCGCCAGATCTTTTTCGAGCCAATCGATCTTTCGCGGAGATCGAATGAGATTGGCGCTCCACTGTCCCAGAATTCGGCCGATTTGGTCCGCATAGACCTCTTCAGGAAAACGATCAAGTTCCGGACGAACTTTGAGCAAGATCTGATCAAGCGGGCGCTCGTTGCGATAGTGGGGATGAACCTGAAATTGAGGCGATCGGTTGTCGAAGTCACGTCCGGAAGATGATGCACACAATCCGATATTCGGGTTCCACAGCCCCGCGGGAAGAAAAGTGGCGCCCACTAAGGCTGAAAATTGCGAGAGGAAATCGCGTCGGCTGACGAGGGACACATCCCGCCGCTGTCTCAAACTCAGAGTAGTTCCTCCCGCAAAGTCACGTGTAGGCCGAAGCTAACACCCGTACGGGGGGTGGTCAAGCGGAGAGGTTGGTCACACTTGCGACTTGAAGATATGGACGGCGGAATTCGGGCCAAACTTCAACCCGAATCCGCCGATAGCGAAAACGCCTTTAACCCTTTGGGGGGAAATGGTCGAGCATTTTGTTCACGGCCTTGTCGAGCCTCTGCTCGTTCTTCTCGGGCTTGTCGGAAAGAGACTGGCTGGCAACGCCTCGCCAAATCAACTGCTTATTATGAGCGTCATACATGTCGAGGACGAGTGATCCGACCGGGTAGTTTTCTACCTGCGTTGTGGTCTGGCCGAAACCTCCCCAGCGCCAGCCACCCATTCCGTCATAAAAGGTCTGATACTCCTTCTCGTTACGGGCGCTGCCGACAGCGGCAAGACCGACATCGCCGCCATTGTCGACGCGCTGCCAGCCCTTTGACTGCAGGTCCTTATCGACGGCCTCCTGGATACGGCTCTCCCAAAGAGGGTCTGACGTCTTTACCTTGACCCAGGAGTAGGTGTGATATTGAGAGAAGTTCGCGTGGTGGTCGTAATCTGTTTTGACGTCCTGTGCAAATGCGAATGCGGCCAGGATGACTGCGGCTGAGATGGCCAGTAGGGGTAATCTGAATCTTTTCATTATCGTCTCCGGAGTTGAGATCCTGCGTCCCAGGGCCAACAGGAGCGGCTCTAGGCCTTCCGATGACGCACATCTCAGATGCAGAACCGATAAGAGGAGATGTTCGGGATTTCCGCAGAGAACTGCGTTGGCGAATGCACACGAGAAGTGGATTAGCCCATGAAGAGCTTAGGGTGTTCCGAGGGCTACGATATGCGCTGTCCAGGTCGCGGGCTCCGCCCCGCTGATAGCCTTCGACCGAGAGGACCTCATGTCGCGCGATGATTTGGCTAAGTCGACGGCCTTTGATTTCGTGATTTTGTAATCCTGATACTCGATAGACAGAATCGCCTTACCACCGAGACGAATGGAACTCTCCGTATGGTTTTCCGCCGGAAGCCAAAATTCGTCAACTTTTTTGTAGCTATGTGCGATGTCGGTCTTCTTAATCCAAAAAGACGGATTTTTCGCCGGTTCGCCTTCGATGCGAACTACCGCGAAGTCCTTGGCATCGACCCAGATCGTTCCGCGATAGAGGAATTTATTCTTTGATTTGGGCACCAGTTTGACGACATAGTGCCCGAACGCAGTGTCAGGTTCGAATCCGGCTAACTGGAAGTCATAGTTCTCCCGAGTCAACGCCATATCGCGGCGATTGTCGTCTGTCGACGCTTCCTCCTCTCCATCCAGGAGTTTTTTGAAAATGTGATCGATGACAAATTTCGAGCCGGTCTGGGATAACACTGTGAAGTCCTTCGAATCGGGGGCGTGGAACTTTACCTTTACTACCATTTCAGCATCGCGGTCGCTGGGAAAACCACGATACTGCATGCGATAGACGCGAGTGCCTTCGAACGCATGCAGGGCTGCAGCCCTTTGCGCACTTCTTTCTTCCAGGTTGGCGAGCACCTGGTCGAGATCGAGCTTCGCAATCGATGCCGTCGACTGAGCATCTGCACCTTGCTGCGCTATGAGTAATGGTGTAGTGAAAAAAGCGAGGACAACGATGCACGCCGGGACGAACTTACCCCCTCCAAACTCAACCCTCATAATGTGCGTTGGATGCCTTTGGCCCGTAGACGTGATGTCCGGAAATTGAGCCGGCAATACCGTAATCAGGGTTCCTTTGGCCTTAATCCCGGTGGTTAGAAATTTAGGCTGGTCTCCGCGGATACCAATATCGCCGGTGGCTTGGCTCCTGTAATATCAAAGTTGTAATACCAGGTTCAACCGAGGATATCTTCAGTCAAAGCGCCACGATAGGGCGCAAACACACTGGAAACGAATGTTGTCTGAGGCAACCAGCTACGTATCAACGGCGGATTCTCTCGCCGAACGCTTTGAACAGGCATATCGGGCGAAGCCTCGAATTTTCCGGGCGCCCGGTCGAGTTAACCTGATCGGCGAACACACCGATTACAACGATGGCTTTGTAATGCCGTCAGCGATCGGTTTTTACACCTGGATTGCTGCCAGCCCACGAACGGACAAGATTCTGCACGTTCGATCGGAGGAGTTCCACGAGACGGTTGACCTCTCAATTCAGGATCTGGCCGGGCCTCCGCGAAGGCATTGGACCGACTTTGTTCGGGGCGTGGCAGCGCTATTGCTGGCGGCAGGCTTTAAGGTTAGCGGGGCAAACCTGATTATCGAAGGACAAGTTCCGATGGGCGCGGGGCTCAGTTCGTCCGCATCGCTTGAGGTGGCAACGGCACTCGCTCTTTTGAGTGGATCGCACACAGAGCCTCTGGAACTGGCCAAGCTATGCCAGCGAGCCGAGCACGAATTTGTGGGAACACGTTGCGGCATCATGGACCAGTTCATTGCGGTTTTCGGGCAAGTGGATCATGCACTATTGCTCGATTGCCGTTTTTTGCAGGCAGAAGCATTGGCGATTCCACACGACGCTCGGCTAGTGATTTGCAACAGCATGGTGAAGCATGTTCTCGCCTCAGGGGAGTACAACCGCCGGCGTGCGGACTGCGAAACCGGCGTGAGCATTCTGAAAAGAAGTCTGCCGGGCGTGACTGCATTGCGCGACGTCACTGCGACCCAACTCGAGACGCATCGAAAAGAGTTACCGGAAGTCGTCTATCGCCGATGCCGCCATGTGACTACCGAGAATCAGCGGGTTCTTGATGCGGCTGGTGCGTTGCGTTCAGGGAACCTCGAGCAGTTCGGCCGACTCATGTATGACTCGCATCATAGCCTGCGGGAGGACTATGAAGTGAGTTGCCGCGAACTGGATTTACTCGTTGAGATTGCCTCGGAGTGCAAAGGAGTCTACGGATCCCGCATGACTGGTGGGGGATTCGGAGGCTGTACGATAACTCTTGTCGAATCGAGGGAAGCGACGGGATTCCAGGAGAAGCTCTCGAACCGCTACAAAGAAGCTACGTCCATCACGCCGGCGATTTACGTTTGCTCCGCCGCGCAAGGGGCCGGCCAGTGGACCGGGAACGAATAACAGGTTGCCGAATACATCCCGCTCTGGGATTTGGATTTTGGCCCTGGTTTCGAGAGCGATCTTAAACCTGTGAACCTCGGCCGGGAGTTGCTGTCGTATCGCGGATGACCAACTCCGGGTCGACCGTCGTCTCAGTGGCGCTATCATTGCGCGATCGATTGATGCGCCGCAGCAGAGTCTCGGCAGCGATCCTTCCCATCTTTCGTAAGGGCTGACGCACTGTGGTGAGTGCGGGATTCTGATACGCCGCGCTTTCAATATCATCAAAACCGACTACTGATACATCCTGAGGTACCCGCAAGCCTGACTGCCGCAATGCCCGGATCGCCCCCATCGCAGAAATATCATTGAAAGCAAAAAGTGCTGTAAAGCGCTTCCGCGATACCAACAGACGCTTCGTTGCTTCGTAGCCAGGCTGTGGAGTGGGAGACTCCCCTTGTAATTGCGAGATCAAGGAAGCATCAATTCTAAGACCGATCTGGTGGGCTTTTCTTTCGATATTCGACCACCGCACCGCCGTGTCGGAACTGAACTCCTGGCCCTTGATAAAAGCGATATTGCGGTGTCCAAGCTGCCAAAGATGCTTGAGCGCAAGTTCGGCGGCAAGCGCATGGTCGAGGATGATGTTGGTAACACCATTTACTTTGTTATGACCCGAGACAGTAACGACCGGCACAGATAGCGAAAGCGTCCATGGAGTATCGACGGCGATCATGCCATCGACAGAGCGCTCCAGAAAAAGGCGCGGATATTCGTCCACGAGATCTGCGCGATGTCGATGACTTGCCACAAAGTAGAAATAACCTGCCTGGAGAAGGTGGTCTTCGACTCCGCTCATCACGGATGCGGAATAACCTTCGCTCACTTCCGGCACAATAACTCCGATGGTGAAGCTGCGTTGAGCACGCAGGGAGCGAGCGAAGAAACTGGGACGATATTTATATTTCTCGACCGCTTCAAAAATTCGATTCTTGGTCTCTTGAGGGATGGCGTCAGCGACGCGCGACCGGTTGATCACAAGAGAAATTGTCGCTGGAGCAAGGCCAAGCAATTCCGCGAGTTGCTTCAGGGTAACCGGCTTGTGGAGAGCGGTATCCTTGCCATCAGACTTCGCGCGTTTTTTTGCGGTCACGCTGCGCAGTCTCGCACAAAGAAAAGGCCGCGGCAAGCACGTTCGCTTTGTATCGTCTGGAGTGTTAGTGACGACCTCGCAACAAAAACCCCGACATTGCCGGGAGACTCTGCATCGAAGATATCTGAAAGAGGGGAGGAGGCTTGGTGCCAGTATTTTTTCGGACATTCCTATGCATTCTGATCAGTGCTACAGCCTGGGGCGGCGACACCGAATATTATCGCCATGTCATTTTCGACAACAGCCTTACGTCTGACACTTATTACAACAGCGTAGGGCTGGCTAACGGCGGCAGCTTTCTTGAGTTGAGCGGTCATCGTTTGCCGGTTGAGACGAAGACTTTTCTCACGCCTCCGAACGCACTGCGCCTGAATTGGCAATCGAAGCCGGGCGGCGGGTGGGAAGCTGAGGTTCATCTCGACTTCTTTCGTAATCGGTACCCCGAACTTCACGGTCAGAATCTTTATTTTTGGTGCTTCTCTTCCGAAGCAATCGCAGCCGACGACTTACCGATGATTGTTATTTCGAACACAGGGCAAGGGTTGCACGTTGCCGAGTTCCCAGGCGCGTTTACGGAGCCGTTGCCGGTTGGAAAATATTCAGGTGATCTTCCGGCAGGTAAATGGATTCGCGTGAAGATTCCCTTGTCTGCGTTTCGGAGCGCATCGATTTATGAGTTTCGTCCGGAGTACCTGCGGAGCGTGGTCTTTCATCAGGGGAGGTCAGACGGCGTAAGGCACACATTGATCATTGATGAATTGCGGATGGATGACGACCAGCCAGACGGCGAAAACCGATTGGCGACGCCGAAGAATGTACGCGCGACCGGTTACGATAGGCACATCGAGGTCACTTGGGAGCCGGTTAAAGATCCGGGACTGGGGCGATATGTGATCTATCGTGCCCTCGATCACAAGAAGTTCGAGCCGATCGGGATTCAACTTCCCGGCATTAACCGCTACTCGGATTTTATCGGCAGATCGGGCGTGTCCGCTGAGTACAAGGTTGCGGCGTCGAGTCAGGCTTATCAACTTTCAGAGACTTCGCCAGCCGCCAGCGCTTCCACACGCGAGTTCACTGATGATGAATTGCTGACAATGCTGCAGGAAGATTGCTTTCACTACTACTGGGATGGAGCCGACCCACACTCCGGGATGGCTCGTGAGAATATCCCGGGAGATGACCGCATTGTAGCAACGGG
>DATJWZ010000419.1:0-19617 GCA_035500795.1 Candidatus Eiseniibacteriota bacterium | reverse complement strand
GGGGGGATACCCACCGCACCAGTCCATTCCCATTTCGGGAATACCTCCAACGCAGAAGATTCCGCGAATCCACGCCCCAAAAACGCTTCGCGTTCGTCCAACATTCAATCGCGCTATCGCACAGCTCGCTTCCGCGCCGCCTGTGCTAGCATTTCGCTCCAATGAACGCTTGGGTGCAGGACATTCGATTCGCTCTCCGATCATTTGCCAAGAACCCGTGGTTTATGCTCGCAGCGGTTTTGTCGCTGGCGATCGGGATTGGCGCGAACACCTCGATCTTCAGCGTGGCGAACGCCCTGCTGTTCCGTCCTCTTCCCTACCTGAATCCCGACAGGCTTGTGATCCTCTGGAATCGCTCACCAGGCCTCGGCATCACGCAAGATTGGTTCTCCACGGCGCAGTATTTCGACATCAAGAACAGTCACAGTGGATTTGAGCAACTCGCGATCGCGATTGGCGGAAACTACAACTTGACCGGACAGGGCGATCCGGAACGAGTTGGCGCGGTCCGCATTACGTCGAATCTTCTTTCCATGCTCGGCGCGCATGCCGCGCTGGGACGGTTGCTAACTCCTGAGGAAGACTTGCCCGGACATCCAGCGACGGCTGTTCTTACTGACGGCATGTGGTCGCGACGCTTCGGCCGCGACCGGCGCGTGATTGGGACATCGATCATCATCAATGGACAAACATACGAAGTCGTCGGTGTCCTCCCGCAGAATTTCTCTCTTCCCCAGGAAGTCGTGCCGCTGCTCGACGGAACGCAGCAGGCAGACCTTTTCTTGCCGCTGCCGCTCTCGCCGACCGCTGCTTCTCAAGTGCGGGATCACGAAGACTACAACATCATTGGAAAGCTGAAGCCGGGAGTTTCGGTGCAGCAGGCTCAGGCGGAGATGGACACCATCACGGCGCGGCTGCGACGGGAGTTTCCGGAGAATTATCCGCCGAATGGTGGATTGACGTTCAGCATTGTTCCGCTTCTTGAGCAAGTCGTCGGCAATGTGCGCCGCTCGTTGTGGGTGCTGCTTGGGTCGGTGAGCTTTGTGCTGCTGATCGCGTGTGCGAATGTTGCCAATCTGATGTTGTCGCGAGCAGTGGCGCGCCGGCAGGAGATCGCGGTTCGGACTGCCTTGGGCGCGAGTCGATGGCACATTGTCCGTCAGTTATTGACGGAGAGCCTGCTCATCTCTCTTTGTGGCGGCGCGTTGGGAATCTTCATATGCCTACTCAGCGTGAGGTGGATGGATGTTTTGGGAACAAAGAGCATTCCGCGACTGCAAGACGTCGGCATCGATGGACGTGTACTTCTCTTCACGCTACTACTTTCGGTTTTCTCCGGAATTCTCTTCGGCCTCGTCCCGGCCTTGCGCGTTTCCAGGCAGGATTTGAATTCCACTCTGAAAGATGCGAGCCGCGGCTCGGCAGGAACAAGCTCAGTCTGGGGACATGGCAACAATCTTCGGCGTTTGCTCGTGATTGCGGAATTGGCACTCTCAGTCGTTCTTCTCATTGGTGCGGGACTTCTGATTCGCAGTTTTGCGCGCTTGCAAGACATATCGCCCGGGTTCAATCCGCGCGGCGTGCTCACCTTCGACCTGACGATGACCGGTCGACGATACGGTGACAAGCAGGCAATCCTGAATACATACAAGCAACTTTGGGAGCGGTTGGAACGCTCGCCCGGAGCGCTCGCCGCAGGCGGTGTCACTTCACTGCCGTTGAGTGAAGCGTTTGCATGGACGCCGATCACGGTTGAAGGGCGAATCCCGCTTCCCGGCGAAAAATTCCTGAATGCCGATGAACGACTTGTCAGCGGTCACTATTTCGAAGCGATGGAAATCCCGCTACGGCGCGGGCGCTTCTTCAACGAGCAAGACGACATGACTAAGCCGATTGTCGTCATCGTCGACGAATACATGGCCGACCAACTCTGGCCGGGACAAGATCCGATTGGCAAGCGCATTCATATTGTCGAACTTCCCTCGAAAGATCCATGGCAAACAGTTGTTGGCGTCGTCGGACGCGTGAAGCAAGACTCTCTCGACTCCAACCCTCGCATCGCCTTCTATGTGGCGCACACACAGTTTCCCACGCGGGCATTGACAGTTGCTTTCAGGAGTCGCACAGATCCTGCTGCAATGCTGTCGGCAACGAAAAACGAACTTCGCAATCTTGATCCTGATCTTCCGATGTATCACGTGCGAACCATGGAGCAGCAGGTGAACGAGTCTCTCGCACAAAGGCGTTTTTCGACATTGCTCCTGGGCCTCTTCGCAGGTCTGGCGCTGGCTCTCGCGACGATCGGTATCTACGGCGTGATGTCTTACCTGGTCAGCCAGGGAACGCGAGAACTGGGGATTCGAATCGCGCTGGGCGCTTCGCAACGAAACATCCTCAGTCTTGTTGTCAGGCAAGGGATGGTGCTCGCACTGTGTGGCGTCACGATCGGCTTGGGTGCAGCCTTTCTGCTTACGCGGCTGATGCGAAGCTTGCTCTTCGGCGTGGATGCGACTGACCCAATTACTTTCGCCGGTATCTCGTTCTTGCTCGCGACAATCGCCCTACTCGCTTGTTACGTTCCAGCGCAACGCGCTGCCAGAATTGATCCTTTAATTTCGCTACGCTGCGAGTAGCCACTTTTCCCCTCATTTCTAGCGCTGAAAGCCCATCACTACGACTCGGTTCCCGCAGACGTCGAAATTCCCTGTGCCGCTCTGTACGGAGCTTCGCTCGTCGATGCAGATCGGCGAACGGCCCGCGCGTAAGATCGTCCGGTTCAAACTGCTACTGATCAGCTACAATTTCAAGATGCGCGTCCAGGTAGAGTGCTATTCAGCGTACAGGGCGGAGGAAAGGCCGGTGCGCTTCCGCATCGAGGGTCGCGAATACCTCGTCGAGGAAGTTCTGGATCGATGGTACGGCCCGAACCACTCGTGGTACAAAGTGCTCGGCGACGACCGGAACGTCTACATCCTCAGGCGCGACAGTTCGGTGCCAGATGGTGTGTGGGACCTGGTCTCGTTCCGACAAGCTGCCGGATAGAAGCGCACTCACGCCTGCTTCTTGCGATCCTGCCGATCGAACTGCTCGTTCTCCCAATTGTCGCTGATCCAGTCTTCGGGCACGTTCTCGATACCCCAGACGTTCCCGGGTTCCACCAACGCGAGCCCCAATAGCCAGAGGTGCTCGAATTGTCCAAGGGAGATACAAGTCACGACATGAGCAGAGACCTCCGGTTGCGCCGGCAAACCCGCAAGCCAGACTTCCGTTCCAACTGGAATTGGTGCAGGTGAGCGCACGGCGCATCCGCGCAGGTTCGCCAGGATGATCAAGCATTGCTGAGAAAAAGGCTCGCGCGCATCGCGGATGGTGAGCGTCGCGGAGATCTCGCACGGGATGCGAGTGCCTCCGCGTTCACTGCGTTCAGGCTTGGCCCCTGGGGTCCCCAAAGCAAGAGACTCTCACAGAAACGTCGTTCTTCGAGCCGGAAAGGAATTTGTTCGGGATTTGTAACAAGAAAATTCCCATCCAGGCGATCTCACTGGATGGGAATTGAACATCGGAGACTTAGAAAGTGTATCCGAAAATTATGCGCAACTTGGGCGCGGGGCCGGACCACAAGCTGCTCTTGAGTTCGACGAAAGTACGGTTTTTCCTCATTCCAAACAAAACGTTAAATCCGGTCTCATAATCGAAGTTGCCAAAGTTGATGTTACGTCCCTGCTGGTAGCTCTGGTGAATGAAGATGAGAGCGGGCCCAGCGCCAGCATAGGGTCTCCAGTTATTGATTTGGTCCTTGCTCGCAAACTGGTAAATGCCTTCCAGGTTCAGGCCGATCAAGTCGGTGACTTCTCCGAATGCGAACTCGGCATTAGGGCGAAAGAAGACCCGCGAGTGAAAGATGGGGCCCATGCGCGACTGAACACCAAACATAAAGAGTTCAGGATCAAAGGCCGCGCCGGCACGGATCCCGAGATCCCAGCGGCGGCTTTCGCGCTTGATTTCATTTTCAACGTTTTGTACTTTCTCGGGGACCGGAGCAGCTTTCACGGTACTCTCCCCGGGACCGCCGGATGCTGGAGGACGCACAACAGCTACATTTGTGGCGACGCGCGAACCACTTTCGTCCGGAGCTCCGGCCGCGACGCGAACCGTAGCTCCGGGCACGGCGCCCTTCGTACGCACCGAGGGGTTCTCGTACGTGAACAGATAAAACTGGTCGTCGCTCGTCCTTACAACCAGTGTCTCTTGCGAAGACGAAACAACCGTACCTTCCACGGTCGGATCGTCAGGGCGCGATCCAATATCAGTAATAGTTCCATTATTTCCTCGATCGCCGATGTCGTTGAAGGTCAGCAAAGCTTGCTCGTGCGCGAGCTGCACGGAATCGCTCTGTTGAGCCTGCGCTACGGCAATGAACGAAAAAGAGACGAATATGACGAAGCACACTACGGCAGAAACGCGGGTTCGCATTTTTACTCCTCTTACTGCTGGCCCGCTTTCAGGGATTGACCCGGCGAACACTTGCAGTGATTTACGTGGAGGCTAGAAGTTCCCCGCGAGATGCTCCATCAGGTGCTAAGGGCATTTGTATTTCGGAAGAAGGGTATGCGCTGAAAAGGCACAACCCGTCAGGGTTTCGGCGTGCATCCCGGACTATCGCCATAAAAAGCATTGCCGCGATAGTCGAGTTCCTTCAAGCCTTCAGCAGATGTGTAGTACCCCCGAATGGCTTCGGTGCGCGCGAGATCGTAAAGCTTTCGCAGATCGCTCTGCGGTTGCGACTTACCTGCTGTGGTGATCAATTCGATCTGCTGTTTTTCCGACAGCTGCAAGAAGTTGGTGCCATAAGTTTGAGTTGAAAGCTGCCGGAGCGCAACGAGGCCAGAGCGCGCAACGGACTGTGGATCTGACGCTTCAAGTTCGCGGACCGCATCGCGTCCGAAAAACTCGACCGCCAGAACGCGGTGCATGGGATCGAGATTCTGAACTGCCGTGCGTACTTCTGCCGCAGAGTGCAGATACAAATCAAACCATTGCGCAGCTTGGGATACCGCGCCCGGGTTGACATTCCCGAGCAGGATTTCCAATAATCGAGTCGCGACCAGGAACTCCTCTGCAGTAAAAAATTGCGGCCGGTACGGATCTGATCCAGGCAGAACGTAATCGGTCTCGCTACCGGGAGGAGGTGTCCAGTTCTTGCCTGCGCTACTGAGCGCATGGACGAGGTGATCCTGCGATGGTTCGTAGAGTCCTGGAGGCAGTCCGGTAGTGGCGGGCTCTTGCCCCGCGACTAAGGTGGCAAACTCAGGAACGACTCCGCTGACTCCCGCAAGGGCCACAAGTTCGCCAAGGCGGAGTATCCATTGGCGGCGCGTGAGGTCGTCGTGTGTTCCAGCGTCACGAATTTGGTCGGAATCGGTCACACTTCATCTCGCGATACAAACCAAAGTCCATCCTAGACGAGCACCAAGTCTACCCATCGTCACGTCGCCGCTGTTCACAACTCTCCTTGGCGGAACGCCTTCGCGATATGCTCACCCGCTCGGGCTGAGATCGCCATGATTGTCAGCGTTGGTTCGTAACATCCTTGCGTTGTAAAGACCGCGCCGTCGGTCACGAAGACGTTGGGAGTGTGGTGTACTTTGCAGTTCGCATTGACGACGCTTTTCTTCGGATCGCTTCCCATGCGTGCGGTACCACATTCGTGAATGTTTTTGCCGAACATGCTGATCTGCTGCTGTGGAGGACTGACTTCGGCAAGATTCATTGCATCGAGAATTCCGTTGATATCGTGGCGCATGGCTTCGGCCATGGCCCTCTCGTTTTCACCGTAGCTCGCGCTGATGTGCAGCACGGGGATGCCCCACGCATCCTTCTTGTCAGGATCCAGCTGCACGAAATTGTCATAGCGGGGCAGGCACTCGCCTTGGGCTTCCATGCCGAATCCATACGGTATCTCTTCGCGGACGCGCTTGCGCCACGCGTCGCCGAACTCAGGTAAGAGGAAGGCATGGCCATAGAGCTCCTGGCTGCCATCGCCGTCGAAACGATATCCACGAAGGAATTTCGCGTTGCGCTCATTCGCCTTGCTGGATGAGGTGTTCACGTACTTGGCGACGAGAAAACCGCAGGGACGCCCGACCGGTTCTCGCTTCGCCGACTTCAGGTTGGGCATCAAGCCATTCGCGCCTTCGAGAGTGAAATGATCCATGAGGTAATGCCCGAGCACGCCATTGGAATTGCCAACCCCATGGGGGTGAGCTGACGATTTGGAATTGAGCAGGATGCGTGTGGACTCGAGCGCTCCGGCAGCAACGACGATAACCTTCGCAAACGCCTCACGGTGCTCGCGTGAGTTGCGGTCGATATAGTGAACGCCAGTGGCGCGGCCCGCGGAATCGACCATCACGTCGCTGACGATCGCATCGCTAACAAGAGTGAATTTGCCAGTGCGAGCGGCGGCCGGAAGTATCACCGACGGACTGTTGAAATAAGACGCGGTGTAACAGCCGCGTTGACACTGATCACAATAGTGGCAAGCAGGGCGCCCACGATGGTCGACCGTCAGGTTGGCGACACGATCGGGCATGACGCGCCAGCCGAATTTTCGCTCGATCACTTCTTTAGCCTGAAGCGCGCCACAGGAGAGATTCATTGGCGGGAGGAACTTGCCATCGGGCATTTGCGGCAATCCTTCGTGCGATCCGCTCACGCCGATGTAGCTTTCCACCAGATCGTAATAAGGTTCGAGTTCCTTGTAGCTGATCGGCCAATCTTCTCCATAGCCGTCGCGGCTGGCAGCCTTGAATTCATTGTCACTAAAGCGATAGCTCTCGCGTGCCCAGCAGAATGTTTTGCCGCCGACCTGGCGTCCGCGGATCCACATAAATGGCTTGTCGGCGGGAAATGTATACGGGTGTTCGAGGTCGTTCACGAAAAACTGATGACTGTATTCGTCGCACGCGTAGCACAGACGCTGCACGGGCTGGTGCGTGAGCAGGCGTTGCTGATCTCCAAATCCACGAAATTTTAGTTGGTATGGCCAGATGTGCTCCGTGAAATCGCGGGTGGGGATTCTCGGCGGGCCGGCTTCGAGCATGACGACATTGACTCCGCGCTCAGTGAGTTCTTTAGCCACCCATCCGCCACTAGCGCCGGAACCGATGACGATCACTTCGTGAACTCTGCGTGAGTCGGGCACGAGGGTGCCAGTGTAGCAAAGGAGTGCAGGCATCTCCCAAACGCGCTCTATCTCCGAAATAGGAAGATTCTCTAAAGGTTGCAAATCGATCCAGCGTTCGGCGTGCTCCGTCGCTTAACGAGGGAGTTTCAAGTTGCAGCCTCAGATCGCCGATGAAGAGCGTGGAGAATGTTATGCGCCGAATTGTCCTGATCGTCATCCTGCTCTCACTGTCTTCCAGAGGAGTAGCGGCCCAGGATCTGGAGAACCTTCAGATCCACGGATTTGCAACGCAAGGATTTCTGTTCAGTTCGCAAAATAACTACCTGACGATGAAATCGAGTTCGGGAAGCCTGCAATGGACCGAAGGCGCTATCAGCGTCAACGACGGAGTCAGCGAGAAACTTCGCATCGGCATTCAATTGCACATGTACCAGGTTGGCGAGTTCGGCGGTCCGAATGTCGTTGTGGACTGGGCATCCGGAGACTACAAGGCGAGCGATCAGTTCGGAGTGCGATTCGGGAAGATCAAGACTCCCGCCGGACTTTTCAATGACTCGCAGGATGTGGACTCCCTGTTTCTCTGGATTCTCCTGCCCCAGGCGATGTACCCGGTGGACAATCGAGACTACGAACTGACGGAGCTGGGTGGAGAACTTTATGGTCGCCTTCCGCTGACGGAATCCTGGGGTCGCTTGCAATACGCGGTACACGTAGGCAATAGCACGCTCGATGCAAATGGCGGATACGTGGAACAGCTGGCACAGGTGGGATTGACCTTTCCCGATCCGCCTTCAGGAAGTGTGTATGGTGGAGATGTGCGCTGGGTGTTGCCGAAGATCGGACTTTCGCTCGGCGCCAGCGCGCTTAACGACACACTGGATGGAGCCGGACCTGAAGGTTCGGTTCACATGCCAAGCTCTCTCACCCAGGCCTACTCCGCCCAATGGGACCATGGACGGCTGCACGCTGCGGCAGAATATTGGCGTACACCCATCTACATCGTCCTCAATACGCCATTGGGAATTATGACGGAGTTGTTTGACCAGCGCTCCTGGTACCCAATGGTGCGATACGAGTTAACGAAGAAACTGCAGGTCGGGAGCTACTACAGCCACTACGTCAATGGAGCGGCCGATATGTCGCAGCCCGAGAACTATTCCAGGGACTGGGTGGCCTCTGGACGCTACGACTTCAATTCTTATTTCTACGGGAAACTGGAGGGACATTTTCTGCACGGAACTGCGCTTGGTTACTACACCAGTTCTAATCCCAACGGATTGAAACCAAACGCCAATATGTTGGCTGCCCGCATCGGTTTCACGTTCTAGAAGGATCGATCTATGAAAGCCAGAAATGCAGTGGCAACATTCCTCCTGGGGTTCAGCGTTTTGATGCTGTGCAATCGCGCAACTGGGCAGGATGTGATCATCGTCGTAAACAAGGGCACATCGATTTCGCAAATTCCTCTCCCGCAGTTGCGCGAAATATTTACGGGTACGCGATCACGATTCAGCGATGGAGGCCGAGCCATCCCAGTTTTGCTGAAAGGCGGACCTATCCATGAAGTCTTCCTCCGTCATTATGTGGGAGACAGTCCGGAGGAGTTTCGGGTCCGCTGGCGAAAAGCAGTGTTCACGGGACAAGGCGCGATGCCGAGAGAGTTTATCTCCGAGGCAGCGATGCTTGACTACGTGGGAGCAACTCCGGGGGCGATTGGGTATGTCAGCCGTGTGATTAATCCAGATGCAGTGAAGATACTAACGATCTGTGCACAACCGTGATCTTTGTGCGCCGCCCACCACTTTAAAGCGTGGGGAACAATTTGCTTCACTGCCGCTGGCATGAGATTGAACTGGCACTTCCTCCAATTTGTGATCGTTTGTTCCCTGCTGTACACTTCGTGCGGTTTTTCTAGTCCCAGGAGCCACCATGTTCCGTTCCAGCGTTCTCTGCAGTCTTGCAGCTTCTACGTTGCTCGCTCTGTCGGTTCTCTCTTTCGCGCAGGAAAAACCGGAGAAGAAAGCAGACAAGTCGCAGGAGAGATCCGATCGGCTGACCGCGATGGATGTGTTCAGCCTGCAGTTTGCGGCGGACCCGCAAATCTCTCCGGACGGAAAGCGGATCGTTTATGTGCGCCAGTTCGCCGACGTGATGAACGACAAGCGCGAGTCGAACTTGTGGGTCATCAATGCCGACGGTAGTGAAGATCGGGCCCTAACGAATGGCAACTTTAGCGACAGCTCGCCTCGGTGGTCCCCGGATGGAACACGCATTGCGTATATTTCAGATCGTGATGGCAAGCCGCAGATTTACGTGCGCTGGATGGACAACGGACAGACTGCCGAACTGACCAACCTGGAAAGCACGCCGTCGGAGATTGTCTGGTCTCCCGATGGCAAGCTGATTTCATTCTCTTCGTTCGTACAGTCGGACCCGCCAAAGATCGCCACTCTTCCAAAAGCGCCAGAGGGTGCGAAGTGGGCCGACCCGCCCAAGGTTTATGACAGGCTGATTTATCGGTTCAATGGACGGGGATATCTGAAGTACGGCTTTCTGCAGCGCTTCGTCGTCTCTTCAGAGGGTGGCGCCCCGCGTCAGTTGACCAGTGGCAATTTTCCCTACGGAGGTTTTGAAGGTACGCTCGGTGGCGGTCGTGCTGTGTGGACTCCAGACTCGAAGTATCTGATCTTCTCGGCGAACCTGCATCCGGATTACGAATACGATCCCCTGAATACCGAACTGTACGAACTCTCTGTTGCCGACGGGCAAGTGAAGCCGCTCACTACGCGTAAAGGTCCGGACAATTCTCCTAATGTTTCACCAGACGGAAAGACGATTGCCTATGTGGGATTCGACGATCATTATCAGGGGCATCAGACGACGCATCTCTATCTGATGAATCGCGATGGCAGCAGCACGCGAGTCGCAACTCCACAGCTTGATCGTGATGTGGAGCAACCCGAATGGGCGGCGGATGGCAGTGGCGTCTACTTCATGTACGACGACCGCGGCGACACGAAGCTTGCTGTCTACTCGCTCGATGGCAAAGTGAAAGATCTGGCCGAGCACCTGGGCAGCGGTGGGTCCAGCTACGCCGGGGGAGGAGGGTTTACTGTGTCGAAGAATGGGACGTTCGCAGTCCCGTACGATACGCCGGAGGATCCCGGAGACATTGCTGTGGGATCGCGTGCGGAAGCGAAAACGCGTGTTCTGACTTCTCTGAATCAGCAATTGTTCATGCAGAAGAAACCTGGTGCCGTTGAGGAGTTCTGGTTCGACTCATCCGTCGATAAGCGGAAGATTGAGGGTTGGATTGTAAAGCCGCCGGATTTCGATGCCACGAAAAAGTATCCGCTGATTCTGGAGATTCATGGTGGACCGTTTGCCAACTATGGGGACCGATTCGACACGATCAAGCAGGTGTGGGCGGCGAAAGGATACGTTGTGTTGTATATGAATCCGCGCGGCAGCACGAGCTATGGCGAAGAGTTTGCCAATCTGATCCATCACGCTTATCCCGGCGACGATTTCTTCGATCTGAACTCCGGCGTGGATGCGGTGATCGCCAAAGGCTATATCGATCCCGACAATCTATTCGTGACGGGAGGCTCGGGCGGTGGGGTGTTGACCTGCTGGATGATCGACCGAACCACCCGCTTCCGCGCGGCAGCGAGCTTGTACCCGGTGATCAACTGGTATAGCTGGGTGCTGACCTCGGACCTGCCGTCATTCGGAACGCTGTATTGGTTTTCAGGAGTGCCGTGGGAAAAATCTGATGAATATGTAAAGCGCTCGGTGCTCTCGTACGTCGATAAAGTGACGACACCGACACTGCTTGCGACTGGCGAAGACGACTACCGCACCCCCATCTCCGAAGCCGAGCAGTACTATGCTGCCTTGAAGCTGCGGAAAGTGGAGTCCGTCCTGGTGCGATTTCCCGGAGAGCCCCATGGGATGAGCTCGCGTCCAAGTCATCTAGCGGCGAAGATCCTTTACGTGTCGGATTGGTTCGAGCAGCACAAGAAGAAATAGACCCACGCCATTAAACGGTCAACGGTTAGCCACACTCTAAAAGGCTTCTACGGAGCCGCCTGCAAAGGCACCCATCGTCGGGCAACCGCCACTCCTGCGCTTGTTGTTTGAATAGCGCTGTCGAAAGCACAGACCAGAGGGTTTTGACCTACTGGGAATCTTGCGCATCATTTGCAGGAAGTTCCGGATACTGCCTGACTGCAAACAAACATAAGCTAACAATAACAAGAACCCGTAGACCCTGGAGTTACCCGAATGAAACGCATTCTTAGTTCCCTCGTAGCACTATCCTTTGCTGGAGTAATGACGTTGGCAGCGTCTGCACAGACCGGCGTGCAATCTGGAGAAAACTCGCAAAATTCCAACCATTCCACGGCGAACAGCAAGACCTCGGCGGCTGGTATGACGATGTCTGATGACGCCTTCGTGAAGAAAGCCGCGGAAGCGGACATGGCGGAAGTCGAACTCGGTCATTTGGCCGTTCAAAAAGCGTCGAGCGAGAAGGTCAAGAACTTCGGTCAACGCATGATTGACGATCACGGTAAGAACCAGGATAAGGTAAAGCAGGTTGCCGAAGAAGAGCACGTGACGCTTCCAACCCAACTGAGCGCGAAAGACCAAGCCACGAAAGAGCGCCTGGAGAAACTCTCCGGAACGCAGTTCGATGACGCCTACATGAAAGACATGCTAAAGAACCACAAAAAAGACGTGGCGGAGTTTGCGCACGAGAGCAAGGACGCCAAGGACTCCGCTGTGAAGAATTATGCGCAGGAGACGCTACCGACGTTGCGTGAGCATTTGAGCTTGGCAAAGCAAATCGCTCCGATAGAGAACACACGGGCCAACAACGCTGGAAACTCGATGCGGTAGCATCAGAGTAAATCAACGATCAATGTATCGCCGGCTGCGGGATCTCCCGCAACGGCTCTGAACGAATGTGCGGCAACTGAGAATAATCAGATCGCCTGCCTCATTTCTTAAGTGCTTGATCGCGAAAGGAAACGACGATTGCGCTAACCAGCCCGGGAATGGTGAATTCCTGCGCCGCGATATCGACTTTCAGGCCGCATTGGCGCAGGGTGGCTGACGTAACGGGCCCGATAGAGGCCATTCGGATGTCTCTGACATTCGCCCGAGCTTTTCCAATCAAAGCCACGAAATTCTTTACCGTGGATGAGCTTGTAAAAGTCACCACGTCCGGGCGTTTCGATGCATTCTTCAGGGCTGCCTGGAGCTTCCGTTTGGAGGCTTGCGGAACGACCGTCTCGTAGGCTTCTACGACATCGACTTCAGCTCCAGCCTTGCGCAGTTCGCGCGGGATCACGTCGCGAGCAACCCTGGCGCGGACGAGCAGCACGCGCTTCCCTTTCACTTTGCTCTTCAAGCTATGTACAACGGACTCGGCAACGTATTCTTTGGGGACGACGTCAACTTTGAGTCCGCGTTGTTCAATGGCTTTCTTTGTTGCCGGACCAATGGCGGCGATAGCAGGAGCTAGAGCACCTTCATTCTTGATTCGAAAACGCGGCGCTGGAGCGCTGCTCTTCCAAGGTAATAGAATTCTCCGGCTCTGTATGCGGCCCCACATGGCATCGACGCCGTTGGCGCTGGTAAGGATCAGCCAATCGTAGGTATTCAGATTCCTGAGCGCGTCATCGAGCGGCTTGAAAGAGCGCGGCTTGCGAATTTCGATGAACGGAATTTCGATGACTTGGGCACCCCGTTCGCGAAGCTGCGTGGATAGGGCCCCTGCTTGATGCTTGGCCCGGCCGACGAGAACCCGGACTCCTTTGAGTGGCTGGTTCGTTCGCGCTCCTTCTCTCTTGCTCATGGTAAGAGTTCGCGGACGAGGCGTCCGCGCCACACAATCCTCACTTCTTCTTTACGCCTAGTCCTTGCTCCTGCATCAGGCGGGCTGTGCCTGAGATTGCTGTGTCGTGCACCGGACAGAGCGAGTCGATTACATTTTGCTGTTCCTCGGGCGTGCGATTCTGGCTCAGCTTGAATTTGCCTTCGATCTTCGACACCGCGACCTCAAATCCAACGATGTGATTGAGCATGCGAGTGCGGTACGCGTCAGTCAGGCTTTCCCATTGCTGCTGGTAAGCTGCCTCGAAAGTAGGGATAAGATCATGAAGCATTGCAAGTAAGTCTTCGTGCGCCGAGTAAACGCGGGCGTTGCCGTAGACGTGAACGGCCCCGTAGTTCCAGGTGGGGACATTTTCCTGCGTCACGTAATTCGTGGGCGAGATGTAGGCGTGCGGGCCATGGAAGATCATCAAGCAAAACGCCTGCTGTTCGAGATAGCGCCAATGCGAGTTGGCTTTGGCGACGTGGCCGCATAGCGTAACTTGATCCGCGCTTTCGCGAATGACTACTGGGACGTGCGTGGCAAACGGGCCGTCTCCAGTATTAGATACCAGGATCGCGAACGGATTTGCCCGCATGAAGCTTATGGCAGTCGCGTGATCGCGGATGCGGAAGTGTTCTGGGATGTACACGTATTCTGGGCTCTCCACGCAAAGTCAAAATCTTCAAATACAAAGAACACGAAGGCTCACGAAGGACTTCTTTCGTGTTCCTTCATGACATCCGTGGTTATGTGTTGCTTTTTTGAGACGTCTTTCCTGCGCACGTGAAGCAGTTTCTCGACCTCGGCGACCACGGTTCCCTGCTCGTCCTTTACTTCCACGGCAAATGCCGGTTCGTACTTCGGCAACGTTCTTAGCTTCTCCCGAATATCATCAAGTTCGGCGTCGCTGAGCCGAAACTCGGCACGGACGGTGCTGCGTCCGGGCTTGCGGTAGCGGATGCTTGCAGCCTTGTCCCAAACGATGTAATCCGGGCCAAGATTCGCCATCAGCATGAGCATATAGAAAGCGTCGGTCATGGCAAAGAGCGATCCGCCGAAATGCGTGCCCACGTAGTTGGCGTTCCACCAGCGGAGTTTCATCTCGACGTCGATGGCTTTCATATCAGGCGCGATGTGTTTCACGCGGATGCCGGCTCCCAGAAACGGTGGCCAGAAGTTTACGGCACGCCGTAAGGCATGGGAATTGTTGTAGCCGCCGAGGAATTTGAGGAGGACGTTCCGGGTCACGTTCTGAGAATAGCAGTCCTGTCGTCGACGAATGTCACGGTTGCGGCGGGACCGCGAGACCGCGTCCGTAAACGGCTTCGAGAATCTCGTCTCCGCCGCGCTCTAGCAGGCTGGCTCCAGCTTCGTCGCCTAGCTTCTCCGGATCGCTTCCGTCGCGGGAGTCGCGCAGGAGCTTGGTGCCATCGGGGTCGGCGACGATTGAATCCAGATGGAGCCTGCCGCCCCGCACTTCTGCGAAAGCTCCAATGGGGACCTGGCAACCTCCGCCGAGGCTGTTGAGTAATGCGCGCTCGCAGGTGGTCGCCGCTCGCGCGTTCGGGTCGTTCAGGAAGGCCAGGAGTTCGCCGGTCTTGACATCGCCTTCGCGGATCTCAATTCCTAACGCTCCTTGCCCCGCTGCAGGACACATGATTTCTGCAGGAATGATCTGCTTGATCAAGTCTGTCTTGCCAAGGCGCTTCAGGCCCGCTGCAGCAAGGATGATGGCGTCGTACTCTCCCTGCTCAAGCTTGCGGAGACGCGTGTCGACGTTGCCGCGCAGCGGATGGATATCGAGATCAAGACGAATCGCTTTGAGCTGCGCCTGACGGCGCAGGCTGGACGTGCCAACACGGGCACCTTTCGGCAGGTCGTCGATACTCGCATAGTTCTTCGAGCAGAACGCATCGCGGGGGTCTTGGCGCTCAGTAATGGCGGCGATTTCGAACCCTTTGGGGAGTTCGGTCGGAAGATCTTTTAACGAGTGGACCGCCAAGTCAACTTTTCCAGCTGCCAAGGCTTCTTCGATTTCCTTGGTGAACATCCCTTTGGTACCGACTTTGGCGAGGGCGACGTCGGTGATTTTGTCGCCGGTCGTGTGGATGATTTCGATCTCGACTTCGTGCCCACGCGCACGAAGGAGGGCGGAAATGTGGTTGGCTTGCCAAAGAGCAAGCTGCGAGCCGCGGGAGCCGATACGGAGTTTCGCGGGTTTGCCGTTTATGCTCATGGTCGCATCCCTACTTCGTCTTTCCTTGCAGTAGGTTGTTCGTCTCTTCTCTTCACCTGCAGATTGAACAAGCGCCGCACCACATCCACGATCGTGGTCGCTTCCGATTCCTTTGCTGCCGACTTCAGCGTCGTGATCGGCGTATGCATCACTTTGTTGATGATGCCGCGCGTCAAGGCTTCAATCGCGATCTCTTGCTCCGGCGTAAGCTGCCCCATGCGCCCGCGAACGCGATCGATCTCCGCCTGACGGATCGTTTCCAAATGATCCTGCAACGAAACGATGGTCGGCACCACATCCAGCGTATGTACGCGCGCCTCGAATTTTTCGACTTCGCTGGCAATGATCGCTTCGGCGAGCTCGGCTTCCTTGCGGCGATCGGCGACGTGGCTGGTAACGGCCTGCTGCAGGTCGTCGATATCGTAGGCGAAGATACCGTCGAGCTTCGCCATCTCAGGCGAGACGTCGCGCGGGACAGCGATATCGATGAAGAACATTGGCCGGTTCTTGCGGCGGGCGAGGAATTGCTCCCCGTGCTCTTTCCGGAAAATGGCATGGGGCGCGCCGGTCGAGGTGATGACGATGTCGGCGCGATCGCAGGTGTTATAGAGGTCCTCAAACTTGATGGCCTGTCCGTCAAATTTCTGCGCCAGGCCAATGGCGCGTTCGTAAGTTCGATTGGCAACGAAGATCGAGGCGCAGCCGTGGGCCATGAGGTGACGGGCAGCCAGTTCGCTCATCTTGCCAGCGCCGACGATAAAAACATTCTTGCCCTGCAGGGTTCCGAAAATCTTCTTTGCAAGCTCAACGGCAACCGAGGCGATGGAAACCGAAGATGAGCCGACAGCAGTCTCGTTGCGCACGCGTTTGGCAACGGCGAATGCCCGGCTGAAGAGCTGATCCAGTTGTCCTCGGACAGCGCCCACCGCGCGAGCCGTCGCGTAAGCTTCCTTCACTTGTCCTAAAATTTGCGCTTCGCCGACCACCATGGAGTCGAGGCTGGAAGCGACGCGGAATAAATGTCTAACAGCGTCTTTCTCGCGGAACTCGTAAAGGTGCGGATCCAGTTCGTCGGCGTTCAAATGAAAGTGATCGTGCAAAAATCCACGCAAGTCGGCATGGCCATTGCTCGTGTGGGTGACGATCTCGACTCGATTGCAGGTCGAGATCACCATGCCCTCCTCGATCCCCGGATAAGCAGTCAAATCGCGGCAGGTGTCGGGCAGACGAGACTCAGGGATGGCCAAGCGCTCCCGCACTTCCAGCGGCGCGCTCTTATGATTCAGGCCGATCAGCTGATATCTCATGCGAACCTGTGAATCGTCGAAAAATAGTTGGCCGCCCACGCGGCCAGAGCGGCCACGAAGGCAACGCTTGCCAGAATCGCGGCGCGGCGTCCCCGCCACCCGGAATTCCAGCGCGTGAAGACCATCACCATGTAGACAGCCCACATCAACACTGACAGCAAAATCTTGGGATCAAGAAAGTCGACATGCCCGATCGTTGGGGCGGTGATCGCGACGACCGAGCCGGTAATTAGGCCCAGCGTCATAAACGGAAAGCCGAGCAAAAGCGAGCGATATCCAATTTGATCGATTACTTCAAGTGCTGGCAGGAAACCAATGAGACTGGTAGGCTTCTTGGCCTTCAGGCGACGTTCCTGCAACAGGTAAAGCAGGCTCGCCCCGAAGCTGACCAGCAGCGCCGCATATCCGGTGAAGATCAGCATGATGTGGGCGATGAGCCATCCCTTGTGCGACACGAACTGCGTCAACAGAACCGGTTGCTCATCGAGCGCAGCGACAAACGTAAGAAAGAAAACGACCGGGAACACTACCACTCCCGGCGAAGTCGTCTTGTAGATCGCATAGATGATCATGAAAAACGTCATCGACAAGAACGCCAGCAGCGACTCGCCGTTGTGCACCGAGGCCCAGACAATCTGGCCAGAGAGAAACAATTCCGTAATCGAGACGAAGTGGAACACCATGCCCAGACTGGCGGCATGAAGTGCGATACGGCTGAATAGGTCGCTGGTGCGCGTCAGCGCTACAAAGGCGTAGACCAGCCCGATGAAGTAGCAAGCTAACGCGAAGCGCAACCAAAGCAATGGCATAGAAACAGTACTCAGTTCTCAGATCCGATCTTCTGGGTTGTTGGTTCTCCGGGACCCCAGCGAGCAAGAAGTCTGAATTTTCATGAGTTTACCGCAATCCACAGCCGGAACAGAAACCCCTTCTGCACTACGGCTCCATTTTGCAAGTGGATTGGCTTAAGGCCAACAAAGGGGCTCACTTAAGTGTGTGATTAGAATCACAGACTGAATTTCAAAACACTAACTGGTACGCCTACTTTATCTTCGGCATTGCGTGCGGGTTGGGCGTCCCCGGCGGGATCGCGGTGTGGCCGCCGCCCATCATTCCCATGTCTCCTGGTGCGTAGCATGTCACGCGGCCACTTCCGGCAACGCGCAGTTGAGACGGACAATCTCCCGCCGTGACTGCCGCGGATGGACCCTCTCCCTGGGACTGGGCGGTGTAAAGTTTGCCCTCGGCATTCCCCGCCACGCCAATAACCATTCCGGGCATGTCATACGCAACGAAGAAAGGATGCTTGCTTTGGCTGGCCTGCATGGCGCAATCGCTGGTTGCTTTCGATTGATCCGCAGTGGCTTTGACATCGAGACGTCCGCAGTTTGTGGCAGCAGAGCCAGCAAAATTTTCCAGCTTCTGCTGAACGGCGTCTGGGGACTTCGAAGAGGATGAGGAGTTCGGCGAAGCGGAAGGGGGCAAGGGTTTGTTGCAGGCGATCAGGAACCAACAGCTCGTCAGGATAAGGATAAGCACACTTTTCATAGTTGGTGATTGTAAATGTTTCGGGGTCAGGTGCTGCCTCGAAAGTGCCTCCGGCCTTAGAGGGAAAATCCCCTTTTCTGGCAACACCGGGGCCGGAAATCGGGGCACCCACTTATGGTTAGTTTTTCCCGGTTAGCTGTTTGATCAAATCCACTTCCGCCTGGCGGTACGGCGTTCCATCCGGATGCAAGACCTCGTGGAACCAGACGGGCGGCTGATATTTCACATAAGGATGCTGCCATGACTCCCACGGATAATAAGTTTGCGTTTTGCCGGCCACGAATCCCCAGTTGATCGCCGCGACGTGTTCCTCTTTGGCGATCGGCAGGATCGTGTCGAACGTGCTGCCCACCGAGCGAGCCATGTATTCGGTGCAGATAATGGGCCGGTTGAACCTTCGCAGGTAAGCGATTTCGGCTCTGAATTGTTCCGGCCAGGAATAGTTGTGGAACGAGATGACGTCCGACTCGCGTAACTGGATCCGCTCGATTTCGTCTTGCTGATCCACGCTTTTCTTTCGATCGATTTCGTAGACGCCACTTGTCAGCGGCTGAGTGGGATTCATCTCTCGAGCCCAAGCGAAGGCCTGTGGCAACAATTTCGCTACAATTGCGATCTTCTTGTCATTCTTCAATTCGGTCTTCGGATAGTTCCCGGTTTGATCCGAACTCGGTTCGTTCCAGATATCCCAACCGAGAATGCGATCGTCCTTGGCGAAAGCTCCGACTACGCCTTGCACGTAGGCTTTCAAACGCGGGACTTGCGAGGGGTCGGCGAGCGCTTTCGCCCCGGGGCTCTGCACCCATCCTGAGTTATGCACCCCGGGCCGCGGCGCATGCTGGCGGCCAAGTTTTGGCTTTGGATCCCAGCAAGAATCGAAAAGGACCAGCAGCGGACGGATGTGGTGACGCGACGCGATCGTCAGAAATTGATCGAGCCGTTTCTGGAATCCGGGAGCATCCTGCTGCCAGAGCAGATCGTGCAGGAAGACGCGCATCGTGTTCATGCCAAGGCCCTCAGCCCAGCCCAGCTCCTTGTCAATCTCGTCCGGATCAAATGTATCTCCCTGCCACATCTCCAGTTCGTTGATCGCGTCTTTCGGAATGTAGTTACTACCGACAAGCCAGGGTTGTTGAGCATACCAGTCGTTGGCTTTTTGCTCGGACCAGCGCGTAGTTTGTGCGGACAGGGATAAGACAAATGCGAGAAAAAGGAATGGGAAAGATCGGATCATTTTCAATGGAGGCTCCGCCAGAATTTATATCACTGGAAACCGCGAAGTGCGTCGAGAACTCGAGAACGAAGCGGCGACTTAGTCAACGCCTAAGCTGGCAAGTCCCTCTTCCAAAAGGGCTTTGTCAATGCTGAGTCTGCGCCCATTCATTTTGACGTCTTCCAGTTCGTCGAAAGCGCGAAACAGTCGGAGCTTTGCCGCTGCGTACTGCTCGGCATCGTT
>DATJWZ010000418.1:0-1519 GCA_035500795.1 Candidatus Eiseniibacteriota bacterium | reverse complement strand
CTGAGTGGGCCGGTTGTAATCGAGGTAAACGAAATCGATGTCGGTAGAAATGGCGAAGATGTCGACACCGAGCTTGGCGGCAAGCAATGCTGATGCTCTGTCTTTATCAATGACGGCTTCAATTCCCTTCAACTCGCTGCCGCACTGAACGACTGGAATTCCGCCACCACCGCAGGCCACAACCAGCACTCCCTGGTCCATTAGCGTCCGTATCACTTCGAGTTCCACGATCTCTACCGGCTCGGGAGAAGGCACGACCCGTCGATATCCTCGGCCTGCATCCTCGACGATGTGCCAACCTAGGACGCGCTGGCGCTCTTCGGCCTGGTCCTGCGAATAGAACGGCCCGATCGGCTTGCTCGGATGCTGCATTGCCGGGTCGTCGGCACGAACCATGGTCTGCGTGACCACGCCGACAACCTGCATGTCCAGACCTCGTGCGGTCAGTTCATCGCGCAGCGATTGCGCGAGGAGATAGCCGATCTCGCCCTGGCTTGCCGCGCCACAAACATCGAGAGTCTGGCCGGGCACCTGATCGGAGGCCCGCTCGGAGCGCAGCAACTGCGCACCGACCTGCGGGCCATTTCCATGCGTTACGACGAGGTGATACCCATCGCGAATCAATAGAACGATCGCTGCAGCGGTGCGTCGGGCATTGGCCCATTGCTCCGCAACCGTTCCAGTTTCACCGGCCCGGATCAAGGAGTTGCCTCCCACGGCAATGAGCATTGACTTCATGAAAGATCCAAGTACGCGAAGATCCCACTTCTCGCCGCAGTTGCGCGAAGCGGAGCTTCTCTACCTATGCGTCACCTGCTCCGGACGCACCGGTTCGGCCACCTCTCGGAACTCCATCAGTTCCAGCAGAATTGCTTTTTGCGCATGTAGCCGGTTCTCGGCCTGCTGATACACGATGGAATGCGCCGAATCGATGACTTCGTCGGTCACCTCAGCGCCGCGATGAGCAGGCAAACAATGCATAAACAGCGCATCGAACTTGGCATGACGGAACAACTGTCCGTTCACCTGGTAGGGTAAGAAGATGCGGCGTCGCGCTTCGGCTTCTGACTCCTGCCCCATGCTGGCCCAGACATCGGTGTAGACGATGTCCGCCCCGGTAGCCGCCTCAACCGCATCGGTCGTAAGCACAAGCCGGGCTCCCGTCTTTTGGCCGCGCTCGCGGGCCCATTTCACGGCATCGTCTTTCGGAGCAAATCCCGCAGGCGTCGCAACCCAGACGTTCGCGCCGAGTTGCGCGCCCGTGAACATCAAGGAATGGCAGACGTTGTTACCGTCTCCGATGTACGCCACCTTGAGCCCTCGAATATCCCCCTTCAGTTCCGCCATGGTGAGGTAGTCCGCCATGGCCTGACAGGGATGGCTATAGTCCGTCAATCCATTAATGATCGGAACGCTGGCGTACTCGGCCATCTGCTCGACGATCTCGTGGGCGAATGTCCGCACCATGATGGCCTGCACCATCCGTTCGAGATTCTTCGTGATGTCATAGACTGATTCG
>DATJWZ010000417.1:0-7437 GCA_035500795.1 Candidatus Eiseniibacteriota bacterium | reverse complement strand
ATTGAGGATGACTTGGTCGGCTTGAAGGAATCGGAGTCCCAAGTCCTGATGGACAAAGCCAAGGAGTACCATCAGTTGTTGGTTGGTATTTTTGAAGCCGAGGATCCAAATCATGAACTTGATGAATTGGTTATTGGCAACCGATGGGGATATGAGGACCTCAATTCTTATCTACGGGAACACGAACCCGAGTTTCGATTTGAGTCCCATTCTGCTTTGGGGGGTTGCTGTAGCCTTCACAAGGCCGGAATTCCGATCTTTCCTGAGGAGTTTAGTTTTTCGAAACTCGACCAGCGGAGGCGAAGGCTTGGGTCGTATAAGTTCAGTTGCCAATTCCTAAACGACCCCTCCTCTCCAGAGGATTCAGAGTTCAAAGAGGAATGGCTGAACTACTTTGAACTCGTTAATCAAAGCGACGGTAGTCCGTGGGATCGGCGGACGCATAAGTGGAAGATCAAACGTGAAGTGAAGAATGGAGTGGTATTAGGGGACTTACGTCCTGGATCACTGAATGTGGGGATGATCGTTGACCCCAACCACTCAGGCGCGGGCGGCCGCTGTCGCCATGCGATTGTGGTCGCTGCCGTGGATGCACAAAACAACCATTATGTTCTGGAAACGTGGGCAGAGGCCGCAGGGTTTGATGTTTTCTATGACAAGATATTCGAGATTGCGAAGCGGTGGAATTTGCACAAAGTGGGTGTGGAAACCATCGGGGCGCAGACTTACATCAAGGATCACATCGAGTTCCTGTGTGCGGCGCGGTGTTACTCGCTAAGGGTCATTGATCTAAAAGGTGCCGTCGAGTTAGAGGATGGTACAACGGCCCGGAGTAAGAAGTATCGTATTTTGGGTGTCGTGCAGCCGTTGGCTGAAGGCTCGAAGCTGTGGTGCCAGCGCACGCAACAGTCGTTTATGAACGAGTACAAGACATTCTCGATGAAACGTAACTCGCGTTACGTGGACCAGCTTGACGCGTTTGCGTACATTGGTCAGGTCGCGGAACGCCCGATGGAAGACGGTACGTACATGGACTTGCTTGCGGCCAACCAGTCTGGCGCGCAGCGTGTTGGACAAGCGTACTCGTATGGTTACGGCGCAGCGCGTAGCACAGGGGTCTTTCAAGCATGATCCTCGATTTCACACTACGTGATGTCTTAGTGGTGATGCTAGCCGCTACAGTTTTGGTTTTGTTCGTAATCTACATGACAAGGAGAATTATGGCACAAATCAGTTTCAACGTTAACATTACCATCAACCCCGCGAGTCAGCCGCTTGCAGCGGTCAGTGATCCGTTGAATCTGACGGGTACTGTTGGCCAGGCTTTCTCAGCGGACTTAGCGTCCAACGTCACCGGCGGCGTTGCACCACTGACGTTCAGTGCAAACGGCCTGCCGCCCGACGGACTTTCCATCAACGGCAGCCAAATCACCGGCACGCCGACAACCGCTGGCACGACAACACTGAGCGTCAGCGTTACCGACTCCGGAGCGTAGTTATGCCAAAGAAGTTAATGGACTGTGTCGCCAAAGTGAAAGCCCGTAAGGGCGGGAAGAAAGTAAATCCTTGGGCGGTCTGTGTCGCGAGCACAGGACAAAAACCAGAGAAAAAGGGGAAATAGCATGTCGACGGACCTTGTGAAGCTAGGAACGGAAGTGATCGCGGGGGCATCTTTGCTTCACACGGTCCTCCCGCCTTGGGAAGCGTTCAACGATTTTCCAACCGGACAGAAGTATTATAAACTGTTCGTTTATGTCGTTGGGTACATTGCGCTGAACGGACGTAGCACAGTGTATCCGTCTTTGTCTACTGCGTCGGGTAGCAAACCATCAAACGCTGTCATTAAGACAGCGAATGGAAATGGAGTGCATTAAGGAGAGAATATGAACTGGGAACAATTTATTTTGACGACTGCCTTGGGGATTCTGTCAGGACTCAAGAAGAATCCTCTAAACAATCCAACCGTTACGATGACGTTGCAACACATCGTGATTGATGCTTGTGAAATCCTGGGAGTTCAACCACCGACGTTTCCACCTGCAAAGTAAGGAACAATGACTCATTTCGACCCCATCCCGTTTAAGGTGGCATCCGGCAGCGAAGCTGAGCGGAAGCTCAAACGTTATCTCAAAGAGCGGACGCAGTCGCTGAAGAAAGGTCTGTCACGCTTACACGGGATGGATGGTATTATCAAATGGCGCAAGGCGTATGAGGCTGTGCCTGCGATGGAGAAGCGGACGTTTCCGTGGGAGGGCGCCAGCAATCTTGTTGTGCCAATCGTAGCGATTCATAGCGATACGCTGCTGGCGCGTGTTATGTCCGCGGTAATGAAAACGAAGCCTTTGTGGACCGCTGCGGAGTTAGGAGAGTTCAAGAAGCTAGCGCCAGTGGGGATGCGATCGGCTTACGAAGAGTTCTTGGGTTATGTGGGCTTGGAGCCCTCGGAGCTCGATTTATATCGAGTCTACCACGAGTGGTTTGGTGAAGCCATTCGACTTGGAACTAGCGTTATCAAGGTCCCTTGGATCAAAGAGATCGAGCATCGCTTTGGTCCGGCCGGCGACATGTCTGGCGAGCGTAGATGGGAGAAGTTTACAGCGTATGAAGGCCCGCGGCCGGAGAAGCTCAAGTATGAGAACTTCATTTATCCGGTGAATGCCTCCACCATCGAGGCAATGGACTTCAAGTACGACATCATACAGATGACCAAGGCGAAGCTTCAGGAACGCGCGTTCTTGGATATCTATGATAAAAAAGCCGTCGGCTATGTGCTGGCGCAACCAGACCGCACTGGTAACTCGACCCAAGTTGACACGCAGAAACAGCAGGACGCCAAGGTTCGTGTCGAACCAAACGAGCATTCGTATGAATGGGACATCTATGAATGTCATTTTAAGTACCGTGTTGATACCGAGCATTATGCTCGTGTTATCGTATGGTACCATGAAAAAAGCGATCAAATACTTCGATCCTACTACACGTATTATCCTACTGATATTTATATCGCTGCTCGATTGTTTTATCGTGATGATATGTTTCCTGGTATGGGTTTCGGCGAAATAATGCTGCCGTTCCAAGAAGAGATCTCGGAGATCCACAACCAACGTCGAGACAACATGACCATCGCCAATATGAAGGCGTGGGCGGTGGACCCCGATAGCAAGCTGCACAAAGGCTTCCGGGTGTATCCATCAGCGATGGTCCCCGCGAAGCAGCAGCAAGGTGATCCTGAAATCAGTCCTTTGGAAATGGGCACCCCGGTACAAGGGGAGATTGACAGTGAAAGACTCTCACTCGAACTCGCAGAAAAGCGCAGCGGCGTCAGCCCTCCGATGCAAGGAGCAGGGGCCGGATCAAACACTAAGCGCGGTGTCTATACTGCGATGGGAACGTTGTCACTGTTGCAAGAAGGAAACACTCGTACCGACCTCAACATCACCGACATTCGTTATGCACACACACGTTTGGGAAGGGTTCTGGGACTTGAGTACGGGACCTTCGGTCTGCGAGACGACCTCAAGGAACAATTTGGCGAAGCCGGAGAAAAGATCCAAACTGCGCTAGATGCTATCGTATCACACAAGATGGCCCTGCCGGTGTATGCGTCGACTGCGTCGGTAAACCGAGAGGTTGAGAAGCAATCGGACATGATGATGACGCAGATCATGGACCGATATCACCAAGGCGTTGCGGCGATGCTGCAAGCGTTGAATAATCCGGTTGTGCCTGACAACGTCAAGAAATATACAATGGATGCGTTGGAAGCCGCGCGCACGTTGATGATGACTACGTTGAGGCATTTTGGTCAGGATGAAATCGAGCGATTGGTGCCTGAGATTCCGAAGCAGACACAACAGCCTCAGCCACAGCCACAAGGTCCGCAGCCGGGACCGCAGGCGCAGCCACAGGCGATGCCTCAGATACCACAGGCCCCAATGCCGATGTTACCAGGAAAGGTGATGTAACATGCCCGTAATACAGCACGATGAGCAAGTTCAACTAGACAAGATCAGTCGTTTCTTGCGGTTAGACGACGCTAAACCATTTCTTGAGAAACTGGTGGATCGTCGCAACAGATGTTTTGGTTCTCTGCAAGGCAACAGTGAACTGATTGAGATCGGTCGTAGTCAAGGCCGAATCGAGATACTCAACTGGATACTAAACCTTAAGGAGGAGTAAAATGGTCTGGTGGCAAAACCGCAACGATGATGAGTTGCCAGCGGAGCTTCGGGGTAAAAAGCCTGAAGAAATCGCAGCGGCGCTCAAGAAGGCCAAGGAGATTGAGGATGCTCTCGCGGCCGAGAAAACTGCTCGTGAGCAGGTGGAGGCAAAGCTCAACGATCAGAAGACGGAGTTTGATACGATCAAACAAAAGTTGGCTGACATTGAAGCTAAGGCTGGCAAGCCGGATCAGCTTGACACTCTAGATGAGCCAGACGAGCCAGTTTCACCTTGGGCTGATCCACAGAAGTTCGTACAGGACCAAACCAAGGATTTGGCTAGCGTCGCTATCACCTCTGGTATGATGACTGCCAAGATGTATTTCATGCAACAGTTGTCAGAACGCGATGCCAAGATTTTCAAGAAGTATGAGAAGGAAGTCGAGCAAGGCGTTATGACCTTTGCACCACAAGCGCGCGTGATGCCGCAGTCGTGGTTTAACTGTTTCATGTTTACCAAGGGTGTCCACGAAAACGACATCAAGAAAGCCGAGCAGGAAAAGACGGATTTCTTTGCCGAGACCGCGTCGCGGACTGGTGGTAACCACGAGGACGAAGGTCCAGTGGACAAGCTGACGCCGGAGGAAGAAGAAACCTGTCGTGTTATGCATTGGGACCCGAAAGGTTACTTGGAGCGGAAGAAAGCCGCTCAGTTGACATCTCACTCGAAAGGAGCCTCGTTGCATTATGGACTCCCAAAATAAGCCACAATCTCAGATCAAGCCACCGGTTCCAACTATGACCTCGGCGTCGATGATACCACCGCTGGAGCCGGTGGAACCACCGAATCCGAGGGCGTTGCCAGACGAGCTATCGGAAGACATTGTTGCAAGGCCATTGGGTGCGCCGGATTTCGCTAACGACGTCAAACCGTATTTGGCCAACCCGAACCTGTACCCACGGTGGATTTTCACCGACCGCCGGCGCTTCTCGCAGGCTTGCGCACAGGGATGGCGCGTTGCGAAGAAGTCGGACTTGAAACCCGGCTACGCTCGTCTGAACCCATTCGAAGCCGAAGGCGGTACGAAGTACATCAATGGTGATCTCATCTTGATGTTGATCGACCGCAAGATTTACTTGGGCGCCTTGCGCTACAAACACGACGTCGCAGCGGCGTTTGCTGACGCAGCAGTACAACGTCGCATCAGCGCAGGACGTGCTGTCAACGATTTGGGCGCCACCGTCGCAGCGGTGAACCAACAACGCGCTCGGCAGGGTGCGGACCCTGTCATGTCGGTGTTCACTCCGGGCGCGGCCGATTTACCCGGAGTGATGTCTAACCCGGATGTAGCTGCCAAGGAGTTAGGTCGCATCGGCGGCAGCCGTGATACAGGGACACTCGCGGATTTAGCATCGCGAGTGGACAAAACCAAAACGTAGTTCAACTTAGCAGAAGGAGGTAGGAAATGGCGTCAGCTTTAATTCAAGAACGCGGGACGGTATCCGGCAACCAATGGCGGATGCAGCGTCTCAATGAAGACGCAGGTCAGACCTTCCTAGCCGGAACTCCACTGATGATCAATTTGGCCACTGGTGGGTTGAAGGCTTGGGATGGTGTGACCATCACCAACGGCATCGCTGGCATTGGGAAGGAGTTCGGAGCCAACCTGACGACAGTCGGTGTTCCACTGGGAACGCAGCAAGCGCCGAGCAACTCACCAACCGTGGGTGGTGGTATCACCTTCGGATCGGTGCCAAACGAAGCGCTGGCTGTGAACTTGTCGCGGCCGTATTTCAACGATGGCAAAACTAGCTGCGTCCTGGCTATTCCTGACAGCATCTTTTACGCTCAGGTTGGCCCAGCGCAGACCACCGCTGCAACCGACATCGGCAAACAGTATGGTCTTACGAAAGATGTGGATGGCCACTGGTATGTCGACAAAAACAAAATCGGCAACTCAGCCTGTGTTGTGATCACAGGACTCGATAACTGGGACACAGCGCGCGGCGTGTTGTTCACGTTCCTGCCGGGCGTCGCACAGATTCAGGCGTAGCAACACGTTCGATTCTTGAAGGGAGAATAGACAACTATGATGGTTCGTGGCCAGTATTTTCAATTGATGGCCCCCGGATTGCACGACCTTTTCGTGCATTTCCTGGACCTCAAACAGCGTGATGAAGAATACTCATATGTGTTCAACATCGAGGAGTCCGATGCTGCATTTGAGGACGAGGTTGAGTTTTCTGGCCTCGGGCCGTTGCAACCCAAACTGGAAGGTACTGCGGTGCAGTATCAGGATATTATCCAAGGTGGCACCAAGCGGTATCTGCACTCGCCTTGGGCACTCGGCGTCCGGGCGTCGTGGGAATTGATCAAAGACGATCAGTACAAACTGATCAATCAGGCTCCCAAGTGTCTCGCACGCAGCGCACACTTCGTGCGTGAGATTCAGGCTTGGAATGTTCTGAACCTTGGTTATACGTCAACCATCGTGATTGACGGTATGCCACTGTTCAGCACTCTGCATCCGTTGCTGGGTGGGACGCAGGCTACCAACATTGGACCGGGCGTCGGCAATATCATTGCTGCGGCTGGCACGTATCCCAATCGGCCGACGACTGACGTCGATCTCAGCTTCACCGCGATCCAATTGGCGATCAATATGTTTGAGCGTCTCATTGACTCGCAAGGCTTGCCGATTGCGATGCGACCCAAGTACCTCATCATTCCACCGGAGTTGAAGTGGATCGCGCGTGAAATCCTTGGCTCGCCGAACAAGCCGTATACGGCGGACAACGAGATCAACTCGCTGATCAAAGAAGACTTGATGTACTTCGTTTGTCACTACAAAACGAGTGCATCGGCTTGGGAACTAATCGGTGACAAGGAATCCCACTCGTTGAAGTTCATGAACCGCGAGCCTCTCGAGGAGGACTTTTCTGACGATTTCGATACCAGAACAATTAAACAGATCGCCACGATGCGGTTCTCGACCGGCGCAACGAACTGGCTCGGAACTTGGGGTTCCAACGGACCGTAGACGCACGACGTAATGTTGTGCAGAGCAACATAAAATCATGCGCTTACGCGCAGGGAGGATTCAATGAAGCGTTGGTCGATTGTCTTTGGATTGATTTTCGCGCTATGCAGCTTCGCTGCTGCGCAGACACATTTGCAACAGTTCACTGTCGTGCCAGTTCAAGCTCCAGCGGCGTTGCTCAACTCGCAGAGTTTTTCAACGTCAAGTGCAACCGGAGTGCAGGTTCTGTCGACAGG
>DATJWZ010000416.1:0-7861 GCA_035500795.1 Candidatus Eiseniibacteriota bacterium | reverse complement strand
ACATCAGTTCCTGCGCGAGCAGGATTTTAAGGATGAGCAGGCGTATCACCTCGAGATGAGGAGGCGGCATAACCGTCTGCTGCATTCCTGGGGCATCGCCGAAGGCCTCGAAGTGAGTAAGCGGGGCGACCGTGAACTTGTAATTGCTCCCGGGACGGCGATCGATCGCGAGGGTCGCGAGATCGTTCTATCAGCGCCATTCGTTCTTCAAGTTCCCGCTTTCGATGCAAATTCGCATACTTACGTCACGATCGAATACCGTGAGTTGTTCGAGCACTCTGATCTTGAGGCTGTGGGAGGAGTGGAGGGTTATCTTCGCGTCACTGAGCTACCGGAAATCAAGTTGCGAAAGCATCACCATGCTGGAGAAGAGACCGTGGTGGAACTGGCGCGTATTCACCTCGACGAATTCAGTAATGTTCGCCATGTCGACCATTCGGTGAGAAAGCGGGCTGGCGGCGCATCTGGCGCAGTTGGTTGGATGAGATTGTCGTTCAAGCCAGTGCGAATGGAATTGATTCGGATCGACCGGCGGCTGGTACAGCCCGAAAATGCAGAGCGCCGTTTGGAAGCGGAGTTTACTTGCGATATTGCCCACGCGTATTGCGGGGAACGTGGCGCGAGAGGTTCCATGTCAATCCCAATCCCACCCGGTGCCGAACGCGTGACCGGATTCCGAATTTCAGGAACCACGGGGGGAAGCGTGCGCGTGCAACTGGTCAGGACTGGGTGGAATGCCGCTGAGAACAAGGGAGAGAACACAGAGTTGCTCTCCGAGACCATCCACGATGCGAGCTTTCATAAGGAGATCCGGATTGAGGAGCACCTGCAGTCGCTTCATGGCGAGAATCACGCGTTGTCCGTTGCGGTCGTGGCTGAAGGAAATACCGATGTTTGGCTGGTCGCATGTCATTTTGAATAGAGCTGAGATTTCGCAGCGACATCCCGTATCGGCAGAGGTAAGAGTCCATGTTTACATTCGATAACGATAAATTTCTTTCGGGATATCAGACATCCTTCGCGATTCCGAGACTCACTGATTCTTCAAGCAGCGGGCTGATGAATCTGATTACTCTTCTGGCAGAGGATCCGGATGTAACTGACATACGGTGGGCGGCCTATATGCTCGCAACAGTGAAGCATGAATGCGCGAACTCCTGGATGCCGATTGAGGAATTCGGTAAGGGGCAAGGGAAGCCTTATGGCCAGCCGACTGTTGTCACGGACCAGAATGGAACACAGTTTACGAATACCTACTATGGCAGAGGATTCGTTCAATTGACATGGAGGCTGAACTACGACCGGCTGGGCCAGGCACTTGGACTGGCCAATGGCCTCGTACTACATCCTGAACACGCGCTTGAGCCGACGACTGCTTATCGCATTATGTCATTCGGAATGCGTCACGGATCCTTCACCGGCAAAGGACTTGGGGCGTACATTCAAGGAGATGCCTGCGATTACCTGAATGCGCGACGCATCATTAACGGATTGGATCAAGCCGACAGAATTCGGGGCTACGCGCAAAGCCTGGAGTCTGTATTGAATCAGGCAAAAACAGGTTAGTTGGACGATATCGTTATTGCGTGGCGCTTTGCGCCAATCGGCAACTGCAATAACGCCACGTATCCCCACCCCTTGAAGTTGGCGAAGTCAAGCATTCCTACGCTACACTGCACGTCATGGTGCGGATCGCTGGAATGACGATGAGGCTGCGCTCGTGGTGATTGGCGAGTTGTCAGCCAAGCACGAAGGTCACAGCTCCGCCACTCCTCGCCATGCTTACCAGGCGGCGGGCACTGCGTTTGTCGTCCTGTTCTGGATCGTTGGCGTTTCCGTCTGGGGATTGCCTTTCTTTTACGACTTCATGGTTCAGCAATTTGGCTGGACGCGCGCCCAGGTGACCTCCGGGAACGCACTCAGCAAACTTATCGTTGGGCCGATCTTCGGCTATCTGGCGGGATGGATTATCGATCGCTTTGGACCTCGCTCCATGATGATAGTTGGGATTCTGATGGCCGCAGCCGCGTTGGTGGGACTCGGCTGGGCATCGCAGCTCAGCGTGTTTTACATCTTCTATTTCTTCAATGCACTGGGTTACGTGTGCGGTGGACCTTTGCCGAACCAAGTGCTGTTAACCCAATGGTTTGATCGATCGAGAGGTATGGCAATGGGTTTCGCGTACCTCGGCATTGGCGTTGGCGGAGCAGCTGTTCCATGGATATCTCATGTGCTCGTTCATCGTTTCGGTTGGCAAACTGCATTGCAGATTCTTGGGCTCATGCTGGTGGTAGTCTCCTTACCCTTGGCTCTCCTGGTAAAGGAACCTGCCAGAATCGTGAGTAAAGCCGCAACAAACTCAGCAGTGAATCCGAAGGCTGCATTCGGAAAGGCATCGTTCTACCTGCTTACGTTGGGCAGCATGTGCTCGATTGCTGCTGTCAGCGGCACGCAGCAGAATCTGAAACTGTACTTGAGCCTGGATCGGCATTTCACGCAGAGTGACGCCGCTGGAGTTTTGTCTTTGGTGCTCGGATTCAGTATTGCTGGTCGGATTCTAATGGGGTGGCTGGCGGATCGGTTTTCCAAGAAGTACGTCATGCTGCTCACGTATCTTTTTGTTGCAGGAGGAATTCCTTTGCTTTTTCTTGGAAATAGCCGGGCGCTCCTTTGGCTGTCGGCGGCGGTCTTTGGAATCGGCCTTGGTGGCGATTACATGATTATCCCGCTGATGACGGCCGAGATATTTGGAGTTGAGATTCTCGGGAGACTGCTTGGTGTGATCTTGACGGCGGGCGGAATTGCGGATGCCGCAGCACCTTGGGCTGTAGGAAGACTGCGTGACATTACCGGAAGCTACAATAGCGCCTGCTTCGCTCTGGTCGGTGTCGCATTATTGGGCGCGCTTGCGGTCCTGGCTTTACCGAGTCGACGGAGAATCGTGTGAGTAATAAAGCAATTGTCCGCCTGGGGGCTCTGAAGGATGTTGCACATTTTCGAGATCACGTCCGGAATCTGGGCCTCACCATTCCTTGCGATGATGAGATCGCAACTGGAATTCAATCATCACTGAGATCTCTGCTCATTGGTGGCTCACTCAAAATAGGCAATCGTATTGCGGTCCAGCCAATGGAGGGTTGGGACGGAACGCTCGACGGAGCACCGTCCGAAAATACAATCCGCCGTTGGAAACTCTTTGGGCGCACCGGCGGAAAGCTCGTATGGGGTGGAGAGGCTGTCGCAGTTTGTCACGAGGGAAGAGCTAATCCGAACCAGCTTCTTATTTCCGAGCAGACGAAAAAGCAAATTGCACAATTACGAGATGTACTAAGACGCGAACATATTCAGACGACCGGCTCCGATGATGGGCTTGTGATCGGTTTGCAGCTCACGCATTCAGGGCGGTACTGCCGACCGAACGAACACAGGAGACCTGAACCGAAGATTCTTTATCACCATCCTCTGTTAGATCGGCGCCTGAGTTTGCCCGCTGAGTATCCGCTGCTTACGGATGGGGAGATCGAGTCGATCATTGAAGATTTCCATCGCGCTGCAGTGATGGCCTGGGACCTGGGATTTGATTTCGTGGACATCAAGCATTGCCACGGGTATCTGGGGCATGAGTTTCTCAGCGCACATACCCGGCCGGGACGTTATGGCGGAAGCTTCGAAGGGCGTACATGCTTTCTGCGTGAAATTGTGCAAGGAATTCGAACACTTGCTCCGGGGCTGCACATTGGAGTGCGGCTCTCGGCGATTGACACCATACCATTTCATAAAGACCCTAGCCTAAACGGCAAATCTAGCGTGGGAGTGCCAGAAGATTGCGCGGGCTGGGTTCCTTATCGCTGGGGATTCGGGGTAAATCCACTGGATCCATCGGACAGCGCTTTGAATGAGGCGGAGTCGTTTTTATCTTTATTGGAAGAACTCGGCATTTATCTGGTGAACATTACCGCCGGGAGTCCTTATTACAACCCGCACGTGCAACGGCCGGCGCTCTACCCGCCGTCTGACGGATACCTGCCTCCCGAAGATCCGTTGGTCGGAGTTGCTCGTCAGATGGAGACAACGCGCGCACTCAAACGAAAATTCCCCAATCTCCTTATTGTCGGGTCTGCCTATACCTACCTACAGGACTTCTTGCCTTATGTCGCTGAGGCCGCTGTGCGCGAGGGATGGGTTGACTTCGTCGGGCTCGGAAGGATGGTGTTGACCTATCCGGAAATTCTGTGGGATGCAACCGAGGGTCGTGAAATACTGCGCAAGCGTATTTGTAGAACTTTCAGTGATTGCACGACAGCTCCACGGAATGGGCTGCCCTCGGGATGCTATCCGCTCGACAATTACTATAAGAACTCGACTTGGGGAGAAAAGCTGAGGGTGCTGAAACACACCTGACGCAAATTGTCTGCAGATCCGATGCAACACAACTATGTGAACGTGACGATGACAGTCGAGGAACTGCTCAAACACCAGCAACCGAGGCGCAAAGTGGAAGGCATTGCCGCTGCCCTGCTTCCTTATGAGCCGGATGGCCGAATCGCGGTCGATGCTTTTTCCCGGCAGCTGATCTCCACGCATCAAGCCGGGCTCATGAATGCGGTCAATATGGACACCGGATATGTGAACTATTTGAGCGGCCCCGAAAAAGAGAACGTGCTGGATTGGACAAGGCAAGCTCTAGGGAAAGACGTTCCGTTCGTGGCGGGCGCGTACATCGAAAATCAATCGGGTGACGACATTGTCGCTCTCTATCGACGTGAAATCGATGCGATTGTTCGCCACGGCGGTATACCGATTCTGTTCCAAACAGCGCGACTACACGGTGCGTCAGCCGAAAGAGTAGCCCAAACGTACCGGGATGTAGTACGAGGCTATCCACACGTGCTGGCTTTCGAATTGGGTCCGATGTTTGCTCCCAATGGAGAGATCTACAATGCAGAGACCGTCCGCCGATTGATGGATATTCCAGAGATCAAGGGGATGAAACACTCCTCGCTCAACCGGCTCGTGGAAATCGAGCGTCTTGCGCTTCGCGATAAACATCGGCCAGACTTCCGCATCTACACGGGCAATGATCTCGGGATCAACATGATCGAATACGGCTCGGACTACTTGTTGGGACTTGCCGCGTTCGCGCCAGAGAAATTTTCGGAGCGCGACCGGCTTTGGAACGGTGGAGATGCGCAATACTATGGGCTTTCTGACGCTCTGCAATATTTGGGAAACGTCGCTTTTCGCGAGCCCGTTCCCGCCTACAAACATTCTGCTGCCGTGTTTTTGAACCTAATCGGACGCATTCCCAGTTCGCGGACCCATCCTAAAAATCCACAGCGCCCTGCGTGGGAATCAGAAATCATGGCGGATTGCGCGCGCCGCCTGTCTCTCCTCTGATCTTTTCGTGAGGCCTGGAAACCTGCGAGAAGTCTCATTCTCCGCCGTCGGAGACGAACAGGCTCGAGACCTGATAGTAAGCGGTATAAGCATAGGAACGCAGGTCGTCGGTGACGAAGATCTCTCGCAGAGAGAGAAGCCCTGTGCGGTCGGATGGGGTGAATTCTCTGAAGAGGGTACGGTGGCCGGTTGCAAGGTTGACGCGATCGAGGCGGAATGGGATTTCAGCGAGGCGATAGACCAACGCTGTTTTGTCCTCCGCACTCCAGTGCGCAAGGATGTCGGCTTGTGTGAGAGCGGCTACGGGCTGTGGCTCTCCTCCTGCAATTGGGTAGATAGAATATTTCTCGTCCGGACCACGCGCCAGGACCGATTTTCCATCAGCCGAGATTAGACCGTCGCGAGTACCTTCGGGAGTGACTGCTTTGGGTGCTCCGTTGATATCCTGCATGTAAAAGCGTGTTCCTGTTCCCGGTTCGTTGCCTGAGATGAGCACGGTCTTGCCGTCGCGAAACCATCTTGCGGTCGAATAGTGTTCGATCCTGCCACGCTCAAGTTGTCGGGTTTCACCCGCGCCGGTCGGATAGATCAGCAGTTTCGGCGGAACCGATTGCACTATGGCAAGCACCCACTTTCCGTCGGGTGAAAGATCCGCGGGCCAGCCTTCACCCAAACGCAACACAGGTGATCCGTCGGTCCTGCGAAGGCAGACAGCGTAATTACTTCCAAGCGCCGTTTCAGCGAACAAGAGCGTCTGACCATCTTGCGAAAGTGCTCGCGCGTGAGAGGTATTGAGCCATGACAGGTCTCGATCACCAACTGTGCCGGCGTTGTGGACCATGGCGGCATAACGGAAATCCAAACGCGATGCGAGCCAGCGACCATCGGGAGCTATATCCTGGATGTTGAGACCTCCGGGAGGTTGATAAGCAACGCGGGTTTTGCCCGCCATCGTTACTGCGTAAATCGTAAAGCTGCCGCCGCTCTGGCTCGCTGAAAAAAGAATTTCATTGCCATCGGGTGCCCAGGCGAGTCCACGCAAGCTCCAGTAACCGTCGGAGAGCACGGCGTTGTTTCCCGAGAGATCGATAATGTTTACCGAGCCACGATCGTCGAGCTTTCGGGGATGCTCGAAGAAAGCAATGCGATCTCCTCGCGGAGAGAAGCGCACGTCGCTCATTGAACCGCTGACTTCACGCAAGACATGGCCGATGGGATACTCGAGCCGGTCCTTCCCAGCAACTTCGCGAATGATGGCGAGCTGCGATCCGTCGGGCGACCAATCGGCTTGGCGGACGCCATTCTCGATTTCGCGTGGCGCTCCACCGCTTAAAGTCATGCGAGCCAGAGTGCCTGTGAAGAGGCGATACCAGAGGTAATGTGCATTCAAAAGGACTGCGAGTTCGCCCTTGGAAGAAACGGTGAGTAAGGTCATGCCACGCGAGCCGATGGGCTGCGGTTCGGGATAATCGGGGCGTACGGCGAAGATTTGCGGAGTGTTATCGGACGTCGCCGCGCTGTAGACAATCGTGTCACCCGCGAAGGCGGCTTGAAAAATCGCTTCACGCCGGAAATTCAGTTGGCGGAAGGCGAGCGGTTTGTGGGCGCGCCCGGAACGCAAGGCAACGACCACGGCGAAGACCGCGATCAGTGCGAACAGCGCGGCGGTGATCCACGCGATGCCTGGACGAACGGCTTTCCGTTTCGCGGGGGCGACCCTTGCGCTCGGTTGCGAGCCAGGGTCCCTTGCAATCAGCGGAACCGGCGCCGCTCCAGATTGCGAACTGCTCTCTGAGATCCAGCGCAATTCGTTCCATAGATCGCTGGCTGACTGCCAGCGTTCGTCCGGATCTTTGGCAAGGCAAACACGGATTGTGCGCTCCAGCGCAGGCGGGGTGAGAGGCTGAAGACCACTGATTGGCGGCGGGTCCTTGTGCAGAATGGCGGAAGCAACGCTGAAGTCGCTCTGGCCCTGGAAGGGACGATTGCCCGTGACCATCTCGTAGAGCACAGCGCCCAAAGAAAAAATGTCACTACGGGCATCTGCATCTCTGCCGTCAAGTTGTTCCGGGGACATGTATGGAACCGTACCGATTACCGTGCCCATTTTTGTCATCGGTATTGGGCGCGGAGTTGCATCCGTCATGGTCTTGCCAAGCGATGCTGATGGATCTGCTTTTGCGAGGCCGAAGTCGAGAAGCTTGGCGCCGGTTTTCGTGAGGATGATGTTGCCGGGCTTCAGATCGCGATGCGTAACACCACTGCGGTGTGCTTTGTCGAGCGCGCTCGCCAATTGAGTCCCGTATTGCATGACCTGCTGTGCGGGCAGTGGCCCCCCCTTTTCGAGTCGCTCGGCGAGCGACTCTCCTTCGAGGAATTCCATGACAATGAAATCGACGCCGTCCTGGTGGCCAATGTCGTGGAGCGTGCAGATGTTGGGATGGTTCAGGCTGGAGACGACTTT
>DATJWZ010000415.1:0-10220 GCA_035500795.1 Candidatus Eiseniibacteriota bacterium | reverse complement strand
ATGGCGAATGCCGTGAAACACGGCTATGCAGCGACTGCGACCGACACGGGACACGATGGGTCTCCCATTGATGCGGCGTGGGCAGTGGGGCATCCGGAGAAGGTGATCGACTTTGGGCGCCGCGGAATCCATGAGATGACGCGCGTTGCGAAAGCTGTTGCGCAGGCGTACTACTCAAAGGCTGCACAGCGTTCGTATTTTGCAGGATGTTCCGATGGCGGGCGCGAGGCGTTGATGGAGGCGCAGCGATATCCGGAGGATTATGACGGAATACTCGCTGGTGCGCCGGCCAACTACTGGACGGCTCTGCTTACGACCGCGGCTTACGATACGCAAGCGCTGACCGTGGATCCGGCTAGTTTCATTCCACAGTCGAAGGTTCCGACGATCGCTGCGGCGGTGAATGCCGCTTGCGACGAGATCGACGGAGTGCGCGACGGAATCCTGAATGATCCGCGGCAGTGTCATTTCGATCCAGCGACGATTCAGTGCAAGGCTGAAGATTCCGACAAATGCCTGACTACGCCACAAGTCACCGCGCTTAAGAAGTTGTATGTGGGGACGCTGGACGCTTCGGGGCACATTGTTTATCCGGGATATTTGCCCGGCGCAGAGGAGGGCCAAGGAGGATGGGGATTGTGGATCACAGGGCCTGCTCCGGCGAAGAGCTTGATGGCATTCTTCGGGAATGGATTCTTCTCGGACTTCGTATACGAAAAGGCCGATTGGGATTACAAGACGTTCAACGTCGATGCCGGGCTGAAAGCAGCGAATGAGAAGACTGCGCAGGCGCTGAATGCGACTGATCCAAATTTGAAGGCGTTCAAGGCGCGCGGTGGAAAGTTGATTCTGTATCACGGATGGAATGATCCGGCGATCAGCGCGTTGAATACGATCAACTACTATGACGCGGTGACGAAAGCGATGGGCCAAAAGGATGTTGATTCGTTTGTTCGGCTGTACATGGTGCCGGGAATGCAGCATTGCGAGGGCGGTCCCGGGCCGGACTCTTTCGGGCAAGTCGGACAATTGGAGTTTGAGAATTCCTCACACAGCGTCGATGCGGCACTTGAGCAATGGGTGGAGAAAGGTACGGTTCCGGGGCCGATTGTCGCTTCGAAATATGAAGGCAACGACCGAGCGCATGCGAAGATGACGCGGCCACTGTGCCCGTATCCGCAGACTGCGAAGTACAAAGGGTCAGGAGATACGAATGATGCGGGGAGCTTCGCATGCGAAACCGCTAAATGAAAAACCGCGAAGTACGGGATAGATTTCCACTCCCTTGTTCTTCGGATTGTTTCTGCGTTTGAGTTTTCTCGAATGCGCGAAGCCGAGCACGTGCAACAACAGGTCTACCAGGAAATCGGCGGATTCTTTCTCAGATCACGAATTTCATACTTTTCCGGAACCTTAAACAGTTCCGGGTCGGGCTCAACGGCGCTTAGGTCTGTGATGATAAAGGTCTGCTTGCCAAACTCGGGACCTTTGCGAATCGAGAACAAATTGATAGCAAGTTCCTGCGAGTGCCAGGTCTCATTCAGCGACGTTAGCGGTTGATCGTTCCCCATCACCCCAACGTCGATTGAGTATGTCTCGCGACGGCCGACCGTATCCACTCCGGCAATTCTCTTGGTGCCTAGATCTTCAATCGTAAGGTGATCCTGAACGATCGTACCGTTGGGAATCGGCTTGCGCGGTTCCGCGGCTGCCAATTCGTGCGTGGGATCATAGGTCTCGAGTTCGCAAATATGCCGGAATGGCGTGCAGCTGTACAGGGTGTGCAACTTCGGATCAGCAATCTGGACCCATGCTTTCTGCGATTTCACCTTCCCGAACTTCGGCACGAGAATCCAGCGTTCCTGATATACGCGGCCCTTGCTGTCACGAGCCAGAGGCCGTTCGTTGACGAGAGTGATAGTTCCACCCTCACCGGTGTACTGGATCCACTCTGTCTGGAGGGTCGCCGTGAATGGCTGATTCGGAATCGGAGGGATAACGATGCTTTCTAAAACTGCTCGGACGCCTCCATCTTGTCTGGCCGGAGTCTCAGGCGTTTCAGTTTGATTTTGGGTTTGGGCCGAGCAGGCCGCTGACAGCAAAAGCACGAGGGTCCCGGACATCAGCGTTCGCATAAGAACCCCTTCCCTGGCGGAGAAATCATATTCCGGTGCTGGACAAACGAAAAGAAAATAGAGCCAAGAGAGCTCCCAACGGCAGAAATCGCATATGAACCCCTCTTCATCGGCAAACATCGTATGCCGCGGCACGAAGACCGTCAAATTGCGTTCGCTACGGAATTACAGGAATTGTCGTATTGATCGGCAAGATCGAGACGATAAGCTTTCAGGCACTCAGAAGATCCCCTCAAGAACAGTTCAAACAACAAAAGGAGGAACAAGATGCACGCGTCTCGAATTCGCCCAATGGCGATCGCTGCCACTCTGTGTTGGGCAGCGGTTTCGATGTTTTCGCAGCCCGCCACAGCCAAAACTCTTTGCGTGAACCCCGCTGGTTCCAACGGTTGTTACAAGACGATCCAATCCGCCGTTAATGCGGCATCCAGCTACGATGTAATTAAGGTTGCGAAAGGAGTCTATGCAGAGGATGTAACGATTGGCAAGCCGTTGTCGCTTATCGGCGCTGGTGCGCAGGCTTCGGTAATCGACGCAACCAACCTGCCCAACGGAATCCTGGCAGATGGGCTGAACAATCCTGGTTTGCGCGACGTGACCATTGCCGGGTTCACAGTGAAGAACGCTCTCTATGAGGGAGTCCTGCTGCTCAGCGCAGCCGACGTTGTAGTGCGTGACGACAGCATCATTAACAATGACACCATCGGGCCGGTATTCGGTTCGGGCACTGCATGCAAAGGCCAGCCAGCATACGAAACCGATGAGAGTGGCGATTGCGGAGGCGGGCTGCATCTGCTCGGTACTTCCGCTTCCGTGGTCTCATCGAACTTCATCTCAGGGAACGCTGACGGAATTTTGATCAGCGACGAGACAGCCCAGAGCCGGAACAACCTTCTCATTGGCAACGTCGTGACTGATAATCCGCTGGAGTGCGGGATCGTTCTGGCTTCGCATCCGCCTGTGGGTTCAGTTCCGCCACAGTACGCTCCCCACTACGGTGTCGATCACAATACCGTCTCGGAGAATCTTGTTTCGAAAAACGGCGTGAAGGTTGGCGGAGCGGGAGCGGGTGTGTTCTCCGATGGCGAAGGCCCGGGCAGAGTTTCCAATAACGTGATTGTCAGGAATCAGTTGACGGGGAATGGAATCCCGGGATTCGCGCTGCATTCCCACGTTGGTCCGGCATTCGGCGCGCCTGCCGACGACTTGTCGGGAAACATGGTGATCGGCAATTTCATCTCCGGAAACGGCGCCGATACTGACGATACTGCGACGCCAGGGACTGCGGGAATCAATATCAATAGCGGCGGTGGCGGTTCTCCGGTGTACGGCACAGTCATTTCTCAAAACGTGATCCGCGATGAGGACATTGCTATCGCGGCCAATACACCAACAGAAGTAGATGCTCACATGAATGAACTACTGAACGGGAAAGTAGGCGTAGCGAACGTGTGCTCGTTCGATTCAGCCTCATGTTCGGGAAGCATTGATGCCACGGAGAACTTCTGGGGCTGTGCGGCAGGGCCGGGGAGCGCCGGATGCGCAAGCGTCGGTGGGCCACATGTACTTTTCAATCCTTGGCTTAGCAGACCTGTCAACGGAGATAAATCGAATTCGCAATGAAAGCAGTACTGAGCTGCGCTCCGGGATATCCGGAGCGCAGTCGCGGCGCTTACTAGACCCTTTCGGGCCGGCAGTTGCGAACTACGCCGTGCACAACGCTATCCTCGTGGCATATCGACGGGCCGGGTTAGGGTTTCGCCTGACACGCCGCTTTGAAATCCGAATAGGAACCCGGCACCAGCGTCACTGGAGTTATGTCTCCGGGATACGGCTTGTTACTGTGGCCCTGATCTACCGCACCATCCGCATTGAAAGCCCGAAAAATGCTGCCATGATCGTCCATCACGATATTTGGATTCTTCCACTGTCCGCGAAACTCGATGGACGGACGGTGGCTCGCTGCGAAATTGCCGAAGAACGCTGGCCAGTAATACATGTATAGGCCGATGCTCTCGCCGTCAAGGTTTGTACTGATCCCTCGACGCATGCCGCCACCTAGATTCATGCGGAAAATTTCACCTCTGGGCGAGCACAAATATCCGCTCCCCTTCACCGAAGGATGCGGCATCAACTTGCTACCGGACGGAGTCGGCTCAAACCGCACAAACACCACATATTTCCCGTGCTTCGTCTGGAGAGTTCCCCATCCTTGCCAGTAAGGGATTATGTGAAACTTCCCACCCATGTAGAAGCCCCAAGGTGCAAACACCGCCGTGATGGCCAGAACAAGCAAACAACCGAAGGCGAGCCCGAGCACAAGGCGGGGCAGGCAGCCGAGACAACCCATCGGTCCTCGGCGAACACCAGCAAACTGAGGCGAATTAGATGCACCCAAGGCCGTGAATCGGGCCATAGTCGAGCGAAGTTGTTCAGCTTAGTCCGTTTCCATTTTCCATACCGGCTGCCCGCCGAGCGAATGATAGAAGCCCCATCCCGCAATCGCGACCACGCTAAGCATTGCCAGAATCGAACTCGTCATATACCAGGTGGACAAGTCGGAGGAGAACGGGATGTTGGCCGCCATATCGATGGTGAAGATTGCGATGACCAGAGGAACCAATCCGAAGCGAATGACGATCCAAACGGCAATCGCGTAGACCAGAGTGAACGCAGGCATATCAATCGCCATGTGCGAACTGGTAAGTCCCCGAGGCAGAGCAAAAATCGCCACGAACACAATCGCCGCCAGCCACTGCTTCCTGAGAATCGCCTTCAACCCCATGAGCAACAGAAAAAATAAAAGCGTTGTTTGAATCGACTCTGGCCACTGCCGCAACCAGGCGCCCATAGCTACTCGGCCTCCCATGAGCAGGTCCGTGCTGCCGAACCCTGGGGACGCACCAAAACGCAGCATGAAGAGATATCGCACATCGAAAACCAGAATCCAGATGACGCCTAACGCAGATCCCAGGAGGATGTCGCGGCTCACGACGGGGTCCTTGAAATTGCCCGACAAAAGGCGGGTCCACGAGATGATCGTGTTCGGCCATTGCCGCCGCACCCAAGGCTCGACCGCCATGTAGAGCACCCAGATCGCGCCGCCGATAAATAGCGCCGTACTGATCGCAACGATGGTGAGACCGATGCCATCGCCAATTGTTGCCACGTGGGCTCGACAGGCAAACAGCCCCATCTCGAGCAGAAAAACCACGACCGCCAGACGCAACGCTCCGTCGCGGTCACCGCGGCCGCGCAGATAGTTTCTGCGCGCCAACAGACAACCTCCCGTCAGTGCGCCAACCAGCAGGACGATACCAATGATCCGGCTTAGTTTGTCGCCAAAAGACTTTGGCTCCGTGCTCACCATTCGCGGAGGTTTGGTCCAGTCCCCAACCATGCGGAAGAAGGCAAGTTTTCCCTGGAATGAAGCGGCTTCCACGCGCAATGGCCGGTTTGTGCCCGGCCATACCCCAGTCCACGCCATGCGGACGTCCGACGCCGCGAGTGAGTTCCACATCGGTTGCGCAGGCTGCAACTTCGAAGCATCCAGTCCCGCCGCGCTGAAGGTGAGGTTCCAATCAAACGGCGTCGCCGCAGCCGCAGTCGGCGCATTGGGAATCTGTTTGCCGGCGTCGAGTTTCTCTGCCGGGATTGCCTGAAAGAATGTGAGCCGCCCGTGCGAATCAAGTTGGACACTGATCATTCCTGAGAGTGTGTTGGGGGGATCAGTCTGCGAAACGACGCCCGGCGTGAGCAGGTTATCGCGGAATCCATCGGCCGACATGGTGTCGGGACTCTGCCGATACCAATACTTCACCAGAGAAGGTTGTGCTCGAAGCACGGCGTCCCAATTTGGATTGGGCTTATCGTTTTTATCCACCCAGTCTTGAAAGTCATTATCGATATCGAGATCGTAAGCGCTATCGGCGGGCTTGCCTTCATACCCCAGACGCGCAATCGTCTCCCGCGCCTTCTGGGTGAGCACTTCCGGCGTAAGATCAAAACCCATGCGGTCGTACCCGTTCTCACGGACTCCAATGTAGACCGCGGAGGCCAAGCCGATCAGAACTCCTGCAAGAATCGCAATGGCGACTCTTGGACGGAGTCCCTGAGTTTCACCGGAAGCAGCAACCAGTTCCGGCGACGGCGTTTCTCCCGCAGCCAGTGCGGCGGCGAGCGGATCTCCTCCCGGCAGAGCTGCCGAAACCGCCAGCGCATTCGGAGGACGCGAGGCGGGATTCTCTTCCAGGCAGCGCAGAATGACCTTCTCGATCACAGGATCAAGGTCTTTCACAACCGACGACGGTCGACTTGGCGTGTGATCACCGCCGGTGCGCGACGTTCCGGGCTTTTTCTCGCCGAAAACCCGTTTCCCCGTGAATATTTCATACAGCACGAGGCCGAGCGCATAAATGTCGCTCAGCGTGCTGACTTCCCTTCCCTCCAGTTGCTCGGGAGCCATATAGGCCGGCGTCCCGCTTCGTACTTCAGGCCCGCGAATATCGTCGGCGACACCGGCCAGACCGAAATCGGTAATCACGACCTGGCCCCGCCCATCGAGCATGATGTTTGCGGGCTTCAGATCGCGGTGCAGCACGCCTTTGGTATGCGCAGCAGAGAGTCCCGCACAAAGCTGGCGCGCCATTTCGACGGCCTTGTCTTGCGGAAGGCGTCCAATGCGGCGCAGTAGAGAGGCGAGATCCTCGCCATCGACGTACTCCATTGTGAAAAAAGTCTGCCCATCGACTTCTCCAACGTCATACACACGGCACACGTTGGGATGTGAAACGCGGCGCGCGATTCGCACTTCGTTCTTGAACCGTTCAAGAAGCCCCTCGTTACTGAGCGCTTCGTCCGGAAGAAATTTCATGGCAACGGCCTGGCCGAGCGTAAGATCGTCTGCCCGATACACTTCGCCCATGCCGCCTTTCCCGAGAAGCGCGATGATGCGATAGCGTCCGGCGATCAAGCGACCGGGCAGGAAGCGTCCTTCGCTCAACAGATATTCGGCAACGGCGGAACTCTTGGAGGAAGACTTCGAAGAAGCAGCTGACGCCGGGCGCGGCGATGGCAAAGGGGAAGAGTAGGTCGCTGTCGCCTCGTAATCAATGGTGGCCATTTCATTCGCAGAAGCCTGCGGCTTGCTGCTGCTCACGGGCTTACCGCACGTGGCGCAGAAATTGACGTTGGGAGTTAATTCGGTACCGCAAAATGAGCAGAACGCCATGGCTGGAAAATTCCCTGCAACAGGATACTGCTTTCCGGCTTTCGGCGTCCGCATTCCGGCGTCGGGCGACGGCCTTCGCCTCTGACTCTGACGACAGTCGCATCCGGAAGCCGGAAGCCCGATTTTGCTACCATCCATGACGATGACTTCACGTTTGAGGCAAAAGTTCCGGGATCCCGTTTTCTTGTTGTGCCTGCTGGCGGGTCTGCTGGCGTTCGTAGTCCAGTCCGGCGAACTGGGCAGCGCCGACACAATGCATCGCTTGCAGGTAACGCACTGGCTTTGGACCTCGCAACCACAGGTCTTCCCGAACGAATATCCGGAATTCGGCCTCCACGGACGCGGCGGCCAAATCTTTAGTTGGTACGGCATCGGCCAATCGTTGCTGATGCTGCCCGCCGATCTGATTGGAACCTGGATCGCTCACTGGCATGTGTTCGCAGACTACGAAGACGATCCGGCGATCCGCAGCATCGTCGTCAGCTACAGCACCAACATTCTCGTCAATGTTCTGACGGCGTTGATTGTTCTCCGCTTTCTGAGGCAATTGGGATTCAACCTGAAACAAGCCATCCTCGGTGTATTGTCTCTCCTTTTCTGCACGACTCATCTTCACTACACCCAGAACATGATGGAGAACAACTACATCATGCTCCTCACGCTGGTGGGCTTTTCGTATCAGTATGAGTGGCTGCAAACAGGAAGTCAGAAGGCGCTCTTCTGGGGATCGTCAGCACTGGGATTGAATTTGCTCACTCGTGTGACCACTGCGCTTGATCTCATGGCGGCGGGAGTGTTCTTGCTCGTGGTCCTATGGTATGAGCACAAACTGGATCGCGGTCTTTGGCAACGGCTGATCTTGTATACCAAAGTTGCTGTTCCCGTTTATGCCGTCTTCTTTGTGCTTGAGCGACTCTACAGTATGTATCGCTTCGGCTCATTCACACAGACTTACATCCCGATCTTCGCCCGGGAGATGCGCGCGCAAGATCCAACATTGCCGGCGAACTTTCCCTGGAGCACGCCGCTACATGTCGGAGTTATGGGTGCCTTGTTCCAGCCGGAGAAATCGATTTTTCTTTTCGACCCGCTTCTGATCCTGGCTCTGCTTTTATTCATTCTGCTTTGGAAAAAAATGGAGACGGCCGTGCGAGCGTACGTTGTCACTTCGCTTCTGCTGGTAGCCGGCTATGTCCTGTTCTATGCGCGCTACACCTACTGGTCGGGAGATTTCGCGTGGGGCGATCGCTATGTATCAACTGCCGTAGAAATGGCCGCGATGGTCGCTGTTCCCCTGCTGTTTCGCTATCGCACAAATCTGGCGCGCTGGATCTGGCCAGCCGGCGTCACAATTGTCGCCATAAGCTTCGTGATCCAGGTTGCATCTCTCATGTTCTGGTTGCCGCTGGAGATTTACCAGATGGAAACATTCGGCCATCCCACATTCGTGATCGCGCTCCGCTTCAAGAACATCGTCGCCTTCGCGCTCGGGAAAATGGATGCATGGGGCTTGAACACTGAATCGATGACCTACGACAAGTGGGATTACGCGCACATCACAACGTGGAATTTTTTGCCGTTCCTTCTGCGAAGAGTGGGCGCGGCCCCCGGCTGGGTCGTCGATGCAGCTTTTGTAATTTGGATTGGAGGACTAGCCGCGCTCTCTTACACCCTGTGGAAGCTAAAATTCACCATTGACGCAAACTGAGCACTCACACCGAGTGCAGACCGATCGCCTTCTCGAACCATCCTCTTGCCTCTTGTACGTACGCTTCCATATTCCGTGGCTTGACTAATCCGGTCTGTCCGTACAAGAAGACCCATTCACCCATCTTCTCTACGTGCCAATCTCCAGGCTGGACAATGCTGCGGTTGCGAATCTCGACATCGGCGGCGACTCGGAAACCAACAACCGTCCGCTCGCACGTCATCGTGTCGATCTCAGGGCCAGGAGGCGGTTCGATCGGCATGGTTTTATCGAAGACGATGGTTTCGCGCCCCGTCGCCATGCCCCGCATGCAGTTTTCTGCTGGAAGCCCCAGATCAAAGGTCGTGCCCTCAATTCCAACTTCTTTGCGGCTCACAATGGGGTCGTAACGAAAGCCGTGCTTCCGTGCCAGTTCGCGCAGAGCTTTGGCGCGCGAGGGCGCGAGCCACACCACAAGAGCGTAAGCAAGCAGAAGGGCGAGCAGCGAATATCCGATCCACGACTCATTTCCCATCACCAGGGTGGTCGGGATCGGTGAGTTATTCATTAAAGGAAGCAGCTTACTCGACAGTTACCGACTTCGCCAAGTTGCGCGGCTGATCTACGTCACAACCACGCCGCACCGCAATGTGGTAAGCCAACAACTGCAGCGGAACGATCTCGAGGATTGGCGAAAGTTCGTCCGGTGCCGGTGGAATGTACACGACATGATCCGCCGACTCCTTAATCTCTTCATCACCTTCGGTCGCCAGCGCAATCACCACACCCGAGCGTGCCTTCACCTCTTTAAGGTTCGAGATCGTTTTCTCATAGCGCAACATCGACTCGGAGTCGTTCACATCGCGCGTCGCGATTACGACGACGGGCAAGTTCTCGTCAATCAAGGCATTTGGCCCATGCTTCATCTCGCCAGCCGGATAGCCCTCGGCGTGAATATACGAGATTTCCTTCAGCTTGAGCGCACCTTCGAGAGCAATGGGGTAGTGAATGCCGCGACCGAGAAAAAGGAAGTCGTGTACCTTCTGATATCGTTTGGCGAGTTCGTCACAGGTGTGATCTTGCCCGAGCAGCGCCTCCAGCTTCGCTGGAATTTTCGTGAGTTCCAGCATCGACCCGCGCGCTTGTTCCGGCTTCATGACGCCTCGTA
>DATJWZ010000414.1:0-7128 GCA_035500795.1 Candidatus Eiseniibacteriota bacterium | reverse complement strand
CGTTGATGCGGAGCGAGATGAGTTCTTTGCGCATGAAGCTTTCAGCTTTCAGCTCTCAGCTTTCAGCCCGAGCGGTCCCTAAGATCTGAAGGCTGATCGCTGATAGCTTTAATACTTCGGTACCTTCACATCCACATTCCGCGACCAGGCGTCGATGCCGCCACGCATCGATTGGACGTTTTCGAATCCCTGTTGGAGCAGCCAGACCGTTACGTTCATCGAGCGGACTCCGTGATGGCACATCACTACGATGTGCTCTTCGGGATCGAGTTCTTGATGTGCTCGCGATGGAATGTCTCCCATTGGGATGAGCTTCGCGCCGGCGACATTTGCGGTCTCGAATTCCCAGGGCTCGCGCACATCGAGCAGCGTGAATGGCGTGCCGGTGTCCAGCTTGCCTTTTACTTCTTCGGGTGTGATCTCGTAATCCATGTTTGAGCGGTTATCGTCCGGTCCATTTCGGTGCGCGCTTTTCCATGAAGGCGCGAAGGCCTTCCTGGGCGTCTTCGGTTTTCATCAAGTCTTCAAAGTAAATCTTTTCCGCGCGCGCCAGGCCTTTGTCGAAATGCATAGAGTCCCAGGCGTAGCAGGCCTTTTTGGCAACAGCCAACGCCGCAGGACTGAGGCGAAGCAGTTGGGCGACGCACGCTTGCACTGACGACTCGAGGTGCCTTGCCGACACGGAGCGAGTTGCCAACCCGATCTCAGCGGCTTCCCTGCCGGTGACCGAACGGCCTGTGAGAATCAGTTCGGCAGCCTTCTTTTGCCCGACGAGCGCTGCTAGCGCGGTGCAAGCGACGGGCGGATAGCATCCGAGCTTGATCTCCGGGAAAGCCCATTCGGATTCGTCGCTGGTGTAGACGAGATCGCAGATCATGGCTAGCTCTGCGCCTCCGCCGAGGCAGAGGCCGTGGACCGCGGCGATCGTCACTTTTTTTGTTGAGACCAGCGAGCGCACGATGCCATGGAATTTCGTCAGCATCTCTTCGACTTTGTCAGGCGTGTGGGCTGCGACGTCGACTCCGGCGGAGAATGCCTTGCCTTCGCTGCGAAGCGTGATGACGGAAATGTCGGGACGAGCGTCGATGTCTGCGAGCGCTTGGGACAGTTCGTCCATCATTGGGATGTCGATGACGTTCAGAGGAGGGCTGCACAGCGAGATGTGTGCCACCGGAGGTGCGATGTTGGCGGCGATCTTTGCGGCGGTGGTTAGCGTAGACGTCATATGCGACCGGAACGTTTGACCTCAGCGGCTAAAGCCGCCGATTGTTGCGAGTCTTACGGCGCGGATTAAATCGGCGCCCTTTTAACATTGCCCTCACCCATCTCTCGCAAAAGCGGCGAGACACGGGGCATCCCAATTCTTTGTGCGCCATGCCGCTAAATATTGATCGCCGACTTCCTGACTTCGCCGATTGTGGCTAAGGGATCGCGCGCGCCGGCTTTCTCGGCGATCCACTTTTTCTCGGTCTCGATGATTTCCAGCAACAGCTTTTTGTCTGCCGCTGACGGCATGTATTCCTTCAGATGCTCTTCGTAGGCGCGATCATCGAGAGGTTCGCCTGTTTGCGCGTGGAACTTCTGGTTCGCCCAGCGTCCGATGGCGCGATTGAATTTGATGTCGGGCGCATAGAGTTTGGGGTGCCCGGGCTTCAGATATCCATTGAAACGCTCGATCAGACTGGCCACTTCCTCGCGATAAAGGAGGCGGTTGTAGTCGTTGAGGTCATTAAGATCGGCGGCTTTGTCGTTTTTCGGTTCGTCGTAGCGTCCCTTGATGCCCCAGACGTAGGCCCAATGGGCTGATGACGAGTGATCGGTGCCGAAGAGATCGTAGGAACTTGAAATCCACTTATTGAGGTATTTCTGGATCAGCCACGCGGGAATTACGCCGGCTTCCACGATGCGGCGCAGACCGTCATTGCCCGTGCCCATGTGGAAAGCCTCTTCGCGCAGCATATAGGACATGGAACGCCCGAGCGGTGCGAAGGCCGAGTATTTCAGCATCTGCAACTGGAACTTGCCGTCGCGGTCGACGAAGTCAGTGTAGGTGAAAAAGTCCATCCAGTTGTCGACATCGACGTTGAAAGCACCGAGCAGGCGCTTATTCTCGAAGGCGCGGCGCTCGAGCATCTTCTGTGCTTCGACTTTACCCGAATACCCGAAGTGATCGACCAACAGCGCGCACATCTGCCAACCGTGGCGCATTTCTTCGATCATGACGCGGGTGATGGCGCGACGGTCCCAGTCGGTGGGCGCGTTGTCGAGCAGGTTGCGCTGCTGCTCGACGCTGGCGAACTCGGTGTCGCCCTGGTAGACGATCATGTTCATCAGCGCATCGCGCATTTGCTGGGTTGGGATCTGGCGGAGGTTCTCCCATTTGTGGCGGCCCTTGTAATGGCCGAACTCGATGTCGTCAGTCTCGATGGCGCCGAAGAGCGTGTCGAATTTGAAGGCTTCGATGTCGTCGGTGTTGACGCCGATTTCCTTGCGCCAGTCGTTGAACAGGCCAATCCAGTCGCTGAAGGTTCCGATTTTTGCTACTTTGCCCGGCATATTGCCTACTCCTAGTCCCGTGCAGGGGCTAAAACCCCAATTGTTTTTCGATCTCGTACGGCACGGCTGAAGCCGTGCCCTTCCCGACACATGCCCACGTCGAACCTACGTATGTGATTTCTACTTATCCCATATTCAGCCACACCGTCTTTATCTCGGTGTAGTGTTCGATGGCGTGCGCTCCCAACTCGCGGCCGAAGCCGGAACTTTTGTAGCCGCCGAAGGGGAGCGATGCATCCATCAGTCCGTAAGTGTTGATCCAGACGGTTCCGGCTTTCAGGCGGCGCGAAACGGTGTGCGCCTTCTTCACATCTTTTGTCCAGACCGCGGCGGCGAGTCCGTATGGATTGTTGTTGGCTTGATCGATCACTTCATCGACGTCGTCGAACGTAAGAACCGAAAGAACTGGGCCGAAGATTTCTTCGCGTGCAATCTTCATATCATTCTTGACGTCGCCGAAGATCGTCGGTTCGATAAAGAATCCTTTGCCGCCGTTGACGGAAACGCGATTACCGCCGCTGACGATTTTCGCTCCGTCTTTCTTCCCTGCCGCGATGAAGTCGAGCACCGTGTTCATCTGGTCCTGACTGACGATCGCTCCGAGTCGTGTCTTCGGATCGAGCGGATCAGCCGGACGCATCTTTGAGGCGCGCGCGACCAGCTTTTCGGTAAATTCGTCTTTCAGTTTGCTTTGGAGAAAAAGACGCGAGCCCGCATTGCAGACTTCTCCTTTGCCGTAGAAGATTCCGTTGATTGCGCCTTTGACGGCATTGTCTACATCAGCGTCTTCGAAAACTATGTTGGGGGATTTTCCGCCGAGTTCAAGCGTGACGCGCTTGAGGGTGTCGGCTGCGCCGCGCATGATTTCTTTGCCGACGGCAGTCGATCCAGTAAAGGCGACCTTGTCAATGCCGGGATGCGTGACGATGGCTTTGCCGGTCTCCGGGCCGCCAGTCAGGATGTTGACGACGCCAGCGGAAAACCCTGCTTCGACGACAAGTTCACCGAATTTGAGCGTAGTAAGCGGCGTTTGCTCCGCGGGCTTCAGCACTAGCGTGTTCCCGCACGCCAGTGCTGGTCCCACTTTCCATGACGCCAGCAACAAGGGGAAATTCCAGGGAACGATCAAGCCGACCACGCCGACCGGTTCGCGCAGCGTGTAGGTGAAAGCAGTTTCGAAGGTGTTGACGGTTTCGCCGTGAATCTTCGTGGCCAGTCCGGCATAGTAGCGCAGGACGTCGATGACCATTGGCATATCGACGTAGCGCGATTCGAAGATGGGCTTACCGTTGTCGAGAGTTTCGAGTTCGGCGAGTTCGTCGATGTGCTTCTCGACTAAGTCGGAAAGTTTCCAGAGAAGGCATCCGCGTTCACTGGCGGAGAGTTTGCGCCACGGGCCAGTGCGGTCTTCGAAGGCGAGGCGGGCGGCGCTTACGGCGTGATCAACATCGGCGGAAGAAGCTTCGGAGATTTGAGTCAGCACCTCTCCCGTTGCCGGATTGATCGTGTCGAAGGCCTTTGATGCTTCCACCCATTGGCCATCGATCAATAGCTGCCCGGGCTTCAGATTCACTTTCCTTGCTACTGGCATTCCATCTCCTGCTCAAAAGCCGCGCTTCGCGCGGCGGACAGCCGAGGCTGTCGTCTCCACATATTCAGTCCACTATTTCGCTTTAAATGTTGCCGGCCTCTTCTCCACATACGCGGCCAGGCCTTCTTTTGCGTCTTCGCTTTGAAAAAGAAGTTGCTGATTTTCGCGTTCGACCGCCAAGGCGGATTCCATCGGAATCTCCCAGCCGGTCTGGACGGCGCGCTTGATGCGTCCTACGGCTTTCGCCGCCTTGTTCGGCGGACAGAACTGGTGAGCGTATTCCATGATGTTTTCCATGAAACCGTCGCGCTCGTAGATATCGTTGATGATGCCGAGTTCAAGAGCTTCTTCGAAGGAGAAGGTGTTCCCGGTGACCATCAATTCGATCGCCTTGCTCTTGCCGACTAGACGGGAAAGTCTTTGGGTGCCGCCGGTTCCGGGTAAGACTCCAAGATTGACTTCCGGGAGGCCAATCTTTCCGGCATCTTTCCGCGCGATGCGGATATCGGCGGCCATGGCGATTTCGAGTCCTCCGCCCACGCAGTGACCGTTCAGAGCGGCGATCACCAGCTTCGGCGTGTGTTCGAGGCGAAGCAGCGTTTCGTTTGCATGCAGGCAGAAGTAATACTTGAAGGTCGGATCAACGGTGGAGAGCATCTTGATGTTCGCGCCCGCGGAGAAGAACTTGTCCCCGTTGCCAGTCAGAAGGAGCACGTGGACGTCGTTGTCCATGCGAGCCCTGAGGATCGCATCGTCGAGTTGACGGTTCATCTCATAGGTGTAGGTGTTGGCGGGCGGGTCGTTCATTTCGATGACGGCCACACCGCCGTCAGTGCGGTAGTTGATCAGTTGCTTGGTGGATTCTCCGGTTGCGGGCTGCATTGTGGTCGCCATGTGTGCTCCTTGATCTCGAATTTCGCTCAGCGGCTAAGGCCGCGAATCTTTGTACGCCTGAACGGCGCGGTCGCTTCGCGAGCCATGGCTGAAGCCATGGCCTACCAAGCCGCGCCCTTTCAAATCCGTGCCCTACGACAGCCATCTCGCTGCTCAGCAAAACTATCTGCGTCCCTTGTTTGCCATCACGCCGCGCAGGAAAATGTCTCCCATTTCAGTTGCGATCGACTCGGCATCCGCGTCGACGCGCGGCTTGTGCCAGGTGTAAATCCAGTTCATCATGCCGAAAAGGCTCAGGACCGCGAGGCGCGTCGTAAATTGCAAACTTCGTTCGCGTTTCAGATCGTCGAGCAGGCCGACACAGATCCGGTAATATTCGCGCTTGATGGTCGTGACTTCCGCGCCGAAGCCGTTTTTCAGGGCGTCGTCTTCATGTGAGAGGACCTTCATCGCGGCCTGGTTGGCGAGGAAATACTCCAAGTGGTTGAGGATGAAAATGCGAACACGCTCTTCCGTGTCAGTGACGCCTTCCAGTCGTGTTTTCAGGCGCTGTACGATGGTTGCGAATGTATGTTTCTGGATGAGGTAGAGCAAGCGCTCTTTGGATTCGAAGTAGTAATAAAGGCCGGCCAGCGACATGCCGCTCTCGCGGGAGAGGTCGCGCATGGAGGCGCCTTCGTATCCCTTTCTACAGAAGACTTGCGTGGCATGGGCGAGGATTTCGGAGAGACGCCGGTCGTATCGCGTTTCGGCAGGTACAGCCCGATGACGGCGCGCTCGCATACGACTTGCCGTGGAAGGACTCCCCATAATCCCCTCAGCGGATCATTCGAACGTTCGTTCGAAGTGAGTATACGCCGGTGTGATTTGAATCACAAGGGGGTGCGATCTATTTTGCTTTCTTGGGGCTGCGTGCCGCGTCGAAGGCGAGGCCAATCCAGTCGAGAGCATCATGCAGGTCACGATCTGAGGAGAGTTCGAAGGTGAACCATCCGGCCTTCTGCATCTGCATGTCACCGACCCGCCGATCTTTCTCAAGCTTGTCGCGGACACCTGGGCTCGGCTCGACGATCTTGAAGACAAGGGAGTTCGGCGTCTCCATTGCCCGAGTGCGAGGCAGAGCGGCGAACATTTTGTCTTTGCGGTAGAGGCGCTAAAGCCGAAGAACGATCGCGCCGAGACCTGCGGCCAGCCGGCAACCTCAGAGGCCAGCGTGGCCGACCATGCCTTCATCTGATCGCTGACGGGCGGCAGCTTTGCGCGCGGGGTCTTTCTCTTCTTGATCGCCACGGCTATCAGTTTCTGATATTCGCCAGTAGTTCCTCGATTTCAGACTTGAGTGCTCCTGTCAGCGGCAGGAATGGCAGGCGCGCCGGGCCGCCGTAGTAGCCGTTGAAGTCCATGCCGTACTTGAAGCCGGGAACGCCGAGATCTCCGACCCGCTGGGCAGCGATTGCAATTCGTTCCTGCTTGATGCGAGCGAGTTGGGCGTCGCCTTCTTTCCACGCTGCGTAGATTTCATAGCAGGCGGTGGGCGCAGGGCCGGCGAAAGCGAGGATTGCGCCGACGGCTCCGGCATCAAGCGATGGATGGAGCTTATGTGCGGCTCCCACCAAAACTTGAAACCCGACTTCTTTCTGGCGCGTTTTCATTTTGCCGACGACGGAGACGGCGGAGGAAGACGGCTTCGCGTCGGTTTTGCCGGAGAGCGCGCCCACCGGCACGAGTTGCCCGCCATTGCCGGATTCGCCGGCGGCAGCTGCCGCGATCATGCGAGGTGTGACCGCATCGAATGTTTCGGTCACGGTCGCGCTGCGTTTGACGTGACTTGTGCCTTCGACCATCTTGCGGACTTTTTCGATATCGCCGCTCGATTCCTTGATTCCGATGATGTTGGGATGATCGGCGAGTTCAATCATCACTTCGGCTGGGATGTCGTAACCCGTGGCTTGCGGGAAGCTGTAAACGATCACCGGAATCGGAGACTGATCAGCGACGGTCCGATAGAAGGCCAGCATGTTTTCCGGCAACATCTGCTTCTTGTAATAGTGCGGCGTGCGCACCATGGCGACGTCGTATCCGAGTTC
>DATJWZ010000413.1:0-1364 GCA_035500795.1 Candidatus Eiseniibacteriota bacterium | reverse complement strand
CTGCAGTGACTACTGTTCGGACGCCGACGATGTGGGTGAAATCGTGCTCCAGTGTGACTGTGGGCACCCTGCATGCCGGCTTGAATGAATATGGGCTGATCGACATCCGCGGCGAAGGCCAATGCCGGGTCGCGAGGGAGTGGACCATGAATACATTGGAAATGCTTCGAAACGTCCTTCTTCGTACCACCGTTGCCGCGCTATGCCTCGTTGGGATCGGGATTGCAACAAACCCATTGGCGGGGCAAGCTCAGGATCAGGACGAAGAAGTGCAATTGGGCCAGGAAGTATTCAACGAACTGAAGACCAAGGGCGAAATCATCGAATCCTCGCCTCTCTATGATCAGCTGAGACCGATTGCAGACGCCATCACCCGGTCTGCACAGCCACGATACAACCACCCATTCAAGTTCTATCTCGTCCACGAAGCTCAACCCAATGCTTTCGCGACTCCAGGCGGCAATGTCTACGTTGTCGATTCGCTGCTGTACTTCGTGAAAAATACCGATGAGCTCGCCGGCACTTTGTGTCACGAGGTTTCCCACACGATCCATCACGACACGATGGAGTTGGCGAAAAAGCGACAGAGAATGGCAGCGCGGGAGATCGGAGCCGCTATTCTTCTCGGCCACCCTCTGGCCATCGCACTCTTGGGCGATCTGCATTCGCTTAGTTATGACCGAGATGTGGAATCTCGCGCTGATATCACCGGCTCCGACGTATGTGCCTCCACCGGATACAACCCCTGGGGACTCGTCTGGCTATTCCAGGATTTTAAAGACGCCAGGACAGAACAGGTGCCTCAGATCTTATCGGACCACCCCAACGATCAAAATCGGGTCGATGCCTTGGAGCGGCACTTCCGCAGGAACCCATCGGTCTTCAAAAAGTTCAACCCGGATCCGAAGTCGGCTAAGCCGTTGGCCGTTCCTGCCAACGCACCGGAGGTATTTCTGCGGTAGATCGGTTCAACGCGCTGCCGGATAGGTGACGCGTAAAAAGGAGAAGAAACAATGAGTAACTTTTCTGATGTTTTCGCTGCTGGGTTGGATCAGGTCAGAAAGTCGTGGGGATGGTTTCTCACTTTCGGCATTCTGCTGTCGATTCTAGGCATCGTGTGTGTCGGCAAGGCACAGACGGCAACCACTTTCTCGATCCTGGCGCTCGGCTGGGTGCTCATGATCAGCGGAGTGCTGTGGCTCGTAAATTCGTTTTACGCCTTCAGCTGGCATGGGTTCTTCCTGTATCTGCTGAACGCGATCATCCGCGGAGTGACGGGATATCTGCTGATTCGCCATCCCGATGCAGGAGCACAGGGAGTGACGATGCTGCTCGCCGCGCTCTTCATCGTCGGAGGGTTGTTC
>DATJWZ010000412.1:0-1489 GCA_035500795.1 Candidatus Eiseniibacteriota bacterium | reverse complement strand
CACTGTCTTAATTATCGGCGGTGTCCACCCATCCCGACGCCCTGCCAGCGATTGGAGCGCTCGAATCTCGCGCTCGACGCGTTCAGCCCCCTCGCGATCGCTTTTGTTAATGACGAAAATGTCGGCGATCTCCATAATGCCTGCCTTGATCGACTGGACATCATCGCCCATCCCCGGGACAAGAATCACAACGGTGATCTCCGCCAAACGCACGATGTCGACCTCGTCCTGCCCAACGCCAACCGTCTCAATCAGGATCACGTCGCGGCCGGAGGCATCGAGTACCGTGGCGACATCAGCGGTAGTTCGGGCGAGACCGCCGAGCGATCCACGGGTCGCCATGCTGCGGATGTAAATCCCGGAATCGGCAAAGTGATCTTGCATGCGGATGCGGTCCCCGAGAATCGCTCCGCCGGTGTAGGGACTGGTGGGATCGACGGCAATAATTCCCACGGTACGCTCCTGCTTCCTATACAGCTTGGCAAGTTGATCGACGAGAGTGCTTTTTCCCGCGCCAGGCGCTCCCGTCATCCCAATCACGCGAGCTTTGCCCGTATGAGGGAAGAGAGCCTTCAGCAGAGCGGACCATCCGGCGGCTCGATTCTCGACGGCAGAGATGGCGCGAGCAAGAGCGCGTACGTCGCCCGAGCGCAGCGAATGAATCAAGAGATGTGTCTGGGTTGCCAAACGATCAGTGTAAAGCAGCGGAAGCAAGCTCGAAAGCCAAAGCTCTATGAAGTTACGATGGCACCACCCGGCCCAATGTTTAGTATCTTGCGCGCCAATTTTCCAAGTATCGGATACTCCGCCCACTGACCACTGCCGGCCTTCACCCCATAGATGATTGCGAGCAGCAGCTTCACTAACCAGAGTGCAATAAATCCCAGCATGAAGAGGCCGAATACCAGGAACAAAAGCGGCGGGGCATTCGAAGACCCACGTTGTTGAGTCAGAGAACCGAATGATATCCCAAGAGTAATGGCAACGAAGAACCCTGCCATAACAAACATCTCAAGAAACAGACAGAGCCCTTGGAAGAGCAGCACCTGCAGCGCATGAAATGTAATGAATCGGGATTGACGCTTAATAAAGAAGATGACGAGTGGCGCAATCCAGCCGCCGACCAACTGCAATACGTGGCAAAGCACTGCCATCGTGCGGTCATCCGATGTCGTATCTGCTTGAAGTTGGGCTGCCGAGCTATCCATCATTTGCCGAGAAATCTACCACAGTTCCTCGAAAGCATCAGTGAGCTCGAATTGAACCCAGGCACAATCCGGGCCAGATTCTCCGCCTGACGAACGGCTGCGCTCAAGCTGACGCCACTGAAACTCAGTCCTTCAGCAGCTGCCGTGCAATCACCAGTCGCTGAATCTCGCTCGTCCCCTCGCCGATCGTGCAAAGCTTCACGTCCCGATAGAACTTCTCTGCCGGATAGTCCTTGATAAACCCATACCCACCGTGAATCTGCACGCCTTCGTTCGCGCAT
>DATJWZ010000411.1:0-2380 GCA_035500795.1 Candidatus Eiseniibacteriota bacterium | reverse complement strand
GCAATGACACCTTGTGCTGAATAGATGGCGGAGTCTATGGATTACAGAATCATATTCATCGGATTCCAAGCGCCGTTGAAGCAACCGGAGGCAATGAAGATAGGGTTTATGTCGCCATCCTTGACCCGTGATATCTTCATAAGGCGTTTCGAATATCAGCTTGAATAGATCTCGTCGGTTGGAATATGCTTTTCCCATTCCTGCTGGCATTAGATCCTCTTGGATCTCGGCTTTAACTGATGAATAGATCAAGCCTGGCGGATTGGGGAACTTCTTTTTGACGACCTTGGCAGTTTTCATAGTGGTACGCTTCCTCTTCTTGGTCCGACGGGCATGTAGCTGGGATCTATTCGATTCCGAGTCCGATTCAGTATCGTCATCACAATCGTCTTCCAGTTCCTGCTGCCTCTTTCGCTCACATTCTTTTCCTTGGAATTCGTGCGGAGATTCATATAACGCCGTCCAGAAATCCTGGTGATACTGCCACATAATCCGAGTTGATGTCCAATTCAACAGCTCAGTCCTTTTCCATTCATCCCTATCGTTGAAATCCAAAACGTTGATTCTTCCGGCTATTTGATCTATCTCTTGCAACGCATTGGTCATCATGGTTCTCTTCCCTTTTCTTTTTTGGTAATGGTTTTCCAGCTGCCGGATTGGAAACGGAAATTGGTCCGCCATTCCTGCCGCAAACGTATTCTCCTTCCAATCGAATAGCCCGGTCGGAAGCCAGCCAAACCCGTATTTCTCAATGCACTCCTTCAATCCGAGTCCCACCCTCATCTCTTTGCCATCTTCTCCCCGATGTTTCTTTGCCCACAGCAGAGGACTCCGACTCAACGGAGCATTGCCCCAAGCAGCCTTGAGCAAAAAGCATTGCATCACAGCCAGCTTTTGGCGATCGATTCCAAGCATCCCTCTCTCTGCCATTCCCAGCGTAGCTTGATACCAAGAAGCGATTGGAAGAGCGACCATCTCGGAGAACGTGTTGGTGGTCGCAGTGGAATGAACAAAATATTGGATGCGATCCTCGGATCGGCGAAGCTCCGGCTTGCCTCGGCCATGCCATTCCGCTACAACCGCTTCAAATAGAGTGAGACTCATTCGGTGTTCTTCTCTGGCAGAACATGATTGGTTGTGAGTCAGCCGTGATGCCATAATGTACCGTCGCCCGGAATGGTTATAGGACCGTCTACACATCTCGTCGTCGACCGCCTTGGATCCCATCGTCGCTCGCAGGGCCTCTCTATACGTCGGATCTAAGACCATAACCGCCATCGTATCGTCTCCATCGTTCCAAGGGAAATTCTTCGCGGCCTCATACAGTCGCTTGTTGTTCATGTAAAACTGAGAGTACATCAGTCCTCCACGCCGTATCATACTCTCTTTGGGTCCCGCGATCGTCATGTTCCCCGCATCTCGCGTTAGACACCAATGGTATTTATCGACGACAATCTTGCTGCCTTTTTCTTCCTTCATGGAGAACGCATCAGCCACTTTTTGCAGGCAGCAATGGCGCCACATCCACGTTAAACCCTCTCCCTTGCTGGGCAATTCAGGATCTGGAACGATCATAATTCCAACGTTGATCCAAAATCTATCTCGATCGATTTTGGCATCGTCAAAATTGATGGCGATCTATTATCAGGACAACTCAGCAGATCGCGGCTTCGAAAACGTGGATATACCTTGGTTTTGTATGCTTGAATCAGACTGGGAAGCCCATCCGCACCGCTGCGGTATTTGAAGTTTTTGGCATCAATGAAGAATTGAAATCCTTTAAAGGCTTTCAACGGATGGTTCTGGGACATTGCCTTGGACAATCTGCCTTGACAGATTTTCCAAACCGGAGCTATATGATCGCCATCAAGATTGAAGTGGAGCTGCTGTCTAAAGTGATCTCGTTCGCTGCTGTGGATATGGCCTTCTAATCCGACCGCATTCGATTTGGCCTTGTTCAACTCGTAGTCAAAATCCCATTCCTGCGCTTCACCATCATTCAATACTTCTTTAACTGCCGGCAAGAGGCATTTGTTCATAAATTCCGCGATAATATCTTCGGTGATGTGGTTGAACAAATTGTTTTTTCGCCGTCGAAACCGATTATTATACATCGCCGGTAGAAAAATGAACAGGTCGAACGTCGGATCGTGGCCAAATCGTCCGAAATGGAAATGTGGAATCCAATGCAGAGGGACACCATTGTGAATTATGTGCACGTCGCTCTGCAAATTCTTCGTCGGCAGAGGTACAATCGAAATGCTCAAAACCGATTTGATAATGGATAGATCCGTGAACAGGCCTAAAACACTGTCGATATCGAGCCTTATTGTTCCTCGCGCTCGTCGCCGCTTTATTTCACAATCATCTGACATCATAT
>DATJWZ010000410.1:0-6279 GCA_035500795.1 Candidatus Eiseniibacteriota bacterium | reverse complement strand
ATGTTCCTAAGGGCGTCAAGAAAACCGTTTCTTGGAAGCGTGGAGAAAAACTTTCTTCAGTCCCACGCTTCACCGCAGGCGTGGCTAGCGCAACCGTCGCGATTGCCAAGCCAACGGCGGAGTTGTCCACTACTGTGGCGCAACTCAACTGCGGAGACAGTTCCCAGCTAAAGTGGACTTCCAGCGACGCACCGAAGATCGAGATCAGCCCCGTGGGTTCGGTCGCTGCTTCCGGGGAACAATCGATCCAGCCCACACAGACGACCACTTACGACCTTACCGCGGTGGGTCCGGGAGGAACCGCCAGCTCCAGCGTCACGGTTAACGTGAATAGCACCGTGCAGGCAGAAGTGGGTTTGTCGCCAGCCGAGGTGCAGTACAAGCGCGTGGGCGACAAAATCGTGCAGGACGGTAGCACGGCATTGAATTGGAAGGCCTCAAATGCTTCCAATGTGTCCATCGACCCCTTGGGAAGCGTCGATGCCAGCGGCAGCCGCACTTTGACAGTGGTCCCTCTAAAGAGCGACTTCGGCCCAGTGGATGAGACCGTCAACTACACGCTGAAAGCGACCAACCAGTGTGGCGGAGTCGAGACTCGAACCGTCGCTCTGCACATCGTTGGTTCGATCGAGCCGGGGGCACTCTCGATGCGCAGCGTCTACTTTCAAACCGATCGGCCGGGATCTCTCAAGTCTGAAGCCGCATTGCTGCCGAGCGAGAAGCAGGCGCTGCGGACGATTGCGGATGATTTCAAGAAATATCTATCTTTCAAGTCTGATGCCCACCTGTCGCTCACTGGCTATGCGGATAAACGTGGACCAACGGCCTACAATCAGCGCCTATCCGAACGTCGGGCGCAACTAGCCAAACGTTTCCTGATCGAACAGGGCGTTCCGGAAGCGAACATCGAAACTCAAGCATTCGGCAACCAAAACAATCTGACCGCCGATCAGGTGAAACAACTGTTGGACCAGGACACGGACATCAGTGCGGAACTTCGGGGACAAATCGTGAAGAGGCTGGGAAACATTGTCCTCGCCTACAACCGCCGCGTGGATTTCACCTTGAGTTCCACCGGACAGGAGTCGGCGCGGGAGTATCCCTTCAATACAGATGCTTTTGCCAAGCTCGCCGACCGGAATAGTCCGAGAAGACCACCCCGTATAGAAATGGCAGCTCAGAAAGAACGAATGGGTAACTAGTGCCAGGGGGACTAAGCAAGATCGACTGAGCCCCGGTCCTGCTGTCCCTCAGAAATTCAGACTTGAGAGCGATTTGTGTTAAAGCAGCTCTGCGCAATCCGGGCCAAGAGGCGATCATCACGTCCATCCCGATCTTACAAGCGTCAGTGTCAGACGCTTCAGCGAAGCCCCGGGTTGCAGCCCGTGCCCGACAAAGTCGGCGCTCGATTGCAGAGTTCCAGGGTGAAGGAGGGGTTGTGAGCAGAAACGTCATAGTGAATTCCAGTTTCCCGGCATACGTACAAAATATGTTCATAGGACCTCACCAGTTGTTGGCGGACGAACCTCCAGAGGCTGGCGGGGCTGACGCGGGTCCCAACCCATACGAGTTGGTGATGGCTGCGTTGGGCGCCTGCACCAGCATGACGGTCCGAATGTACGCCGAGCGGAGAAACTGGCCGCTTGAGAAAGTACAAGTGGACCTAACATTCTCCAGAATTCACGCCGCAGATTGTGATGACTGCAGTCGTAAGAAAGGAATCGTAAATAGAATCACGAAAAGAATTACATTCACTGGCGACTTGTCGGAGATCCAACGGCAAAGGCTTCTGCACATGGCCAATAATTGCCCCGTTCAACGGGTTCTCGCCAGGACGATTGAGATTTCTACAACTCTAACCATCGAAAGCATGTCAGCGAATCAGCCGACGCCTAGTTTGTCTTGACCTGGATGGGGGCGGGGGCCGGACTCAGCAGCTTCTCGATCGCCCGCCCCATTGTCCCGTTCATCGCGGATACAACGGCAGGCACATCGCGCTGGCTGACTGTTCCAACCTCAGAAACAGAGTTGGTCCAGACTGTCGCGCCTGTCGCAAGGCTCACCATCTGGGCGGAGATCACAACCTGGACCTTGACCCCACCGTCGTAGTCGATTTCGTCGAACTCTTCGAGGCGTCCGCTGAGGACGTAATCGACGCCGGGACGCCCATCGTACACCTTCACTTGGCTGAAGTTGCCGCTGGCGCGCACGTGGTCCGCGACGGCGTTGGTCACGAACTCACGTGGATCCATCGCCCAGCGGTGGTAATTGTAAAAGCCGATTTGGTCCGGTGACGTTCTATAAACGATGGCCCCTTGCCGAAGGTAAACAGGCGAGCGAAATTCGCGTATCGCCAAGGTGGCATGGAGACTTTCCGGCGCCGGCGGATCCGGCGGTGGTGGCACGTGGAGCGTGTAGTAGTTCGGATACTTCACCGCCCCGCCGCAGCCGGCCAGGATAATTAGGGCTGCCACCACCAAACTAACTGTCGGATGTTTTCTCATGTGCATCTTCATTTCTGCGGGACGTCCCGCTCTTTCGGTTGCTTGATCCGAATCAGACTCCACGGACGCTGCTTCAGCGAGTCAGTCAACTGGTCCAGATTGTCGGTTGCGACACGGAGGTTTTCCACCGTGTCGTCGATCTTGTAGTCGTTTGCACGTACCATGACCTGCATGTCGTTCAGTAATTGCCTGGCTTGCAGCAAAGTGTTCTGCAGCTCAGCCAGATCCTTGCGGACCGGCTCGCGAACATCGGTAACAGTGCCATTCACGTTCTGGATGGTGTCATCCGCGTGCTGGCTGAGAGCAGACAATTGATCCGAGAGGCGATCGATCTTCGGCCTTTCGGCCGCCAGTATTCCGTTGACGTTATCCAACACCGCTTGAACCTTCTGTTGCGTGGGCGGGCCGGTCACGGTATTGAGGTTGGCGAGAAGATTTCGTGCGTCCCCGCTGATCCCGGCAAGCTCTCCCTGTGCTTGCGTGATGAGCGCGTTGGCGTTGTCGGCGACATCGGCCATCTTGCCAGCGATCTCGTCCAGGCTGGCGGCTTCCTTCGAGGGGATTGAAGACCCGGGCGCAAGCCGCTTCGCGTCGTTGCTGCCCGTGGTAATCGACAACGCAGCGCTATTCATGATACTCACCAGCCCGAGCTTGGCCACGGACTTCTCGTTCAGCGGCGTACCTTGTCTCACATCTATAAGAATTTCGATTTTCGTAGGGTCAGCCGTCCACGGCCGCACGGCAGTCACTTTGCCCGCGGCGATTCCGCCAAAGAGCACCTCGGCTCCTGGCTCAAGACCGCCGGCGTAACGCAGATAAGTTCGATAAGGCACCGTATCTCCGCTGAACTGTGCGTGCATCAGGTAAATGATCGTGAATGCGAAGATAGAGAAACATGCCAGGACGAAGGCGCCGACTTTTGCTTCCGTTGTCACCGATGTGCCTCCTGAGTCTGCAGGTATTTCCCGAAGTAATCGGCGATTGCAGAGGTCTTCGTCATGTCCTCAGGAACACGATCGAGGAACTGCCGCACACGGGGACTCTGACTCGCCCTGATTTCATCTTTGGTGCCAATCGCGGTAAACCTGCCCTGGTACAGCATCGCGATGCGGTCAGCAATTCGGAATGCGCTCGGCATTTCATGAGTTACGACGATGACCGTCATCTGGAAAGCCTCTTTCAGGAGAAGGATGAGATCATCCAGTTCTGCCGCGACAATTGGATCCAGTCCCGCCGAGGGCTCATCGAGCACCAGGATCTCGGGCTCAAGCGCGAGAGCCCGCGCGACCGCCGCCCGCTTTTTCATGCCGCCTGACAATTCCTGGGGATGTAGCTTGCCGAAGTCTCCCAGACCAACCACGGCCAACTTCATCCATACCACTAGCTCGATGATGGAAGGCGCCAGCTTGGTGTGTTCTCGCAGGGTTAGAGCCACATTGTCCTGGACCGAGAGTGAATTGAATAATGCCGCGCTTTGAAAAGCCACACCCACGGAGTGGCGGACCGTTTTTAGTTCGGCGGTTGAGCAGCGGGTGATGTCAATCCCTTTCACCGTGATGCTGCCTGACTTGGGGCGCTCCAGAGCGAGAATCTGGCGCAAGAGAGTGCTCTTGCCTGAACCGCTGCCGCCCAACAGAACCAGGGTCTCTCCGTGCTCAATGTCGAGATTGAGCCCGTCCAATATCCGGCGCCCATCGTATTCGACTACCAGATCGCGAATGGAAATGATCGGCATCAGGATTTCACCGTGCAATAGAAAATGGCGGTGAAGACGGCATCAGCCACGATCACTAGAAAAGTAGCTTTCACCACTGCACTGGTTGTAGAGCGACCTACTGAGTCAGGTCCTCCGCGGACACGAAAGCCCTCCAGGCAACCCACGTGAGCAATGATGGTGGCAAAGGCCACGCTCTTGATGAGTCCGGTGATTACGTCGCGGAGCACGATGGAGTCCAGCACATAGCGGAGGTAGAGAAGCGGCGCGAGCCGGGTGCTGAAGAACATGAACAATCCACCCGCCACAATGCCGCACACATTCGAGATGATACTGAGACAAGGTACGCTGATCAGAGCGGCGAGATACTTTGGCGCCAGCAAGAACTCCACAGGCTCGAGAGCCATGACTCGCAAGGAATCGAGTTCCTCGGTCACCTTCATGGTTCCGATCTCGGCCGCGAAAGACGATCCGGACCTTCCGCTGACAGCGATGGCCGTCAGCAGCGGGCCGAGTTCACGCGTGAAGCCTACGGCAACCAGATCGATCACGTAATGCATGGCTCCAAACCGTCGCAGTTCCGAGGCTCCTTGCATGGCCAAAATGAAGCCGGTGCAAATTGCCATCAGCGCCACCATGGGCAGCGCGTCCACTCCGATCTGCTGCATCTGGCGCACCGTTGCCTGCCACCGATAGCGGTTCCCGAAAAACGGTAACGCGCTCCCCATGGCGCGCAGTGTGGCCCACAGCTGAATGTTGAGACTTCCGACGTAATCGAGCTCGGAGATGGTCCTTCTTCCGACGCTTTCGATAACAGTGGCCATCAAAGCACCTTCAACGCTGTGGAAGCACTTCTACGGCCATTGGTTCCGAACAGATCCAGGAGGCCTGTAACTTCGAACAAATGAAGCACCCGCCCCTGCAGCCCCTTCAGCGATAAAGTGTTCCGACCATCGCGCGCCGTTTTGAGTCCTTCGACGAGAGTCGCAATACCCGAGGCGTCAATATAGGAGACCTCGGTCAGATCGACGACAACGTCTCTTTCCGATGGCCTCCCCAGCACAGCCAGAAGCTGGTCCCGGAAGGCCGGCGAAGAGCCAATGCTAAGACGCCCCCGCAAGCGCACGACCGCGCCCTCGGTGCTCTCATCCACCGTGACCTGAAGGTCGGCGGCACTCACTATTCCGTTTGTCAATTCATTTCCCTGCTTCTGTCCGCTGCATCTCGGTCGTTGCTGTTGTTTACGGATCAATCATCGGCATCCGCGCCAGTTGCAGATCGACGAGCAGACCAACTCTCCAATCAATCTGGAAAAACAACGCCGTCTGCCGGCCCGAAAGGACCTTGCCAAAGGCGGGAACGTATTTGAGTCTTAACTGCATAATCGACTCCTCGACAGCCGCGCGCTTGCGCACGTAGCTCTCGGCCTGTTCGCCATTCATCGAGTCGAGATTTTGCAAATAGTCCTTTATGAGCGCCGCTTTCATGTCGTTGATCTTGGCGAGATCAGCCGCGTACTGGTCGTAAACTGGCCAGAACTTTTCGGCCTCCGCACCCGTCAACTGCATGTTGGCCGCAACAATCAACTTCTTCTGCGATCGCACGTTCTCCCTGAGCAGTTTGATGTCTTGATCGAGTTGCGCTTGATCGTCATCGCCCTGGGCGGCGGACTTTCCAGCGGACGCGGCCGGTTTGTCCTGTTGGGAAGTGGCGTCCTGACAAAAAGCCAGGTTAAGAGTTGGCAGTAGTGCCACGGTCAGTGCTGCCATTAAGAACAAGTACTTTCTATGCATTGAGCTCCCCTTTGACTGTTCACGAGCAATTGATGAACAGACACAACTACCGCAGTCATTTCTTCCGTGCACTTTGTTCGTCCAGCCTCCAGGCTTTCCACACGGGGTACGGAACAAGTCAGGTGGATGCGAGGGATCGGCTCACGCAACCCGGATCAGTTTCTTGTTTACAAACTCACCGATGCCGAGATCAGAAAGTTCGCGGCCATAGCCGGAGTTTTTCACCCCGCCGAACGGCAGATCAGGCGCAGTCCAGGTCGATTGGTTG
>DATJWZ010000409.1:0-1179 GCA_035500795.1 Candidatus Eiseniibacteriota bacterium | reverse complement strand
AGTGTATGGCGATGCGTCGAGGATATTTTCGAGGCTTCACTGCGGCGGAGAAAACAGAGCTTTGGGATCGCTGGCAGGGCGGGGAGTCGCTGAAAGCGATTGGGCGAGCGTTTGGTAAGCCGTCATCATCGATTTATTTTCAGCTAGCACCGCACGGGGGAATTCGTCCTCCACCGCGGCGGCGCTCGAGACTGGCATTGACGCTGGCGGAACGCGAGGAGATATCCAGAGCTATTGCGGAGGATCAATCGACACGATCAATCGCCAGGTTGCTGGGTCGCTCGCCCTCGACGGTGAGCAAAGAGATTAGCCGGAATGGCGGCTACGACCGATACCGAGCAGCGCTGGCTGATGAGAAAGCCTGGGACCGGGCTCGCCGTCCGAAACGTTGTAAACTGGCAAATAATCCGCGCCTGCGACAGGCCGTAGCGGGAAAGCTCAGATTGAATTGGTCGCCCGAGCAGATCGCCGGTTGGCTGAAGAGAACGCATGCTGAAGACGGGTCTTGCCACGTGTCACACGAGACAATCTATCGCAGCTTATTCGTTCAAGCCCGTGGGGTGCTTAAGAAGGAGCTGCTGGGCCATCTTCGATCGAAACGGACGATCCGTCGATCGAAGCGGGCGGGTCTCAATGGCGACAGACGGGGGCAAATCAAGGATCTCGTCTCAATCCGTCAGCGGCCGGCAGCGGTTGAAGATCGGGCGGTCCCTGGTCATTGGGAGGGCGATCTGCTGTCGGGGTCGAAGAACAGCTACATCGCGACCTTGGTCGAACGTCACACGCGTTACGTGATGCTAGCGAAGGTAGCCAATAAGGACACCCAGACGGTCATCGCCGCGCTCATCAAGCAGGCGAAAAAGCTACCGAATGAGCTGTATAAGTCGCTGACCTGGGACCGGGGCAAGGAGCTTACGGATCATCGACGCTTCACGTTGGCGACCGACATCGACGTTTACTTCTGCGATCCGCAAAGTCCGTGGCAGCGTGGGTCGAATGAGAACACCAACGGTCTGCTGAGACAGTACTTTCCAAAAGGAACTGACCTGTCGGTGCATTCGCAAGCACATCTGAATAAAGTGGCGCGTCGGCTCAACGAACGACCACGGGAGACCTTGGGATTCGAAACCCCGGCAGAGAGATTTAACGCCTGTGTTGCGTCGACCGGTTGAGCCGGCT
>DATJWZ010000408.1:0-1002 GCA_035500795.1 Candidatus Eiseniibacteriota bacterium | reverse complement strand
AGACGCGCCAATACGCAGGGCTTGTTTCGGGTCCTGCAGGCATCTTCGTGTAACGTTACGTCACGCACATAGTGATTCTGGTTCTCGACGGACCAATGCCCTCGAATGGCAAGCTGGAAATCGGCCGCACTCAAGGGCGTTGTGCTGATCCACCAGGCCGTCTCGGCGGTGCGTACCCAGCCATCACGGGTTTTGCGTTCGGACGTACGCTCAATCCTTGCGACCTGGCGTACCAATGCTTGCCATTCTTCTGGCATCCAGTACGGCGGTACGTCAAAGGTATGCACAGTACGCGTTTCGATACGTCCGTGGCCCTTGTCATGCTGCACGTCGCATTGCGAAGCGACGCGATGAAGTGCCAGACTTGTACAGGCATCGAGCAATGTCGGCTGGTTGCCCTTTACCTGCACTACCGCGTCGGCTTCCTTCTCCAGCGCCAACGCTAGCGTTTTTTTTGGCAATGCAGCGCGTCCAGCGTAAAAACCAGCCCCGACAATCCGAATGACTCGATTAACGCCTGTGCAGCCGGTATTTCGTTGGACTTGTCATCGACTTCGATGTGACCCAGCACGATCAGGCCATCATGATCGAAGGCTGACACCAGTTGCCGGGCTGCGATGTCCTTCACTCGATCTGCACTTCCCCGCAATGCCTTGCCATCGATGGCAATGAATTGCCGACCGGGTGGCGGCGATACCTGCCGGTGTGCGTGCTCCCGAAACGCGCGCTCAAGCTCCTGCTCGTCCAGACCCAGCAGAAAATCCCGGATCGCCACCCAGCACGGCGCCTTGCGCCATCTTGTCCCGAACAGCCGGTTCAGGTTGGCCAGTTGCTCCTCGATAAACGCTTCAATTGTCCGAAGCGATTGCGATCCGGCCAGCATCGACATTACGATCGCACAAAGCAACGGTTCCAGCGCATAGCGCTTGCCCTGCGCCCGCCGAACGTCCCGCAACTCCGAAAATACGCCACCGAACATCATCTACGTTTTGCCCCTTGTTT
>DATJWZ010000407.1:0-22481 GCA_035500795.1 Candidatus Eiseniibacteriota bacterium | reverse complement strand
GCTTTCGGATGGCGATTATGCGCAGGCGTCGATGGATGGACGTCCGAAGGATACGGATGACAAGACGCAGCCCGTACACATGGATGAAGTGTTGATTGAGATTGGTGGGAAGAATACCGTGCCGGAATTCTCGGCCAATCTGCGGGGAGCAAGCGCCGGCGACACGCGAGAGTTTGAAGTCGTGTACGCCGAGGACAACAACGATAAGCGGCTTGCCGGGAAGACCTTCATTTACACGGTGAAGATTGGCGCCATCAAGCAAAAGAGTCTGCCGGAGTTGAATGACGCATTCGCGAAGGAACTGGGCGAGTTCGAGACGCTCGATGCGGTGCGCAAGCAGATTCGCGAGAACATGGAACATGAGCGCAAGCACGACGCCGAGCGCGAGGCGAAAGACAAGCTGGTGGCGGAGCTGGTGAAGCGGAATGATTTTGAAGTCCCAGAGTCGCTGGTGGACCGTCAAATTGATCTGCGTTTAGAGCGCGGGCTTCGTGCGCTTGCGGCGCAGGGCATGAAGATGGAAGACATGAAGAAGATGGACCTGCCGCGGTTACGGGCGGGGCAGCACGATCAGGCAGTGCAGGATGTGAAGTCGTCGTTGTTACTGGACCGGATTGCCGAGCTGGAGAAAATTGATGTGAGCGATGACGAGTTGCAGAAGGAACTCGACGCGCTCGCGCTGCAGACGAAACAGCCGGTGGAAACGGTCCGCACTCGTTTGACACAGGATGGGGGCCTCGATAGAATCCGGAACAGAATCCGCAGCGAAAAGACCCTCGAATTTCTGTATCATCAGTCTGCGTAGTCCAGATACACAGACTCTTTCGAATCCTCCCCTGCAGCACGGTGGTTGCAAGGGGACGGAGTGTGGCAGGTAAACGTGAACAATAAAGATCCTCACATGATGTTAGTACCCATGGTCATCGAGCAGACGGGACGAGGCGAGCGCGCCTACGACATTTATTCGCGGCTGCTGCGCGACAACATTATTTTCATCGGCACGCCGATTGACGACAACATTGCGAACCTGGTGATCGCGCAGATGTTGTTTCTGGCTCAGGAAGATCCGGAGAAAGATATCCAGCTTTACATCAACTCTCCGGGCGGCTCGATCACAGCAGGGATGGCGATCTACGACACCATGCAATATGTGAAGAATGATGTGATGACGCTGTGCGTTGGGCAAGCGGCATCGATGGCCGCGTTACTTTTGGCATCAGGCGAACCGAAAAAGAGGTTGGCACTTCCGAATTCGCGGATTCTAATACATCAGCCGTCTATGGGTGGATTATCCGGACAGGCCACCGACATCGACATTCACGCACGCGAGATTTTGCGCATGCGCGAGATCACAAACCAGTTACTTTCGAAACATAGCGGACAGAAACTGGACAAGGTGGAGAAAGATGTCGAGCGCGATTTCATTATGAACGCGCAACAGGCTAAGGAATACGGAATCATAGACGATATCATTTACAAGACGGCAAAAGCGGTATGATCGCCCTTCGCGCCTGACGGTTCGAGCAAGACGACAGGAGGATGACTGGCTCGATCAAGCCGCGCGGGAAACGCCGAAGGAGTAAAGAAGAGTGAAAAACAAGTCGGGAACGGAAGAGATACTACGCTGTTCGTTCTGCCACAAATCGCAGGACGCCGTCGCCAAGCTAATCTCCTCTCCCAGCGATTACCCCCGCGCCTACATCTGTGACGAGTGCGTTGCGGTTTGCAACTCGATTCTGGAAGACGACCGGACCGCAACCCCGCCGAGCAGCACCCCAAACCAACTGCCCAAGCCCCAGGAAGTGAAAGCATTCCTGGATGAGTACGTCATTGGGCAGGAGCAGACGAAGAAGAAGCTGGCGGTCGCGGTTTACAACCACTACAAGCGAATCTTCATGAATCGCCAGAAGACGGGCGATGGGATTGAACTTTCGAAGTCGAACATCATGCTGATTGGGCCGACCGGCACTGGCAAGACTTTGCTGGCACAAACTTTGGCCCGGATGCTGGATGTGCCTTTTGCGATCGTTGATGCGACGACTTTGACGGAAGCCGGATACGTCGGCGAGGATGTTGAGAACATCATCCTGAAGCTGCTGCAGGCTGCGGATGGTGATGTGAGCCGGACGCAGACCGGAATTATCTACATCGATGAAGTGGATAAGATCGGGCGGAAGGATGAGAATCCGTCGATCACGCGGGATGTCTCAGGTGAGGGCGTGCAGCAGGCGCTACTGAAAATTCTCGAGGGCACGATTGCGAATGTGCCGCCGCAAGGTGGACGCAAGCATCCGCATCAGGAGTTCACGCCGGTCGACACGACGAACATTCTATTCATCTGCGGTGGCGCGTTTGTCGGACTCGAAAAGATTATTTCCCGCCGCATCGGGAAGAAATCGCTTGGGTTCCGCTCGGGCGAAGAGGCCGAGGAAGAATTCACCTCAAAGAAGAAGACGCAGGAACTTCTGCAGGATGTTCAGCCGGAAGACCTTATCAAATTTGGGCTGATCCCAGAATTTGTGGGGCGCCTGCCTGTGGTCGGGATGCTCGAAGATCTGGATGAGTTCGCGCTGATCGAGATTTTGACGCGTCCGAAGAATGCGATTGTGAAGCAGTATCAACGGCTGTTCGAGTTCGAGAACGTTCGCCTGAAATTCGCCGATGAAGCGCTGCGAGCGATTGCACGGCAGGCGATGGCCCGGAAGGTTGGGGCTCGCGGTCTGCGGATGATTCTTGAAGAGCTGATGCTGGATTTGATGTTTAACCTGCCTAGCCAGAAGAAATTGAAGGAATTCGAAGTGACTCGCGAGATGGTGGAAAAACGGTCCGCCTCGTTCGCTACCGTCATGGAGAAGGCTGGATAAGTACCCAAACCCTTAACCACAAAGGACACTAGGGTACACGAAGGATTTCACGCTTCGTGAATCATGGTGTCCTTTGTGATTATTGGCTTTTGGAATGCCGCCTCCAAATCTAAGGGCACCTTACCACTTAAATGCCATTTCGCGAGACCCTCCGCTCAAGGTAAAATCCAAGTAGATCGTCGTTTGGCCGTTCGTCGTCAGGCTGTTCAGCCCAGGAGAATCAGTGACCACATCCAAGGAAAAATACGAATCGAAAAAGCTGCCCATGATGCCCATCCGGGACGTCGTCATTTTCCCGTTTATGATGACGCCGTTCGTTGTGGGCCGCGAATCGAGCGTGCGGGCTCTCGAAGAGGCGTTGGCAGCCGATAAAAAGATATTCCTGGCGACGCAGCACGATGCGTCGATTGATGAACCAAAGGCGAACGAGATCTACCAGGTGGGCACGATCGTGAATATCGTGCAGAGCCTGAAGCTTCCGGACGGCAACATTAAAGTTCTGGTCGAGGGCATTGAGCGCGGGAAAATTCTTCAGGTCACGGATAACGAGGGCTACATGCAGGCTACCGTGCGCGTGGCACGGTTCACGACCGAGACGAATCAGGCGCTCGAAGCCAGCATGCAGCGGGTGACGTCTCTGTTCGAGCAATACGTGAAGCTCTGTCAGGCGCTGAATTACGAGACGATGATTTCGGCTGTACGGATGGAAGATCCGGCGAAGCTGACGGACGTTATTTCTGCGAACTTGCAGCTTTCGATTGAAGAGAAGCAGGAACTGCTGGAGATCTTTGATCCGGCGGAACGGCTCACGCGGATCGCCGATGTGCTGGATATCGAGATTGAGAAGTTGAATGTTGACCGCACCATCCAGTCGCGCGTGAAGCGGCAGATGGAGAAGGCGCAAAAAGAGTATTACCTCAACGAGAAGATCAAGGCCATTCAGAAGGAGTTGGGGCGCGGCGAGAAGAGCGAGTTCGACGAGTTAAAGAAAAAGATTGAAGCCGCGGGCATGCCGAAGGAGACGAAGGAGAAGGCCCTGCAGGAACTGAAGAAACTCGAAGCGATGCCGCCGATGTCGGCTGAGTCGACGGTTTCGCGCAATTACCTGGATTGGCTGCTGGCGGTGCCGTGGAAGAAGCGGTCGAAAGAAATTCGAAATATTTCCCGCGCTGAGAAAGTTCTGAATGAAGATCACTACGGTCTGGAAAAGATCAAGGAGCGCATTCTCGAGTTTCTTGCTGTCCGGCAGCTGGTGAAGAATCCCAAAGGATCGATTCTGTGCTTTGTTGGGCCTCCGGGTGTTGGAAAGACTTCGCTGGGGATGTCGATTGCGAAGGCGACGGGACGCAAGTTTGTGCGCATGTCGCTGGGTGGCGTGCGCGATGAGGCGGAAATTCGCGGTCACCGGCGGACCTATATCGGTGCTTTGCCTGGCCAGATTATCCAGATGATGAAGAAGGCGGGGACGAAGAATCCGGTGTTCATGCTGGATGAAGTCGACAAGATGTCGATGGACTTCCGCGGAGACCCGTCGGCGGCGTTGCTCGAAGTGCTCGATCCAGAGCAGAATTTCATGTTCGTGGATCACTATCTCGACGTGGAATACGATCTGTCGCAAGTGTTCTTTGTCGCGACCGCGAACGTGATGCACACGATTCCTCCCGCATTGCAGGATCGCATGGAGGTTCTGCGGCTGCACGGTTATACCGAGCAGGAGAAAGTCGAGATCGCGAAGCAGTTCCTGGTGAAGAAGCAGATGCTCGCGGCGGGGCTATCTGAAAAAAACATCAAGTTCACGGACGATGCGATCACTGCGCTCATTCGGTCTTACACGCGTGAGGCAGGAGTTCGGAACCTGGAACGTGAGATAGGGAACGTTTGCCGCAAGGTGGCGCGCAAGGTGGTGAAGGAAGGTGAGAACTACTTCATTACCATCACCGGAGAAAATGTGAATGACTTCCTGGGCGTGATCAAGTTCCGCGACACTCTGGCGCACGAGAAGAGCGAAGTCGGGCTGGTTACTGGGTTGGCATGGACTGAGGTTGGCGGGTCGATCTTGAGTACCGAAGCCAGCGTTGTGGATGGCAAGGGTAAGCTCACACTTACGGGAAAGCTTGGCGACGTAATGCAGGAGTCGGCGCAGGCGGCGATGTCGTACGTGCGTTCGCGCGCTCAGCGCCTGGGGCTGACCCGAGACTTCTATCGCAATCTTGATCTACACGTGCACGTACCGGAGGGTGCGATTCCAAAGGATGGGCCGTCGGCTGGAATTACGATTGCAACGGCAATTTCCAGCGCATTGAGCAAGATTCCGGTGCGGCGCGATATCGCCATGACGGGAGAGATCACATTGCGCGGCAAGGTTCTTCCGATCGGGGGGTTGAAAGAGAAGTTGCTGGCCGCTCATCGCGCGGGATTGTTCGAAGTGATCCTGCCAAAGGACAACGAGAAGGACCTGGCTGAAGTACCGGAAAACCTGCGCACCGCGATGAAGTTGCACTTTGTCGATACGATGGACCAGGTGCTCGGGATCGCGCTTGAGTCGCCTCTACCGAAGGTTGAAGAAGAAACGACGCAGCCGATTGCACCGCCACTGAGTACGGTGACGCCGGAGAGTTCTACGGCGCATCAGTAGGGCGGTCGTTGGTCCTTGATCGTTAGTCTTTGGCAAAGAAGGCCCGCTTGCGCGGGCCTTTTCCTTTGGCGTTTTGACTTCGTTTTGCTGAAGCTGTATTGGGGATACTTAATACGACGGGGTTTAAGTGTAATCGTGTGGTTTCCTCAACTCTCACTGCTGTAGGGTGCAAGCTCAATAAGGCGCGCCTCATGCGTTGGAATTTCTATGGTCCTTACGCACAGGCTGCGCGGATTTTTTCGCAGAGTTGGGCAAGGGAGCGCTCGACGCAATCGGTGAGCCAGCGTTCCAGGGCTGTGCGCTGGGCATCGGGGATGTAGGAGAATTTCACGCCGAACTTCCACACCGTGCTCCATACGACTCTGCCGTTCACGCCCAGGACTTCTCCGCTGGCGGGCAGGGCGAAGCGCAGATCGATCTCTTCTCCAACACTTGGAAGTGCACCGGAGAGAAATACTTTCGGATTGATCTCTATCGCTGCGCCACCCTCGCTCAAGTTGACAAGCGTTGCTTCAAATAGCGGACGGGAATGGGTGCTTAGCGAGGCGGTAATGGCCACTGTTTCGCGGTGCTGTTTTCTGCGGCGGACTACGGTCGCGTTATAAGCGGCGCGGAGACAACGCTCGATCTGGACTGCGGATGCGGGCTTGTGAATCAGGAAGTGAACTCCGGCGGCAAAAGCCTGTCTGAGGTCCAACAGGTCGCGGACGATTGCGACGAGAACGCAGTCCTGATTCAGTTTGGAACGACGCACGGCGCAAAGGAATTCGGCGAGGTTATCGATCTCCCGCCAATCTACGATGATGGTCTCGAATTCATGGGCCTGGATCATCGCGAGGGCCGCCGAAGACGTGTTCACGATTCGCGGCGTTACTTGCAAGTCATGCAAGACGCTACGCGTAATTCCGAGGAAGCTCACGTCGGCGCACAAAAGCAGGGTATGCATTTCCAGCCTGCTTTTCGGCTTGTTTTCGAGAGTGCTTTCCATGGCGATCTCCAGTGCCGCGAGCGGCGGATTTGAGGCTCTATCTCGCTTGCTACTGGTTCAATCGGCCTGGTATCCCGTTAGTTCAATGGTGGGGCGGAACGATGGGAAACGCGCGTGTTACTTCCGTGCGGGAGAAAGGTCAAGTCGCGAATGAAGAACAAGATGGTTGGGGTACCGGCAGGACTGGTGGAAGGCGAGGGACAAGACGTCTCACCGTCCTCATTGAACCAGTCTTCTCGATGGCGCATCCTATAAGCTGTTGAATGGTGAAGAATTGAATGACATTCTCGCGACGCAGTTTCCTGAAGACAGCTGGAGTCCTAGCCGGGGGAGTGCTGATTCCGCCGGCGATGGCACCAGCGGCTCCGCTGAGACGAAGCGGTGTGACAGGTTCGGACGACGGCTCTGTCGACTACACGATAAGAATCGCTGCCAGCGCTGTGGAGATCGCTCCGAAGAAGATTATTTCGATCACCACCTATAACGGCCAGTTTCCTGCGCCCCTGTTGCGATTGAAAGAAGGACAGCGCGTTACCGTTGACCTGGTGAATGAGAGCGACACTGCCGAGCAACTGCACTGGCATGGGCAGTTCGTGCCGGTGGATGTGGATGGAGCCTCCGAGGAGGGAACACCGTACATTCCGGCGCACGGCCGGAGGCGGATTTCGTTTGTGCCACAGCCATCGGGATACCGCTTCTATCACACCCACAATCGGGCGGGAGCGGATCTTTCCGCGGGTCAGTACAGCGGGCAAGTCGGGCAGGTGTATATCGAACCGAAGAATGACCCCGGCCACTACGATCGCGAAGTCTTCCTCGTATTGAAAGAGTTTGAGCCGAATTTCAGCCGTGGCGGCGATATGCCGCAGGATGTGCTATCACCAGCGACGAGAGTGAAGGCGCTTGAGGAGAAGGGTGAGTCGGAAATGAAGGCGTCTTTGGACAAGGGCATGCCTCATGGATACGAGGTCGGCTATTCGTCATTCACCATCAACGGGCGCATGCTGGGACATGGAGAACCGATCCGGGTAAAGGCTGGAGAGCGCGTGCTGTTTCACGTGCTGAACGGGAGCGCCACGGAGGTTCGAAGCCTTGCTCTGCCGGGACATACTTTCAAGGTCATCGCACTGGATGGAAACCCGGTTCCAAATCCTGCAACGGTTCCGGTTCTCTGGCTGGGAACGGCGGAGAGAGTCTCGGCGATTGTGGAGATGAAACATCCGGGCGTGTGGATTATGGGAGATACGGATGACGATGATCGGCGACACGGGATGGGCATCGTGGTGGAATATGCGCACCAGGCGGGCAAGCCTCAATGGATGGCTCCGCCAAAATCTCGCTGGGATTACACACGATTTGCCAAACCCGGCGCGACCGCTCCTGCGCCGGACGAAACCTTCGAGATGACATTCGCGAAGGAGAATGCGGCGGTTGAGGGATTCAACCGGTGGACAATCAATGGAGCGGCTTATCCGGTGACGGGAGCGATGGCTCCCGCGACTTTTCGTTTACACGAAGGGCGACGCTATCGCGTGCACATGCGCAATGCGAGCGACGACCTGCATCCGATCCATTTGCATCGGCATGTATTCGAACTCACAAACATTATGGGCAAGGCAACCGCAGGCGTGATGAAAGATGTCGTGATGCTCGGGGGGTATCAGGAGGTCTCGTTTGACTTTGTGGCCAATAATCCCGGGATGACGCTGTTCCATTGCCATCAGCAGTTGCATATGGACTTTGGATTTATGACGCTGTTTGATTACGTGTAGAGTTGGTCGTTGGTCGTCGGTTGTTGGTCGGCGGTCCTCGGTCGTCGGCCCTAATCGTTCTCATATCGATCCTGCTTTTGGAAGGCCGAGTCATGCACACCTTGCCAATCGCCGATTGGTCGTAGGAAACTTGGTTATGAGGGTACTCTCCCGGTTTCTGGCGTCCGCTACCGATCCTTCGCAGTTCCCTGCCCCATCTGTCCCTGAGATCGCCTTCCTTGGGCGTTCGAACGTCGGCAAATCGAGCGTCATCAATTCTCTCGTCGGCACCAAGCTGGCACGAACCAGCTCGACTCCTGGACGGACACGCAGCATCAATTTCTTCGAAATTCGCTGGCCGGGAAAGCCGCGACCGGAGTTCATCTTTGCCGATTTGCCAGGTTATGGCTATGCGAAGATTTCGCGCGAGGTGGCGCAGGAGTGGCCGAAGTTTATTGAGCCGTATCTCAACGAGAGGCCGACGCTGGCTCTGTGCGTTGCGCTCGTCGATGTAAATGTCCCGCCGCAACAGAGCGACCGGCAGTTGCTCGAGTTCCTGAATGCGTCAGGACGAGCATTGCTGCTGGTTGCCACCAAAGCCGACCGGCTGTCAAATAACCAGCTTAGTAATGTGTTGCGGACACTGAGTAATGAATATCCGAGTGCGCGGATGCTTCCCTACTCGTCGAAGACCGGCGCAGGGCGCGATGAGTTGTGGAAAGAAATCCGGCAGGTGGCCACCCCGCCACAAACAGCAGAAACTTCTTCGATGTGAAGCCGGTTGCAGCCTCTAAGCGTGGATGTTGGGCGTGCGAGGGCGTTCGACTGCGGCCAGTGAAGGCTAAGAAGTTACAGTTGAATTGGAGCGTTTTTATTTAGTCTTCCGAAGCGTATCCCGAATTGTTCCCGCTAATCTCGTATCCATTTTGAGCCGATAGAAGCATTAACACTTCCCTAGCTTGGGAATCGTACTTTCGGTGCTTTATGGCGCAATACATCAATGAAGGCGTGGCGTACCTGATGGCTCTGAAACAGGGCGGGCAGGCGGGGAACGTGGGGTCCGGGCAGCAAGTCCCAGAGGCGCAGCCGGGCACTCCGGCGGATGAAGACAACCGCTTCCATGGAGCGGAGAAGCGACGGAGTTTGCGCTACAAGTGTGAAGGGAGTGTCGAACTCAAAGAGAAAAACTGCGACGTGCACACGTGGGCGACCTTCACCGATGTCAGCATTCATGGCTGCTATGTCGAGGCGCAGGCGACATATCCACCTGGGACTGTGCTGCATTTGAAACTCGACGCGAACAGTATTCGAGTCGAAACCCAAGCTATTGTTCGAGTGACGTATCCGTACCTCGGCATGGGCATTTCTTTTGAAGGCATGTCGGACGAAAACAGAGCAAGCTTGCTACGGCTCTTGTCCATGTTGTCACACCGTAGCGTCGCAATCGGGGCGGGCAGCGCGTCATCGGCGAGTGGAGCACTGAAGGAAATTCCGGATGTTACTGATCCAGCGGCTGCGATGGGAGCATTGGTTGAGTTCTTTGGGAGTCGGCAGGCGCTGTTGCGCGAGGAGTTTGTGCGGATAGTAAAGAAGAGTCAGGAGAAGAGGTAGGAGTTTCGAGCTTCGAGCTTCGAGCTTCGAGCTTCAGAAGCTTAAACCTGCTCTCTCTCACCTTTGCTGGGCATTCCGTTATGATGTTCAGGCATGTCTCTCAATCTCATTACCGGCATTGCCGGATTTATTGGATCATCGATCGCACGGGCCCTACTATCGAGGGGCGAACAAGTCCGCGGTGTCGACAACTTTTCGAGCGGAAACCACGAGAATCTGAAAGGTATCATCGATCGGATCGATTTTCGCGAAGCGGACATTCTCGATCTTGGTGCGATGCATAAAGCTTGTGCCGGAGTCGACTTCGTATTTCATGAGGCGGCAATCCCATCCGTGCCAAGGTCCGTTCTCGATCCGCTGGGCAGTAACGCCGCGAACATCGACGGCACGGTAAATCTACTTGTTGCCGCGCGCGATGCCAAGGTGAAGCGTGTGGTCTATGCGGCATCGTCTGCTGCGTATGGGGACACGCCGACTTTGCCGAAGCACGAGGGAATGAAGCCCGACCCGATCTCACCGTATGCAGTGGCGAAACTGGCGAGCGAGTACTACATGGTTTCGTTCTACCGGTGCTATGAGTTGGAGACGGTGTGCCTGCGGTACTTCAATGTTTTTGGGCCACGGCAGGATCCATCTTCTCCGTACTCCGGGGTGCTGGCGAAGTTCATCACGCAGATGCTGCGTGGCGAGCAGCCAACTGTCTTTGGCGACGGAGAACAGAGCCGCGATTTTACTTATATCGACAATGTCGTGGAAGCGAATCTGCTCGCCTCGAAAGCGCCGGCCGCGAAGGTTGCGGGACAAATCTTTAACGCTGCCACCGGACGCCGGGTCACGCTGAATGAAACCTTCAAGGCGTTGCAACCACTGACTGGATATAAGGGGCAACTGAAGTACGGGCCGGAGCGGGGTGGGGACATCAAGCATTCGCTGGCGGATATTTCCAGGGCCGAAGCGGAGCTTGGGTACAAGGCCATCGTTGATTTCGAAGAGGGACTGAAGCGGACTGTAGAGTGGTATCGAGAGCAGATGTCTCCGGAGCAAATGCCGGAAATTGGCGCCAAAGGATGACGCTTTACTTCGTCTCGGCACCAAAAGCTTTTGACCGCTGAGTTCGCGAAGGACTGCCGCTGAGGTCGCTGAGAGGTTGTAGATCTGCCGCGTCTGAGGGCGCCACTCATTTTTGCGCGGCAACGGCATCGCTGCGGACGACGCGCTGATACGAATCTGATTCCGGCCGCAGATCAGACTACGGGCTGTGAAGCGGGTTCCTCCTTGCTCCCTTCGGTTGCGTGTCGGAATGACAAAAACTCGTGAGGTCGCTGAGAAAGCCTTCACTCGTGGCGGAGGGATTCGATCGGGTCCAGGCGTGACGCGCGTAGAGCCGGAATCATTCCGCTGATCAGGCCTACCATGCCGAGAATTAGCGTTGATGCGATCAGCGTTGCTGGCTGGATCAGGAGACGAATGTCGCCAGCTTCTCCATTCTTTGCAAATGCGCTGTAGAGAGTCAGACGACCGACCGACAGCGCGACCACATACGCGAGAATCACTCCCAGCAAGCCGCCGATGGCGGTAATGGTCAGGGCTTCGGCCAGGAATTGCATCAGGATATATCCACGCTTTGCGCCGAGAGCTTTCTGTACGCCGATTTCGCGGGTGCGCTGCGTCACTGAGACCAGCATGATGTTCATCAGACCAACGCCGCCGATGCCGAGGGTCAATGTGCCGATGAAGCCCATCAGGATTTTCAGACCGAGCGTGATGATCTCGAACTGGTGGAGCTGATTCATGAGGTTGAAGACCCGTACGGCTTCGCGGTCAGTTTCGTTGAACTTGTGCTGGCTCGCGAGAATCGTGCGTACGGCCGGTTCGATGCGCTGATACTCCGGCGTCTGATAGTTGAACCAGATGGTGTCGAGATAGTGCGTGCTCTTCAGGTCGCTCATGGTGGTGAAGGGGATGTAGACGACGCGATTGATATCGTCGTTCCCTTCCTGCATCTTGGCGGAGAGAACACCCACGACCTGGAAGCTGATTCCGTCGAGGCGGATGTACTCGCCGAGCGCATTACGACCGGAGAAAAGTTTGTCCTTGGCCTCGGAGCCGATCACGGCAACATGGGCGCGTTGCACCTGATCCTCCATGTTGTAGAAGCGGCCCTGCCCTTGTTTCAAAGAACGGATGTCATAAACGTTTGGATAGTTCCCACTGACCGTAAACGTGAATGAGCGGTTTTCGTACGCCACGATGGACTGCTTATCGACACTGGGAGTGATATGAGTGATTTGCGGGAGGTTTGTGGTAAGCGCGTCGACATCGTCCTGCGTGAACCGGATATCGACTCCCGATTTCTGTCCGCCGGCCTGCATGGAAGTCTTGCCGGGAACCACGATGACGAGTTTCGTGCCGAAATTGGCGAAGATGTTCTGACATGCCCGTCCGAAGCCATCGCCATAGGCAAGCAACATCACGACCGTAGCGATGCCCCATGCCATGCCGAGCATGGTGAGAGCGGTGCGGCGCCGGTTGTGGCGCATGGCGCCGTAGGCCTCTTGAAGTAGGTCTCGCATCATCATTTACTCCTGCCGCAGTGCTTCCACCGGCTGCAGCAAAGCCGCTTTACGCGCGGGATAGAGGCCCGCGATTACTCCCGCGAGAGTCAGGCTGCCAATCGCCAGCATGGCGGACATTGGTACCAGCTTGGGCGGATCGAATCCCTGCGGACCTTGCACTCCACCCATCAGCCCCATGAGGCCACCGGCAAAGGCTAAGCCCAACATGCCACTTCCCAGGGTGAGAAGGAGGCCTTCAAGGAAGAAGTGAGTCAAGATACTCCGGTTGGTCGCGCCGAGCGCCTTGCGCAGTCCGATTTCGCGGGTTCTCTCCGTGACCGCGACCAGCATGATGTTGATGACGCCAATCGCTCCCAGAGCCAGCGTTACCATTCCAACCGCACCGAGGAACATATTCATGACGTCGAAAATCGTGCCGACCATCTGGGATTCCTTGATGGAATCCCACTCGTCAAAGGCGTTGTCGTCGTTGGAGTCAAAGCCGTGATTGTGCCCCACGATCTTGTGTACCGCGGCGCGGGCGATTGTGTGTTCTGCAGTTACATGCGGCTGGTACTCGATGAACGAAATCGAATTCTCATGATTTTCGCCCTTGAGAGGAAAGTTGGAGGCCATCACGGGAAATGGGATATAGGCTCGGTTATTAAGCCACATGTTGTCGCCGCGGCCGAGGTGTGGAGTACTGCCGATGACTTCGAAACGCAGTCCGTTAAGCAGAATGAAGGAGCCCACTGCTTGTTGCCCTGGGAAAAGAGTTTTCTTGAGTTGATCTCCCAGCACAACAACATTGCGGCGTTGCGCCAGATCCATCGCATTGAGCCAACGGCCCTCGTTGATGGGCAGGTAACTGATCTCGTTCAACTGGGGTTCCGTACCGAGGACTTCTCCGCTGCCGTTGGAGAATTCACTTACTGCGTGCAGGTCGTTGCGAGAGATTAGGGGACAGGCATTGCGGATCTCGGGCGCGTGGCGGACATCGAGGTAATCCTGGTAGGTCAGGAGATAGGACCGGGCAGAGCTCATGTTACCTGCAACGGCTGGAGCGCGGCCTGGGAACAAGAACATGATGTCTTTGCCAAATTCCGCCAATTCGCGCTTGTTGCCGGAACGGAAACCTTCCCCTACACCCACTAGCAAGAGCAACGAACCCACGCCCCACGCGATTCCGAACATGGTAAGAAATGAACGGAGCTTATGGGCCCAGAGATTGCGGAAGATCTGGCTGAGAATGTCGGTTATGGTCCGCATTGATAGCTCCTGTGGTGCAACCCGGTTCTTCTGGAAAAACCCCGCCTTAGTACTAAGACACCGAAAGCCCGGTGAATATTACGGTGACGAAGAAGAAATTTGAGACCTTCATCAACTCTGATGCAGAAATCCGGGACCGGGAAGTTCTTGGCACTGATGGATTCCGAGATTCTGCATGTATTTCCAGAGTCCTCTTGCTTGGACGCCGGAGGCAAGGAAAGGTACGCAGCCGGTCCGGAAAAAGTTCCATGAATCTGCGGACTTAGCTAGTCTGTATCGTTATTCCCAAGTCCTAAGTCCGAGATCGGAGTCGCCGGCTACGAGTGTTTGTTTTCGATTCTATGGTTCCAAATCTTGGCTCTCCGGGTCGGATGCCGTCGGGGCAGGGACGAGGACCCTATTCTGAAGCCGTCATTACGTTAGTGATCTACGGCCGAGTTACGCCCGAGGCTAGAGTGTTGGCATGACACTTTCCTCGATGGTGGTCTCGCGCGACTGGCTGGAAGTGAGTGTTCTGGAATGCATCCTGGGTGGCCTGCATATGGACGTGGCGGTGGAGAACGAACCGCAGAAGGCGCTGGCGCGGCTATCCAAATCGAAGATCGACGCGCTCATCGTGGATTGCGACCTAAACGGTAGTTCGCAACTGCTACGGGATCTTCAGGCGCCACAGAAACAGACGAACACGGTGCCGCTGGTGATCATGGGCGGGCGAGATTGTGTCGCTAACTTGGATGAAACGGGCGCCCTGTTTGCGTTCGAAAAGCCAATTTCCGTGGAGAACGCGGTCCGCACGCTTTCGGCGGCGCGCAATATGATTGTGGATGGAAGGCTGCGGTATCACCGGACGGGAGTGGAAATTCCAGTCGAAGTGATGTCTAAAGGACAGGATCCGAAAGACGCCCACCTAGTGAATGTCAGCCAAGGAGGCATCCAGGTCCACACCGATCATTTCATCGATGCGGACACCGTTCTGCAGGTGCATTTTGAATTACCCGGCGCGAGGGCCGCATTGAAAGCACAGGCGGAAGTCGTATGGCGCGATAACTGTGGCAATGTTGGGATGCGCTTTACGAAAGTGGCCGCTCCGCAGCAGCGGACACTGCAACTTTGGTTGGCGCAACAGTTCCTGGCGAATTAGCAAATCGTGGCGGGAAAAAGCAGATTCCTCGCGCGCCTACCCCGCACGCTTCGGAATGACAAGCCTCCCACAGCCCGACATTCGGGTTGGTAAACGCTTCTTAGTCTAAATCTCTTCTTCCGTTTTCCTCTTGTCAGCTTCCAGGCCGGCCTTTCGCGCGAGGCGCGATCCTAGACTCTCTCCGCCGAAGACCCAGAAAAATCCCCAATACATGGTGGTTACTAATACGAGCCCTGCGGCAGCCATTGCGAACGGAGCGGGAGGAGCTTCTCCGGTTACCGAGAGGAATACCAGAATGAACAGGAAAAATGACGCAATCACGGCGAGAACATCGATCATCTTTGCGAGCCCTCGAGGGGTAAGCGGCTGAGAGAGCCAATCAAGATTGATGATCTCCTCGGGAGGCAAAGGGAGAAAGGACTCCTGAGCAGGCTGAAGCGGTTCGGGCCGCATCGGCAGGGTGATTACCTTTGCCGAAGCACCCGAAATCAACAGCCCGTCGTCTGCCTCAGAACTCAGGACGAACTCCTCCGATGGATCGGCATCAAGATGGCGAACTTCAAACAAGTCGCGCGAAAAGATAGATCGAGAGCGCCCGGTGTGCAGCGAGGCGGACTCCAATAGATCGCCGAGTATCCATTCGTTGATTTGCTGGCGCATGCCGCGGGGAAGGTTTAGAAAGCGCATGCCGCACTGGCCCGATCCACTGGTCCAAACCACTTCGCCGACTGCCTCTATACGAATTTTCGGACGACGCAATTCGAAGCGCAGATGCACCTGCTCACCGGGCCGAAGGGCCTTTAGCATTTGCGCACTGATGCCCTTCTGGTTGAGATTGCGGATGACTCCGCCAGTCGCGTGATTGACGGTGAGATAGGTCAGCGTGCGAAGTTCGTGCCGATGCTCGGAACGTGCTTCGCGAGCTGTCGAAACGCCAGCGCTCATAGGTACAGCCTCGAAGTAGTTGGCGGCAGGGTCGCTTTGAAAATGGTATATCGAGTGGGTTGACGGGCCTTAGTAACTTGGGTGGTTCGGAGGACAGGAGTCAAGGTCAGGGAATAGAAGTTCAGCCACAAGTGTATTTTCCATTTGCGAATCCCCAATGATCAGTGCTCCACAATCTTCATTGTTACCGTTACATGGGTTGTCCCAGAAAAATATCTCGCGTAGGTCGCTCAGATGCTTGCCAGATTCTTACTGCTTCGAACAGGATGACCGTCCCATAAGTCACCGCCAACCACACGATGACGGCTTCGAGTGGGAGATCGCACCATGCGCCGATAAAGATGCCCAGCATGGCATGATGCTGGTAGTTCCACCATCCATAGGGGATGGCGAGCGTGGCTTCCCACAACATGCTCAGGAGCATGATGAAAAACATGGTCATGCTCATCGCGCGCCAGTTGATGAATCGTTTGGTTGCTGGATAAAAGCCGATAGCGGGTGTGAGACCTCCGGCAACGAGCACGATGAAATATCCGGGCAGGCCTTCGCGTACATCGGAAAGGTAACGCTTGTAGAGGATAGCGATCGCGACCAGAAGGATGCCGATGATCAGGGACGTGGGATGAAACTGGAGCAAGCGCGGCAAGGCACGCGCCTCACCGCGATAATCCTGCACCGTATAGGCGGCTAGCCAATACTCACTAAGCCAAACGTATAGGAGAAGGATCATGATGAAGCCTGTGACATAGAAGAAGTACTCCTCAATCGGAACTGGTTTACCGAGTGCGGGGGCGAGGATGCCTAAGGTGGCTTTGGGATCGGGGAAATAAAAGAACCAGCGTGCAAACACGACATCGAGAAGACAGCCCGTGGTTGCAGTAGCTGCAATGGTTCGCCAGAAGGCGCGCCGAGGGATATCGAGCCCTGCGCTGGGCAGAAACCATCCCCCGATCACTACGATCGGGATGACAAACAGCAGTAAACTCCAAGTGTAGCCGTAGGGTGAGGCTCCCGGCACCGCGTGTACGGTGGCTGGAGTGACGACGGAATGGAGCGCGATCGCAGCCGGTATCGCGATCATTGCCAAGATCGCAAGGACAATCCCTGCGGCAATGGTGGGTCTGGGGGTTCCGTGAGTGATGGGATGATCCACGTTGGGCTCCTGAAGTCGGCAGGATTGTACTCCTCAAAATGCGATGAGGCGGGATTGTGGTGGACCGTCCGGAATTGCGGAATTAGTATGGACACCAAAGTACATGCCCGAAGGGTCAACCCTCAGCAATTGAAAGTCGCAGCAAAGCCCGATACCTTAGGCATGAGACCGTGTCTCGATGGCCACGTCTACAACAAAACCTGAAATCCCACTCTCCGGGTCGTTAACGGGGATTGGTTCGCGCGCTTGGGCGGGCTCGGGGAATAACCCCGGCCCTTTGACAACCGCGAAGAAAGCGTCTCCGCAAGAGGCGCTGCAGGCGTTGCTCGCTTTTTCGGCGCTGCACGATCAGATTCGTCGGCGTAAGGCTTTGGCTTCGCGTGGCGGCAATTTCGATTCACCCATTGTGCATGCCGAGTTTGAACCAGCGGAACTCTTCGTTCTCGATGAAGTTTTGCAACTTGTAGCGGAGCGCGCCGTCGCTATCACGGGGGCCGATGGGCTGGCAATCGCGCTCGCAGAGAACAACGAAATTGTGCTTCGCGCGGCCGCAGGCACGGTTCGTCCGGACGTCGGACAGCGCATCGATCGAGACTCGGCATTTTCAGGGGCATGCTTCCGCCAGGCGCAGATCATCATCTGTGACGACACAGAAACTGACTCGCGAGTAAATTTGCACGCCTGCCGCAAAATGGGCGCGCGCTCGATGGTTGCGGTGCCGCTGTGCGGGCGCAAACGCGTTATTGGCGTGCTTGAAGCTTTCTCGTCGTGGCCCTTTGCGTTCAATGAGAGCGATGTCCGGAATCTTAGCCTGCTGGCAGAGCTCATTCTTGGCGCACTGAAGCCGGAGGATGAAGACCGGTTTGCACAGTCGGCGCAAGTTGCCGCCACGAAGCTGGAACCGCCGAAGCCCACTCCGGTTGTGAGTGAACCTCCAAGGGAGGTCCTTACCAGCAAACCGCTGGAAACGACTAAGGCCGACGTACCGAAAGCTCCTGTTACAAGCGTTGAGCCGGCGAAAACGGAGGTGGTGAAGCCGGATCTGCCAAAACAAGCCGGTGCAACGAGTGTTCCACCTGCTGCTGTGACCGCGCCTTCGGCACCGAAAATTCCACTTCCTCCAAAGCCGGTCGTTCAACCGGAAATGCCAAAAGCGGCAGCGCCTGCGCCAATCACAACACCAGGGCCAGTGACCCCGAAGATCGGCGCTCCGATTGTTCCGCCTCAGAAACCAACGGTGCCGGAAGCGCCCAAGGCAGGAGTTCCGGCGATCACTACACCCGTGGCGACGCCAGTGGCTCAAGTTTCCAAGCCGGCTGTTCCTGAACTGCCCAAGACAGTGGCGCCGGTTATTGCACCACCCGCCATCACGAGTTCGATTCCAGTTACTCCCAGTCCCAAGAGCCTTTCGACTCTCCAGAGTAAGCAAGTTGAGTCTCTCACCGCAGCCGCCCCAGCGGTCACCCCTGTCGCGCCATCGAGCAAGGTCGTCGAGGAAGTTAGAGAGACGAAGCAAAGCGCGGTTGCCACTCCTGAACCTGTTGCCGAACCGTCCCTCACAATTGCGCAGACCCCGGAAGCTTCCAACCGGCTTTGGTTCCTGGTGATGTTGGTCGGTACTGTGATCGCCGCTGCATTTATCGCTGGTGTCTGGTGGAAGATGAATACCGCGCGGATTGGCGGGGCGATGGTACAGAATCAGCCGATCACACAGCCTGCTGCCCCGGCAGCGCCAGCGAAAGCGCCGCTTCCCGCCTCGGAAGCCAACCCGCTGACCAGCGGCGAGAAAATTTCTGAAGATAACGAACCGGAGAATACTCCCGCGACGCCGCAGGAATTATCCAAATTCCCGCGCGTCACCGCCATTCGGCATTGGTCGTCCGGGGATTCGAGCACCGTGGTGCTAGATCTTGAAGATCAAGTGCAGTACGAGCCTGGGCACCTTACGAATCCTGAGCGCTTTTACTTCGATCTGCGCGACACGCAGCTCGCTCCCGGGCTCGAAGGAAAGTCGTTCGACGGAGATTCGCTGCTGAGCCGCATTCGGATTGCGCAGCCCGTTTCCGGCATGACGCGCGTAGTGCTGGAAGCTCGGCCGAGTGCAAACGTGTCAGCCCCACAGGTGAGTCTGGAACGTGATCCTTATCGCCTGGTAATCCAGGTAAGCAAGCCCGGGACGGCTCCGAAAGGCGCGGTGAATCTCTTCCCGAAAGCTCCGGAAGCGGAGAAGGCGAAGCTTGCCATCGTTGTGCCGCCACCGACCAAGGAAGATCTGCAATTGCGCACGCACGTGCCGAAGATGCGCATCGTTGTGGATGCCGGACATGGGGGATGGGATTTGGGTACTGTGGGCCGCCGCGGCCTGCTCGAGAAAGATCTTGTACTCGAGATCGCGCAGCGGCTGGGCAAGCTTTTGGAATCGAGGCTTGGCGCGGATGTGATCTACACGCGGCAGGACGATAACTACATTCCCCTCGACGATAGGGCTGTGATCGCGAATCAGGCACAGGCGGATTTGTTTATTTCCGTGCATGCGAATTACAGCGATCTGCCATCTGCGCGCGGGGTCGAGACCTACTACACCAACTTTTTCTCTGCTCCGGGATCGAAAGATCTCCCGGCGAATGCCACGCCGAAAGAAGCGGCCATGCGATCCATGCCGAAGAACATAGCCATGCCGACGCTCAATGCCGGCGAACTTCATGACCGCATCGAGCAATCGCGGCGGCTTGCGACGAGCGTGCAACGGTCACTTTATGGAACGCTCTCGCTTCAGAATCCGGGATTGCGCGACCGTGGGATCAAAGAAGCGGGATTCGTTGTGCTGACTGAAAGCGCGATGCCGGGAATTCTGGCGGAAGTATCGTTCGTGTCGAGTCCGGCCGATGAGCAGAAACTCCGCAGCGATGGATACAGGGAGCAGATCGCTGAGGCGCTGTATCGGGGGATTGCGAAGTATGCCGCTGCGAAGACCGTGAAAGTGGCGGCGAAGTAGAAACTGAGTACCCAAGACTCAGTGATTTCGGGCGACCAGAGTCCGCTTTGCTAGCTCAAAACATCCCCACTTCTCGCACAAGAAACGCACGAGAAATGGGGTACCCAATTGCTCGCATACTTTAATCGGACGGGCCGACTTGACGGATGAAGCCGATCGCGGGACGAATCGGCCGTTGACGCGGGACGTAGTCAGTGCAGTAGAGTACGTCGAGTTTCAGGAGGCGAACACCTCCGCCGAAAGTGCAGGAGATGGTACTGCGTCCGCAGGCGCCGAACTGAATGTGGGCGAACGCACACTCATTGCACAACGGCTTAGGCTTCGGCGCGTTTCGGTGGTTCGCCATCGCTGCGATCGACATCATCACAAGCCGGACAACAATCACGAACAAGATTGTAGGCACGCCATCTCCTTTCTTGGCCTTTCTTGGCCTCGCCCGCATCTTGAGAAGGCCGAAGTCGACAAACATTCGTCCTCGGCCCTAGGTTGGTTCGCCTACTCCATGGACGAGACGGAGTCATCATCCTCGACTTCATCTTCAATCCCAGGAGCGAAACCGGCACGAAATCCGGAAGGCTTCCGTGCTGGATTAACGTTGATGAGCAAAGCCATCTTTTCGAGTTCCCAACGGTACGGTACGAGGCGGTTGGCATAGTCGGTGCACTCAGCCACCTTGAAGCCAACCGGGCGGAACATGCCCCAGGCGCAGAAGATGGCCTCCTCGCTCTCGCGAAATCCCTTTTGGATGTGCGCGTTGCGGCAAGTGCGGCAGAGAGACTCGCCTTCGACCAACGTGCCGTTCTTAATTCGCAAAGTGATCGTCATTGTTGTTTCGTTTCTAACCGGTTTTGGACCAGCGTTTGAGCAGAGGACTCCCTTCTCGTCCGGCAGCACCTTGTTGCCGGGCAAGCGGTGATCTTGCGTCTATTTGTAGACGTGCGGACAGATTTAGCCCGCTCGTCCTGGATTTAGGTTTTGCTGGAGAGAGCGCTTCGGACTAGCTTGCGCAGCCGAAGAACGCCCTGAGACAACTGAGGCCGTGTATTGGCCACCGTTGCCCGCACAGCGATTTGTGGTTGTAGTACGCCAAATCGGGCGTCCTTTCGTAAGAGATGTCTGAAGATGACATGAGACTGGAAATTCTGCAAGATGAAAATCAAAAATCCCCACTTCTGGCGCAAAAGAACGCGGGAGAAATGGGGAACCCATAGTTGGGAAGCGACCTCTGCTATTAACTCTGGGCTGTTCTACTTCTTCGCTGCCTCGTCCTTCTGATATCCCGCGCTGAGAGTAGCCTTCGACTGGGCGATCGGGAGCAACGTCGGGTAGAACTGAACGAATGTCGTGTCGACGGCGCCATGATCTTGATGGCAGGTGTAGCATGCCGCTTCCTTCGGGGTCATCTTTGCCGTCTTATTGTCGTCAAATCCGAAGAAGGCCCATTTCCCCGGAAAACGTGCTTCGTCTTTCACATGGACTTCGAGTCCCATGACATTGGTGGACTGGAAATTTCCTTTCTGATTGATCGACCCTCTGCCTTCCGCCTTCCGCACCTCAAGGACGAGCATCGTCTTGTCGGGCCACGTCCCTGTCTCGGTGAATGCCTTGTAAGACTCGGGATTGACGAAGACATTGTCGAACATGTGATGGTCCATATTCATTGAACCCGCGCTATAGCTCATGTCGAAGCCCGTCGTGAGGTACACCCATTGCCGATAGTTCTCGGGCAGCTTCAGCTGATCGTCGCCGGTGTATTCCGGACCACCGGGAAGAGCGGGTGCGGGCGAAGATTTCAGCAGTGCGGCCGAGGTTAACAGCAGGAATATCGCGAGGGTGAGCCTTTTTGCTGTGGGAATCATGGCAGGCATTCTGCCCTGAATCTGCGCTGAACACCACACCGTCGGCTGCACAAAGGGTGCGTTTCGCTGCATTGTTGACCTCCTTGCCCCTGACTGGAGTAGGATTCCGCAATATGAGAGCGAGTCTCAGAAAATTCGAGCCGCCGCGCTGGTACTGGATTGTTGCGATGTGGCTGGGGTTTGGGCTGTTCGACGCCACGCAAACAGTGTTTGTGATGCGCGCCGAAGGCATGAACCACCATTGGTGGCGGCTATTCTTCACGAACGTTCTGGCATGGATTCCCTGGATGCTGGCGACACCTATTGCATTCCGACTGGATTACAGATTCCCCACGTTGGATTGGAAGCGCCCTGCATTCTGGATCTCACATCTTGCGGCGTGCATGGCAACGAATCTCGTTGCATCTGCCTGGATCTCGATGTGGGAGGACTTGTTCAACCCGTATGCGCTGAATCCCGGTCCAAATCCGTTCATGCAGCTGTGGGGCCGCAAGTTTTTCGGCGGGATACTGTCGTCCGTAATTCTGTACGGACTCATCCTGCTGGTTGCGCACATTGCCGAGACGCAGCGCCGCTTCGCCCACCAAGAAGCCGAGACGGCGAGGCTGAACGAGCAACTCTCGAAGGCTCAATTGAATGCACTGCGCCGTCAGATTGAGCCGCACTTTCTTTTTAATACGTTGAATGCGATTGCGGGACTGGTACGCGAGCAGCG